>JBEKUT010000100.1:0-26318 GCA_049514735.1 Bryobacteraceae bacterium
GAGCCGGTCATCCACGGCGACCGCGAGATGTGCTGTTTCAACAACGGCTACGCCTGCGGTTGTTCACTCGAAGGAACGAATCAGAACCAATCGAGCGTAGCGAATTCCGGCTCGCCTGTCAGGCTCGAAGGGCCGAGCCATGTGGTGGTCCTCTATCGCGTCGAGGACCACAGAATCGGCAAAGTGCGCACCTTCTCGCCAGATTGCGAACTCGACGCGGGAGGCCTCCAATTCATCTGGCTGAACGGAGTCCAAGCCGCCGAGAGCGTCCATTATCTGGTTCCGCTCGCCACTCAGGAAGGCCTGCGGCACGGCCCGTTGCAAGCCATCGCGATGCATGCCGACCCCTCTGCCGATCAGGCGCTGGAACAGCTCACGGCTCCAAGTTCGTCCGAATCCATCCGCCGCGATGCGGCCTTCTGGCTCGGCAGCGCCCGTGGCAAACCAGGTTTCGAAATCCTGACCCGCATGCTCCGCGAAGACCCCAGCGATAAGGTCCGCGAGCAGGTGATCTTTGCCCTGACCCAGAGCAAGGAGCCCGAAGCGTTGAACACAATCATCCGAACGGCGCACGACGACAAGAGTCCGCGCGTCCGGGAGCAGGCCCTCTTCTGGCTCGCCCAAAAAGCCGGAAGCAAAGTTGTCTCGACCATTCAGAACGCCATCGAAAACGATCCCGACACCGAAGTGAAAAAGAAGGCCGTCTTCGCGCTCACTCAGATGCCCAACAACGAAGGCGTCCCCCTGCTAATCCAGGTCGCCCGCACCAACCACAACCCCGCAGTGAGAAAACAAGCGGTCTTCTGGCTAGGCCAAAGCAAAGACCCGCGAGCGTTGGCTTTCCTCGAAGAAGTGTTACTAGGCAGCCGCTGACTAAGAACTAACAACCAGCAACTACGAACTAACAACGCTACCTTAGAATGAAAATGTGCGTAGCGCCATCCTTCTGCTCCTCGCGTCCGCGGCCGCGTCAGCCCAGCCGCCGAAAACCCCGATAGTCCCCAGTTTCGACATAAAGGCCCTCGACACCAAAGCCGACCCCTGTGTCGATTTCTATCAATACTCCTGCGGGACCTGGCTTGCCCAGAATCCGATCCCGGCCGACCAATCTACCTGGGGCCGCTTCAGCGAACTCGCCGAACGCAATCGCCAGATCCTCTACAACATCCTCGAAGAGGCTTCTGCGAACGACCCCCGCCGCGACCAGGTCACCCGCGAAATCGGCGACTTCTTCGCCGCCTGCATGGACACAGCCGACATTGACAAGCGTGGCGTCGCGCCCATCAAACCCGAGATCGACCGCATCGCCGCGCTAAAAACGAAGCAGGAGATACCCGCCGAGATTGTGCGCCTGCACCGCCTCGGCGTCGGCGCGTTTTTTGGATTCGATTCGACGCAGGACGCGAAAGACTCCGAGCAGGTGATCGCTGAAGTGGACCAGGGCGGCCTCGGTCTCCCCGACCGCGATTATTACGTCAAGGACGACGCTAAAGCGGTGGAACTGCGCAATCAATATCTCGCGCACGTGCAGAAGATGCTGGAGCTTTTGGGCGATGCTTCCGAAAAAGCCAAGTCCAAAGCCGCGGCCATCATGAAGATTGAAACCGAGCTGGCCAAGGGATCGCAGGATCGCGTCACCCGCCGCGACCCCAACGCTACCTATCACAAGATGACCGTGCATGAGCTGTTCTCTCTCTGCCCCTTCATTGAGTGGCCCAAGTACTTCGAAGGGATGGGCGCGCCGCCCGTCGATTCGCTCACCGTCGTGGCGCCCAACTTCTTCCGCCAGCTCGAGACCACTCTCGTCACCAACAACCTCGACGATCTGAAGACCTACATGCGATGGCATCTCGTGCACACTTCGGCGCGGCTGCTTCCCACGGCGTTTGTCGACGCAAACTTCGATTTCTACGGAAAAATACTGACCGGTGCGAAAGAGCAGCGCCCCCGCTGGAAACGTTGCGTGGACTTCACCGATTCCGATCTCGGCGAAGCGCTCGGCGAGAAGTACGTCGACAAAACGTTTGGCGTCGAAGGCAAGCAGCGCGCTTTGAAAATGGTGAACGAGATCGAGAAGGCGCTGGGGGACGACCTTCAGACGCTTTCCTGGATGACTCCTGAGACCAGGAAGCAAGCTCTGCTCAAGCTCGAAGCAGTCAAGAATAAAATCGGCTTCCCCGATAAATGGCGCGACTATTCCAGTATCGAAATCGATCGCGATGACGCCCTCGGTAACGACCGCCGCGCGGCCGAGTTCGAAGTCGAGCGCGGCTTGCACAAAATTGGCAAACCCGTGGACCGCGGCGAATGGGGCATGAGTCCGCCCACGGTCAATGCGTATTACGATCCGCAGATGAATAACATCAACTTCCCGGCCGGCATTTTACAGCCGCCTTTCTATAGCAATAAAATCGACGACGCTGTCAATTATGGCGGAATCGGCGCGGTGATCGGGCATGAGTTAACGCATGGCTTCGACGACGAAGGCCGCCAGTTCGATGCGCAGGGCAATCTTCGCGATTGGTGGACGCCCGCGGACGCCAAGGCGTTCGAAGAGCGCGCGGAGTGCTTCGTCAAGGAGTACTCGGGTTTCATCGCGGTCGGCGACATCCACTTGAACGGTAAACTGACGTTGGGCGAAAACACGGCCGATAACGGCGGCCTCCGCCTCGCGTTCATGGCCCTGATGGATACTCTGAAAGGCAAACAGGCGCCAAAAATCGATGGTTTCACCGCCGACCAGCGCTTCTTCCTAGGCTGGGGCCAGGTCTGGTGCGACAGCCGCCGCCCTGAGCTCGAACGCATGCTTGCGACCGTCGATCCCCACTCCCCCGCCCAAGACCGGGTGAACGGAGTCGTCTCGAACATGCCCGAATTTCGCAAGGCATTCTCATGCAAGATCGGCCAGCCCATGGTCCGCGACCCGCAGTGCCGCGTCTGGTAAGGTAAGCGCATGTTCATTGAGCGCCTCGCCGTGAAGGGTTTTCGTTCGCTCGCGGACGTCGTGTGGGAACCCGGCAAGCTCAATGTACTTATCGGACCGAACGGCGGCGGCAAAACGAACCTGCTCAAAGTCGTTCGACTGCTGAAGGCGTCGGCCGGTGGACAACTTGGTAAGTTCATTCAACGCGAAGGCGGCATCTCGAGCATGCTTTGGGATGGTCAGGCAACGGCGATCGAGATCGAATCTAAGAACTTGTTTATGGGCGATGAGAAGGCTGATTATTCTTTGATGCTCGGGAAGGAAGGTTCTTCGTACTTCGTCGGAGAGGAGGAGTTGTTTACAGAAGCGGGTTTTGGATCTCATCCCGATTTGATCAAGCGAGCTCGCAGAAGCGCGTCCATCATCACTGACAACGACGACCGTAAGCAGATTTCCATCAAGGACCTGAAGCCGGGCGAAACTGTGTTATCCCTGGTCGGCGCCGTAGGGGTATCAATCGTCATTCACGAATTCTCTGCCGACTTGAGCGACTCTGCTATCTACGGCATGATCGACCTGGGACCGAGTCGCGGACCAACTGTCGTCTCGCTTGAGGAGATCGTCGCTGAAGACGCCAATAACTTCATACCGGTGCTGCATACCGCGTACACCGCGAATCGTGACTTCAAGAATGAGATGAACGCCGCCATGGCCGCCGCATTCGGCGGCGATTTCGAAGAACTCGTCTTTCCACCCGCGGCGGACCAGAGAATCCAGATGCGCGTGCGCTGGAAATCGCTGAAGCGTGAGCAATCCTCAGCGGATTTGTCCGACGGAACGCTGAGGTTCATCTTCCTCTTAACAGTGTTGGCCAATCCCAAGAAGCCGCCATTCATAGCGATCGAGGAACCTGAGACTGGTCTCCATCCATCAATGTTGCCGATTATTGCAGACCTGGCAGCCGAAGCCGCCCAACTATCCCAAATTGTTTTCACAACACATTCCCCGGCATTGCTTGACGCCCTCGGCAAGCACAATCCAACGATCACAGTCGTGGAATCGCAGGCAGGCAAGACCCGACTGAAGAATATCACCGGGGAAGAACTTGCGCATTGGCTCCGCGAATTCACACTGGGAGAAGCCTACAGTTCCGGACAACTGGAGAACATAGGTTGAAATTCGTCCTCTTCGTGGAAGGGGCGACGGAGCACAAAGCCCTCGCCGGCTTCTTGAAGAAGTGGCTAGACTCACGCCTGAAGCAACCCGTTGGCATCCGGCCCGTCGATCTTGCGGGATGGTCTAAATTCCGGACGCGCATTCAACGCAAGATTGTTGCGGAACTTGAGGTACCCGGACGCGAAGACGTAATCGCCGCAATCGGTCTCCTCGATCTCTACGGCCCGAACTTCTACCCGGACCACACCCACTCGCCGAAAGAGCGCTGCGAATGGGCGGTAAACCAAATCGAGCGCGAAGTCGGAAACAAGAGATTTAAAATGTTCTTCGCTGTTCACGAAACTGAAGCATGGCTCCTAAGCCAACCTGAAATATTCCCATCCGGCGTGCGTGATCAGATCGAGAAACATAAAGCCAAGCCCGAAGCAGTCAACTTCAACAAGCCGCCTGCCACGCACATCAAAGAGGCATACCATGCCATCAATCGCACTTACAAGAAAACGATCGATGGATACGAGCTTTTTTCCAGAGCCGACCCCGAATTCGCCTACGAGTCTTGTCCCTACCTGAAACGAATGCTCGACACCATGCTCGACCTAGCGAAAAATGCCGAGCCGTGAGGCGATCGACCGCCTTCTTCCTTCTCCTCAGCGCCTGCTGGGTTCTGCTTCTTTACCGCCAGGTTACCGGCACACCATTTCTATACGACGACCTTGCCCAGATCCCGCAAAATGCGCAGCTCACATCGTGGAGCGGGATCGCCGGCTATTTTCTCGGGGACCTGCGCACTTGACCGCGATCCCAAAATCGTCGCCGTACACGCCGTCAATTTCGTCTGGCGAGAACCTGGCACGGTCCACAAGAATCTGCGCCCGCACCACCCTTGGTCTACCGCTCCCGGCCCCACCGCGTCAGTCTTCGTTGAGTCCTCGATTTCGTTCGCGGCTAGACTCCGAATGGCTGGCGCTGCGCGGGGTCAGTTCGACGGCCGGACTGTGCTTACGCCGGCGAGCGGCAGAAACGAAACAATAGCTGAGACCAGAAAAGTTAGGCGCGTACCAGTGCACTGATAATCATCTTCAGCGCCGGTACCAAGCAAGATTACGTCGTCTTATTACGTGATACGCAACCAGAAGGAACAGGGCCCCAATCACTGCCACGAAAAGGCTATAGATATTCAAGCCCGTCACTCCGGAAGCTCCGAATAGGTTGAAGATAAAGCCGCCGACTACAGCTCCAACGATCCCTAAGACAATGTCGAGAACAACACCTTCGCCGGTTTTGTTGACCAATTTGCTGCCAATGAAGCCAGCGAGCAGGCCCAGGACGATCCACGCGAGAATTGACATAACATGTTCTCCCTTCGTTATCAGGCGGCCATGCGCCCAATGTCTGCACCAAGCGACGAACCACAGTCCGTACTAAGAAAACGAACCACCGGCCCAGTTTTAGCGAAATGCCGTCATCAGAGGCGAAGCGTCCGATGGAGAGCGGCGAGTGAGTTCCTATGTGCGCATTAAACGCACTCGCCAAGCGGCTCGGTCACAGGAGCGGGTCTCTCTTGTCGAGTCTTGGAAGTGAGACTCTAAAGCCGGAGGTTTGTTTCGCTTTCTTCAGAGGACGCTTCCGCGTGGGGCGGCTCGCCAGATCCGTCGACGCGGTTTGTTCGCACTTTGAGACTTGCGTCACTGCTTTTGAATCTCTGGAACCCAATGCGGGAATTCCTGAAGCGCAGCAGAATCGCAGCCGCTGGATGCGATATCTTTATTTCCTTGTTTGGACCTTGCGATCCCGCTGAGTTGGGTGCTTCCTGGAGACGTTCTTCCCTGGGCCCAACATTGCTTCGCCTAGCGTCGTCACCGTGTCTCCGCTCCCGCCGCCGTTGCTGCACAGATCCACAATCGGGGCATCCGTCCCGTTCACGAGTTGGATCAGCGCCGCAACGGCGGCGCCGGCGTCCGGGTCTGGAGAAAAATACGAAGATCGATGTAGCCAATGTTGCCAGATAACCACCGAGCGCTTCGAATCCCCAGGCCACTCGAGAGGTCAAAGGCATGGGCATGCCGTTTTTCTTCTGGCGTCAATTTGTTCTGCACTGCCAATTGTTCATTGAATGTCACCCGAAGATGCCGATCATGGCCGACACCCCGCATATCTTCGGTTAACCGGCCGGTGAGAGCCGCCAGACCGGTGATCGTCCGATAGTGAGTCCGGTGCTGTTCAATCTCCTCTTGCAGCTTCGCGGCGATGTCGGGAAACACATAGTCCTTGACAGCGGCGTGCAAGCGATTCACGATCTCGCCGACCTGTGCAGGCGTCAGCTCATGCTGGTTGGTTTGCGTGAAAGCGGCGCATGCGAGCGCGGCAAGCAATATCGTTTCAAGAAGCGCCAAAGGCGCCCTTCCGTGTATCGGCCCTCCCAGTGTTCGCGTCAGAGTCAGGTCTCATGTTATCCTCCTCGTCCCTTTACGGCGCGCTCTTGTTTGTGAATGCGATCCGCGGTAGATGAACGGACGCTGCGCGCTTCCGCCGGCCGCAAGATGCTTGAAATAGCACGGCGCCGAATTGAAAAATCGTTGGCGTCAGGAAGGCACAATGTGGCGCGCAGCCCCTGTGGAGCGAGACACGCGGGCCAGCGTGGGGCCGAGGGACTGAAGTCAGTTGTTGGCCGCCACCTTCGTTTTAATCCAGCGGTTGACGCGAGCGTCAAGGATATCGAGCGGGAGGGCGCCGCCGGAGAGGATCTCATCATGGAAGGTCTTGAGGTCGAACTTGGCGCCTAGCTGCTGTTTGGCGCGGCCGCGTAGCTCGCGGATCTTGAGCTGACCGAGCTTGTAGCTGCAGGCTTGGCCGGGGCCGGAGATGTAGCGGTCTGTCTCAGCCTGGATCGTGGGTTCATCAATGGCATGGGAGTTGCGCATGTACTCCACGACCTGATCGCGGCTCCAGTCCATGTCGTGAATGCCAGTGTCTACAACCAGACGCACCGCCCGGAACAGTTCCGAGCGGAGGCGGCCGTAGTCGGATCCCGGGTCCCGGTAGAAGCCGATCTCCTTGCCGAGTTCCTCGGCGTAGAGTCCCCAACCCTCAATGTAGGCGGAGTTTCCGCCGTGCTTGCGGAACTCGGGGAGGCCGGTGAGAGACTGCTCGATGGTGATCTGGAGGTGGTGCCCAGGGACGCCCTCATGATAGGCGACAGCCTCGTCATTGATGTAGCTGCGGTGGGTGGGGTCGGAGACGGCGACTGAGACGCGGCCGGGGCGCTTTCCGTCCGGGGTTCCGGCCTGATAGTGAGTTGCGGCGGAGGCCTGGAAAGGAGGGATGGGTTCGACCGTGACTGCGGTCTTGGGCAGCAGATTGAAGAGCTCAGGCAAATGGGGCTGCATCTGGGCGATGTACTTGCGGAAGTCTTCGACGATGGCTTCAGCGGATACGCACTGATACTTGGGGTCGTTTTCGATGTGGCCGCGGAAGGTGGCGAGGTCCTTGTAGCCGTTGGTCTTGGCAAGGACGGCCATCTCTGCGGTGATGCGGTCGACCTCTTTCAGGCCGATCTCGTGGATCTGGGCTCCGGTGAGGTCGGTTGTCGTGAAGCGGCGGAGAGTAGTCTGGTAGCGACGTTTGCCGCCGCCAAGGGAGTTGATGGAGAGCGTGGTTCGGGTGTAGGGGATGTAGTCGGTGGTGATGAAGGCGGCGAACTGCTTGTAGGCGGGAAAGACCTCGTTGTTGACGGTGGAGGCGATCTGTTCGGTGAGGCGATTCTTGTCGGCGTCGGAGAAGCTGGCGGGAAATCTCTTGAGGGGGAGGATGAAGGGGTTGGAGGCGATCACGCCTTCAGCCTGGCCGGGAATCTTTTCGGCGATGAACCGCACGGGGACGAGGTGATCGTTCACTCCGGCGCGGAGGACTTCCTCGGTTTGGAGAAAGGCCCGAGGGATCTGGTGGAGGCGAGAGATATAGTCCTCGTAGTGCTTGACGGAGTCGAAGGGCATGGAAAGAGGGAGGTCAGCGAGGTTGGCATGGATGCCACCGCCGCCACCGGATGCACTGAGGGGCATCTCGAACTCTTTGAGGTCGTAGTCCTCGACGCGCTCTTGAAGCTGGCGGAGGAAAAGGTCGTGGGAGATGGGCGCGGCGAGTGAATAGTCGCCGAGTTGGCCGTTGTAGCGGTAGTCGCCAACGGCAGTCGCCTGAATGGGATTCATCTTGAGGCTGGCCTGCCACGCGTCGTCAAAGAGCGTATTCTGGGCGGCTACGCGCGAGGCCACGGAGATAGGAGCCTGGGCAGAGACGAATTGAGACATAGCGGCCAGCATGACAGCGGAGGTTACGAGCAGGTCGCGGCGCATGCCCAGAAGGATAGCAGAGCGTCGGGGAAGCACAGGTGGAAAGTTCAACCGGTCTGGCCGGGGCCGGGTGCACTGGAGGTTGGCGTCGCTAAGAGAGCACAATTGCTGGTGATTCTAGATGCGGGGGGCGATGCGCTGTCTTAACCTATGGATCACCACACGCTGAACTTGAGAGCCGTCCTAGCAATGCCATTTCCCCGTACACGGCTAACGGAGCATCGTGGCATCTTCGTGGTCCGTCAAATTGCCCGTTTTGGCGCCTATTTTCGACATCTTGGTTCGAACTCCGCACATGACAGGAGAATATTCAGCGTCAGACGACCCACCGGCGCGCCGGTGTTGAACTGCTGGGTGACCCAGACAAAGCTCACGCCGTGCCGCTCACGGACACCCATGAAGCGTGCGAAACCGAGAAGCGAGCGGCTGAGCCGGTCTACCTTATAGACAACGATGCAATCGATGCGGCTAGCTTCGATCGCAGCCATGAGCTTCGCAATCCCGGACGCTCCATGTCGGCGCCGTTGAAGCCGACATCGGCGTAGGCTTCGGGAACCACGAACGAGCCCTCCTGACGTTGACTGGCAACATATCGGCGGCCTCGCGTGGCGCATCGAGTGAGTTAAGGGCCTGATCGAGTCCTTCTTCGCTCGATTGCGAGAGTAGATCTCGCATCGCACGGGCGCGGAGCAGCATTGGCAACCTCACACATGGGCTTTTCTCTTTGCCGCACACCGTGCGAACTTTCTCCGCTGCGATTTACTGAGAGGCGATCGTGAGGAACGCGTTTGGTTGAGTCTCAAAGTTAGCCGACAGGCCGACCACCAGCACGTCCTGCCCTAGCGTGACGGTGGATGGTACCACCACATTGAACTGATACAGTCCCGGTCCCACCACACCCACGAAGACGACATCGGCATCGATTCCGTCGATCGCAATTGTTGGAGTGGCGAGCGTTTGGCCTGAAGCGGGTGGCGCTCCAATACCCGTGGCGAAAAGCACGATCGTCTCCCCTGGCTCCGCGGGCGTAGCGTTCTTAATGGTCGCTGCCGGCCCGATCAACGTCCCGTCCGCATGTTCGGCGGCGACGTAAATATTGCCGTTAGAAGCATTGGTCCCGATCGTGAAGAATGCGGGCGCCTGAGGTTCCACGTTCGCTGTCACGGCCGCGCTGGTCAGTCCGTTGTTGGTGGCCTGGATCTGCGCTGGGCCCGTCGCCACCGTGGATGGAACCAGGAAGTTCACTTGCGTATCGCTCACGAAGCTTACAGGAACCGCCGTGCCGTTGACGGTGACGCCTACACCATTTACTTGGGTGGGCAATGTGCTGCTTGTAACTTGCCAGGTTCCCGTAGTTTCGGACAGTCCATTTCCCTTGATCTGGACCCATGTATTAGGAGCGATCGGCCCGGTGATGAAGCTGGCGCCGTTTTGAATTCCAGCCGTCACAAAGGATGGCGCGGCCTGGATACTTGCGAGCAGTCCGTGCGACTCCAGCGGATCGTTGTTCGGTCCACCACCAATGCCAGCCGTGATGTACAAGGTGCCGGGATCTTCACTGTCGGCGCCGCCTCCGAAATTTAGCGACCATAATCCGGGAATCGCTATCGGATTGCCAGAGGTGTCGTCCAGCGTGCCGAGCACGGCACCGGTGCTGGCGTTAAAAGCGTTAATTTTTCCGTCGGTAAAATTTCCGACCAGAAGTGCGCCCGCGAACGGTCCGAAGTTGGCCGGCGCGATCGCCATCCCCCACGGTGAGTTGAGCGGTCCCTCACCGATGAGATTCGCGATTAGGCTGCCGTTCAGATTGAACATGGCAACATATCCATTGCCCGCACCGCCGACATTGTTATGTTTTTCGGCGTCCTGCTTAGCATAGGTCACAAACAGCGTGCCGCCGATATTTTGAACGTTGAATGGAGCGAATCCCGCCGGTATCGCTGGATTTGAAAACGGCGACGATGTAGTGTACGGTTGCGGAAGGCTGCTCGCGTTGTACGGCGCCGGATTCAGGTTGAAGTTCGCGTCATACACGTCCACCGTTCCGGCATTAAAGTTCGCCACAAAAAGATACGGCGCCGCGGCGGTTCCGCCCAGCGCGCATCCCGTATATACGGCGCCGGATTTTGAATTATCGAAGAGCGCCGACGCCTTGGTCCCGCTTACGGTCTGATTCCATCCCGAGATCACTCCATCTTCGGAGCAGAACATGAAAAGCGCCGGCTTACCTGCCTGTACGTCAAAGGCATTCGCGTTGGAGGCGAAAGTGTTAAAGATCACTCCCGTTACCGGTCCAGCAGTGCCCGCGTTTGCCGCCTGCGGAATCGTAACAATCAGGGGGATTGGGGCGCCGGCGCCGCCGTATAGCGTGGCAGTGCCGGTACCGTTATTTCCAACCCACAACGGAGTGGGGCCGAATCCCACACCCCACGGATTCACTAAATTCGGATCAAGATGGTCTGCGGTGTTGGCGAGATCGGAGGCCAGGTTGTGAACCAAGTAATTATTTTGTGGAGTGCTCGCCGTTTGAGCCGCTAGAGAGCCGGTGGCGCCTCCCAGCAGAGCAGTTCCCAGCAGAACTACCGCGCAAAGCCAGTTAGGCCGTAAGAGTTCCGTAAGAGACGCTCTCTCAGTCGAGCGTTTCTCACTGTAGATGTGGCCAAAACTATTACCCATGAAATGCCTGTTCATACTCGGGAAGACTGGATACAGTGTGAGAATATTCCCGGCGGAAAGCTTTGATCAATCTGGAATATTTGTCCCCGGCGTCCGGTATAGACAGTTGCAACAGCAGAAACGGACACGCGCTCAAGGAGATTAAACCCAGTGAAACATAGAAGGATCGCTATCTTTTCGTTTATAGGGGTCGCCGCAATTGGATTGGTCGCACAACAATCGGTAACAGAAGCACCGGCCGGATTTACTACTCCCACGCTGGGTCAGACGATCGGCGCGACAGGGGAAGTAACATCCACCGCCGGTTCGCAGAGCGTCAGCAACGGGATCGCAGAGCCCCCCGGCGACACCTTCGCACTCGACCAGGCACAATTTGAGCGGAGACACGATGCAAGTAGCGGACTCGGCCCGGTCTTCAATGCAACGGCGTGCGTCGAGTGCCATAACAACGGCGTAGCCGGAGCGGCCGGCCAATTTACAGAAGTACGAGTCGGTCACAACGACCCGACTGGCGCGTTTGTCAATCCTACTGTCACGATCGACGGCGGAGCGAGCACCATCACGGGCCGTTCCATTGTCAACGACCGTTCCATATGTCCACAAGCTCAAGAGCATGTACCGGACACAGAAAATATCCGCACCCTGCGTGCCGTCCTCAACACACTGGGCGATGGCTTCGTAGAGGCCGTCGACGACCGCACGTTCCTGGCGATCGCCGCCAATCAGTCTACTGAGACCAGTGGAGTAATTCACGGCGAGGCTATTCAAGTCCCAATCCTGGAAGCACCGGGAAAGACGGGCGTAGGCAAGTTTGGCTGGAAGGACCAGGATCCCACTATCCTCTCGTTTTCGGGCGACGCCTACCTGAATGAAATGGGTGTTACTAATCGGTTGAAGCCCAAAGATGTTACGTCGGTGTGCAAAGTGACCACCGATCTGGAAGATAAACCAGATGCTCTGGGCTTAGAGGATATTGACCATTTTGCTCAATTCATCCGCGGTACCCAGGCGCCACCGCGCGATACGGTTCTAGCCGCAACCTCGGATGCTAATACGGGACAGACTCTGTTCAATTCCATCGGTTGCGTTACTTGTCATGTTGCGTCACTAACAACGGATCCTCCCGGAACGGTAATAAACGGCGGCGCTTATACCGTTCCCGCGGCCCTGGGAAACAGAACCTTTCATCCTTATGGAGATTTCTTACTTCACGATGTTGGCACCGGAGACGGTATCGTGCAGGCCGGCCCGGCAGACACAGCAAACAAGCTTCGCACCGCTCCATTGTGGGGACTCCGAATAAAAGCTCGTTTCATGCATGACAACGCGTCGACAACGTTAGCCGATGCCATTCAGCGCCATGCAGGAGAGGCACAGGATGTCATTGCAAGATTCGCCGCTTTGACCCCGCAGCAACAACAGCAGTTGATTACCTTCCTCAAATCGCTATAGAAAGATACGGCCAAAAGACAGGAGAACAAACAAATGACTAAGAAAGAGTTGAACACATACACAACCGTGCTGGAAACCAAGCAGGCGGAACTGATACGAATCGTGCGAAAACGTGACGGCATCGAGATCGAAAAAAGCCCCGACGCTCTCGACGAAGTGCAACACGCGACGGAGCGCGAGTTGGCAATCCGCAGTCTCGACCGGGATTCCGTTCTATTGCGGAACATCCGGGCAACTCTGCGCCGCATCGAAGAAGGCAGCTTCGGCGTGTGCCTGCGTTGCGACGAAGAAATCAGTCCTAAACGCCTGGCCGCATTGCCATGGGCGGCGTTCTGCATCCACTGCCAGGAAATCGCCGACCAAAGCCAGGGCGATCGCGCCGCCGAGTTTAACGAACTGCTGTCTAACGCCGCCTGACCGGGAACCTCATCCAGCCGCAAGGAGCTGCAGATTACAACCATGATCGACAGTTCGACGAGCGTCTGGCTAGGCATCGCATTTGTTCTCATTGGCGCCATCAATGTCTGGCTAATATTGCAAGTCTCCACGCGCGTGAGGGACGCGAAAGCAAGCTCCCGCTTAGTCGCCGCCCACCGGATCGGAGGCTATATTTTCATCGCGCTGTTCTGCGCGATGGGATACTTCATGGTTGACCGGTTGGGGGACTCTAACGGAGGCGTATCGCCTGCCACCACAATCCACTTGACGTTGGCGATGGTCCTAAGCCCTCTGCTCTTCATCAAGGTTCTAGTCGCCCGTTATTACAAAAGTTACTACTCTTTTCTGTTTTCGATTGGACTCGTGATCTTCGTGCTGTCGTTCGTACTGATCGGTATCACGGCTGGTCCGTATCTTGCGCATCAAACCCGGATGCAAACCGTCTCACTCGCGGCGATCGATCTCCCTCCTGTCGCGATCGATATGAATCTTGCCGCCGCAACGATGGAGAAACGATGCTCCAAATGTCACAGTCTGGATCGCATCGCCGGAGCTCGCAAGGACACCCGGGGCTGGGTGGCGACAGTGAACAGGATGCGCGCGCTGCCGGATTCAGGGATCTCCGAAGCAGATTCGCGAATTATCGTCTCATACCTGGCGACTCAAATGGCGCCGAAAGGAACGGCGGGCGCAGCGGCTCTGGAAGTCTCAAGAGCGCTGGTGGACCAGCGCTGCGGGCGTTGCCATGGCCTGGACCGTGTCTATACTGCTACGAAAACGCAAGTGGAGTGGAGCGCGACGGTTGCCCGTATGGCCGGTTATGCGGCGGGTAGCGCGGGAGCTATCCAGCCCGGCGAAGACCAGCAAATCATCGGATACCTGTCGGCAACTCGGACGCCTGATAGCGGCAAACGGAGTCTCGCACAAGCCGCGGCGAGTCCTCCCGCTGGACGTTCGAAAACGCAAGGAGCGCCGGGTCCGGATAATGGTACGTCACGCATCGGGCACAACAGAAAGGCGATCGGATTCATCTCCTTGGTGTGTTTAGGTATGCTGACGCTTGCCATTCGCCGCCCCTCTAAAAGCCACGTTTCCAATGCGAAATCGGGAGCAACTGTCGGAGCGGCGCAACAACCGGTTGCCGCTGTCCGCGTCATCGATTCATCGCCAGGTGAGCCGTTGATATTGAGGTTGGCGAGCATCACACCGCAGACCTCGGACTCAAAGACCCTGCGGTTCATTGTTCCCGCCGACCGCAAACTCAACGCGCGCCCCGGCCAGTTTCTTACGTTCTCTTTTCTCTTCGATGGCAAAAAGGTTCTCCGGTCATACTCCATCTGTTCCTCTCCGGCGAGTTCCGGTTACGTCGAAATCACGCCGAAACGGGTAGCTGAGGGCTGCGTGTCGTTGTTTCTGAACGATCGCGTATCCGTTGGATTGACGGTTGAGGCGAAAGGTCCATTCGGGCAATTCTATTTCGACGAGAACAAGCATCGAAACGTTGTACTCATCGCTGCTGGAAGCGGGATCACGCCCATGATGGCGATGCTCCGCTATATGGACGACCTTTGTGTGCAAACAAACGTCACGCTGTTGTATTGCGTTCGCACCGGCGCCGACGTCATGTTCGAGGGCGAACTGGAGCAAATACGATCCCGTGTGAGAGAGTTTCAGTACCATATTCTGCTGTCGCAACCTCATGCCGGTTGGCCGGGACCGCGGGGTCACATCAGCCGCGAATTTATTGGGGATAAAATCAAGGACCTTAACTTGCCGGATTTCTTTCTTTGCGGTCCGCCTCCATTCATGGACACGCTCCGCGCAATCCTCATTGGTCTGGGAGTGATGCCGGAACGTATCATGCAGGAAAGCTTCGGCGGTTCCGCTCCGAAGAGCGCTGCACCGATTTCGACTGCGGCCGAGTCCGAGACGGACGCGTTGGTCGAGTTCGCTCGATCGGGTAAGACGTTTGCCGTCCGCGGCGGCCAGACCTTATTGGAGGCGGCCGAGGAGCACGGGGTTGGCATACCATTCTCCTGCCGCCAGGGACAGTGCGGGACCTGCAGAACGAGGCTGCTGGCAGGAAAAGTTCGAATGGACGCGGAAGAGGGGCTCGACCCTGTTTCGCGATCGCAGGGCTTTGTGCTGACGTGTGTGGGACACGCGCGCGGCGCCGTTAGGCTTGATGCCTGACCAAGCGTCTCGGAACCCTCTCAATCCCCTGCTCGCGCGTGTCATATCGAGCTAGAAGTCTATTTACAATCAATCTCTTACGAAGTCACCTCCATAATTCAAGCATTTCACCCGATGTGCTGACGCCCGCGCGCGAACACTAGCATCAGCCACTACAGCGACGCGACTTGAATCGAAAGCGCTGGAGAAGGCAAGTGTTAGAACTCGTAAATCATTTAGACGCATCCTACAATCTCGCCAGATGGCTGACACAGAACGACCACGATGCGGAGGACATCGTGCAGGATGCATACGTACGGGCAATCCGGCACTTCGGGGGCTTTCAAGGGGACAATGCAAGGGCTTGGCTGCTCGCGATTGTTCGCAATTTATGCTACGACTTCATGCGGCACAAAGGAGTCCGCGAACGGAGTGCGCCCTTCGACGAGGAACTTCACAATACAGGTCTGGCGACCACTACCGACCCGGAGGTCTCACTACTTCAGAAGGAACGTCAAGGATTATTGCGGAAGGCGCTTGCCGAATTGCCTTTGGAACTCCGGGAGGTTCTGGTGCTGCGGGAACTCGAAGAATTGTCGTACAGGGAAATCGCGGCCATCGCCAAAATCCCCGTGGGAACTGTCATGTCACGACTGAGCCGGGGCCGCAAACGGCTTCAACAGTTGTTGCTCGTCGATCCGAGTGGAAAGGAACATATTCCTCATGATCCCGCCGCGCGCGATGCTAATTACGCATAAAAAGTGCGAGCGCAGCGTGCCGGCCGCGCCCGCCGAGGGAAGAAGGGAGGAACGGAATTCATCGCCGGCTCAACCGCTCTCCGGTGTAGCCGTCTCGAATTGTCTTGCTCACGTCTTGCTAGACTGCGAGGCCAGTAAATATATTCCCGATTCAGCGTCCCTGCAGCGCTCGCGCGAACTTAAGAAGCTCCGCGTTATTCAGGTCGGACACCACCCAGTACGCCGTTTCTCCGCTGTTCCAGTGGAGGATCTGGTAGCCTTGCGCTTCTTCTTGCTTAATGGTGTCGTCGGCGGAGCCGCGATCCGGCCATAGAAATACGTTGATGTTATGCATCCGGCGCTTGTAAATGAGAGCGGCAACGGGCCGGGCGTCGACATAATCGAGTCTCCCTCCGATTAGAATCCAGCCCGCTCCGGAGAGGTCGGGTACAGGGGGCGAGAAATCCAGCTTGCCTTGAAACCATGGCTTGACGGTATGATGGTCCGATGAAGGCACATCGACCAGGTGATTGGCCTGAAGCGAACGGATGTGACTGGCCAGCACGGCAGTAGCGATGAGCCGCTCACGAGACGATCGTAGGTTCATTACCAAGGCGGTTCCAATCATCGCCACAATTAGAACGGCCGCGGCAGGGGCCCAGTGGAGAGACTCACGTCGAAAGAGTTCGAGCCACGTGGAACGCCGGGAATTTATTTGTTTTTTCGCCGCGCTACGCAGCGACGCTTCAATACGCTTTGAGAAATCGGCCGAAGGATGGGCGTACAAGCCGGGGTCACGCAGAGCCAAACGCAAGGCGAGTTGATCGTTTTGTGCCTGCCGGCAATCCTCACAGTCAGCCAGGTGCTTCTGGAGACAAAGGTTCTCGGCGATGTCTAATTCGTCGTCCAGATATGCCGGCAGATAGACACGGGAATCGTCGCAATTCATGATAGGTTGGTCCTTCCCCACGACAGGCCACCGGCAGAAGCCGCTGTGGAATTGGCTCATAGAGGGCGTAGTGTATCCTGGGCGTCAAAAGGAGCCGCCTACTCAACAGACTGTTTTCTTCGTTATTTTATTCCCAAACTCTGGTCTTAAGCCAGTCGCGGCAGTCGCGTAAAGCCGCGCAACGTGCCGGTCTGTCCATACGGCCTTGAAGGTACGCTTACGGAATTCGGATGTTCAGACCGGCGATGCGCGGGAAGTCTACAGCACACTACTCAGACCCGCTAAAGATGGCGGACGGCTGCGTCCGCTGCGTCGGCCAACTCGCCCAATAGCGCCGTAAATTCCTGCGACTGACCGATAAACAAGCCATCCGTAATGAGGGCATTAAGGAAGTTGGCGGCGTTAAGCTGGCCCGGACCGGTCGGACGAATTACCGCACACATAGGCAGGCTCGGGTTGATGAACTCGCACGCGACAGGGAATATCAGGTTGGTCTGAAGCAGGGGATTCTGGGTCGCATTAAAGTCCGGAAATACCAGCCCGCTGACCGGATCGGTGAGTGGAGCCACGGGAGTCTGGACGCCATTACCGGCGAAGTCCACCCATTCCAGGAAGTGCGCGATCTCATCTCCGCCGATACTCAGTACGATACGAAGAACCTCTGCATCCGAGACCTGCTGAGCGAGGGTTGCATAGAGGCTCAAGCCACCCTGCTCGATAAAGCCGAAGTGAAAAGCCGCGATATTGGCGAGCGCCTGAACGTGGTCCGCCGGCGCGAAGTCGGCGTTGGTTTGCGGAATCGCCGAAAAGTGTCCGCTGGCGAGGGCCGGAATCGCTTGTGGGAACGATGCGCCGAAGTCCGGGTTTGTCGTGCTGCGATAACGCGTGTACCAGCTAGTGTCTACGGAGAGCTGCGTGAGGTTAGTGAGCCGTCCTATCTGCCGGGAGCCCGTAGCTTGGCTGCCGGGCAAAGTACGGAACTGGTCGAGGTCCACCGGTTCCTGCCCCCGTAGAGAGAGGTATGCGTTCAGAAACTGTGCATGACTCTGTTCATCGAGGGTATTGCTGGTGATGTACTGTGAGCCATCCGAATCGAGCTGCTGGAAGGCGAGTTGGTAGGGATTCTGGGTACCGGTAGTGACGCCGCCGAGTTCCGCGTATTGTTGCCAGAGGTCGGCTTCGATGAGTTCCGCGGCAGCGAGGAATCTCAAGATTCCGACATCGCCTCTGGTTAGCCGCCCAGGACTTTGTGCAAGTGTATTAGAGGCGCCGAGGGCGGAAGAGCCGGCAACCGCCGCGCCCACCGTCAGAGCGCCTTTTAGAAAAGAACGCCGGTTGTTGTTTTTCGATGATGTGTTTTCTTGCTTCATGGAATTATTGGAGGTTTGGCTTTAGTTTTCAGGACTGGGCGCCAAGCAGGGACGCCCGCTTATTTCGCCTCGAATTCAAGGCCGGCGTTGTCGCCTGGATAGAACCACATGTGTAAGGCCGGGGGCTCCCCTGGAGCCGTCTCGTAAAACGAGAACACACTCTTGCCGGCCGGCCGCAATCGGTACGCGCGAATCGTTAAGACCGTGGCGATCAACCGCGTCTCGTCCATGTTGAACACGGAAACGGCACTCCGGTTGTACATTGAATCCTGAAGCTTCAGCACGTACTGGCCGGCCGGCAATATCGTCCCCTTTACCGACAGTGGGCCTGACAATGTGATGATGGTTTTCTCGTCTAACTCGCTAGCTCGCAGCGAGGGGACACACGCGGCGCTTATCAGGCTCATGGCTAGCGCGGCGAAAACAGGCAAATTGCGTTTCATGGTTGTTTCTCCTCTTTTGTTCGATTCGGATCGAAATCGGACGCACGTCGAATTCGGTTATGATTTCTCGCGCAGCTCCGGACCGTCCGATCTCCACCAATGCAGACGGTTAGGCACGCCGGGAAATTCCATTCAAGCGTTGCTTTTTTTCCGCCCCCGGCTAATAGCGGTTCGCGCACTAAATAAGATCGATCCGGTGCTTGCCTATTCGAAGGCGCCGATATTCGGAAGCGAATTACTCGTTCCGCGAACACATTTACGATTCGTTTACAACATTCGATCATTCCGGATGCTTCTTCAAGACATCAATACGAGCAGACAGCTAAGACAGAAAACAGAATGCATCAAAGGAGCAAAGTTATGAAACACTATTTACCAACGATCGCCGCGCTCACTGTGAGCCTGATGGGCAGCGCGCTGATCCCTACACTGAAGGCCGATCAATGGGACAAGAAGACGAAGATCAAAATCGACGAGTCAATTGACGTTCAGGGAACCGTGCTTCCTCCAGGTTCGTACGTGCTGAAGCTTCTCCGTTCAGCGCCGGACCTGCGTACCGTTCAGATCTTTAACGGCGATGAGAATCATCTCATCATGACCGTTCTCTCGAGTCCGGAATATAGGCTGACGCCCATGGCTAGAAGCCAGTTCGAGTTCTATGAAGTAGCTGCCGGGCAGCCGCATGCGTTGCGCGCATGGTTCTATCCGGGCGAGAACGCAGGTTGCGGATTTAGGCTGGTTCGGGGAGACGCTACGGTACAGTCCGGGCGGCAGCCCGCGAACGTCACGACCTCCACAGCCGGGCAGGACTAACTATCGCCGTTCGTTCCGCGACAGTCTCCCGTGAGACTGTCGCCGCCGGCATTTGCATCCTGAGTATCCTTGCCTATCGGCCGTGCGCACCGCGGCCGACAGATTGAGTTCCACGCGCACGACGCGATGGGTAATGACTTGTACACCGCGCTCCGATGGCCGCTGCCAAAGTCTTCGCATTGGAGCCAAACAAGACTATAGACCAATTCACACACGAAGGCCCAGTCGACGGCGCCTCACAACAAGACGGCCAGGTCCCCCCTTGACGCGCCATCCACATCGTGGGACTTTTGAGAAACAGACCGAGCGGTCTGTTTGTGGCCTCGTGACCAAAGGCGCCGAAACACGCCAGCAGATTCTTTTTGATGCCGCCTGCCGGTTCAAGCGACTCCGGTTCGTCCCCACTTTTACCGGCTTGTGGAGTGCCGATGCCATTAGAAGATGACCGCGATGCGGTCGAAGATGTCGGCAGGGAGTTATCGTTCTGTAAATTCGCCTGCGGCGCTTCCATGAACGAGATGTGCCGTAAGAAAAGGAAATGCGGCAATTCAATGGTCGCTTACATGCGCTTGCGACAGCAAGACGTGGTGCTCGAAGGCCTTTCAGCCTGAACCGTAATTGCGCCATTCGCTCTCGAAAATGATGCCCGCCTGCCGACCTGCGTGTCTGTCACCCGGAACACTTTATTCCAGCTTTTGCGGGCAAGGGAAGCCGGACGACAAAACGTGCGCCTGCCGCGGGTTCAGTCCACATGTCGCCGCCGTGGTCGAGCACCGTCTCGCGGGAGAGCGCGAGCCCCAGCCCCAGGCCCTGGCTTTTACCCGCGGTAACGAAGGGTTCAAACAGCCGGCCACGAATCCCTTCCGGAATACCCGGCCCGGTGTCTTCTACTGCGATCAGCATGCAATTATCCACTTTTCTCGCGCTAATGTGGACCTTCCCGCCGTGCGGCATCGCCTCGATAGCGTTGGCAATGAGGTTAATGAATACGCGCTCCATACGAGAGCGCTCCAGAAGTATCTCAATACCACCGGGCGTATTGTTCAGGATCTGAACACGCTGCTTTTCCGCCGCGGGCAATGCAGCCTCCGCTGCTCCAGTGACGACATCGCGGATTTTGCAAAGCTCAGACGGCCGTTTGCCTCCATCGCTTGCATCGCCAAGGCCGGCCAATAAATCGCGCATGCGGCCGGCTGCTCGATAGATATTGGCCGCCAGGCGCTTGAAGTGAGGTGACGCGGGATCGAGTTCCATTAACATCTCAGCGCCCGCGAAGACTGTCCCCAGGGGATTCCGGAGGTCATGAACGATCGCAGTAGAAAGCCAACCCATGATAGAAATACGCTCCCGCCAATGCTCCGGGCGCGGACGGGCGAGATTCGTTCCGGGCGCTCGGACCGCATCGAACTCCAGCTGCATCGCAGACGCATCGAACATCTTTGTGGTGCTCTGTTGTACCGAGCCTTCCGGCATATCGCGTGTCCTCACATTCGTTAATCGGCAATGGCTATTTTTCTGCCGCTGGAACCCGTGTGCGCGCTAAATGCCACATCAACCGCACCTTCATTCCGCAAGTCGAACAGGGTCCGCTGAAGCAGTTGGCGCGCCCGGCTGATGCGAGACATGACGGTACCCAAGGGGATTCCCGCAATGTCTGCGATCTCGCGGTACGAAAGTTGTTCCAGCTCCCGGAGTATTAGGACCTCGCGGTATACCGCGGGCAATTCCGCCAGGGACTTCTTCACGAGTTCGCTTCTCTCTGCGAGCAGCAACCCGGTCTCCGGGTTAGGAGTTTGCCGGCCCGCACTGTGTAGTTCCTCGTCGAAATCCGCGTTCCGATTCGACGGGCCCTTTTGCCGCAGCCGGTCGTAGCAGCTATTGCGCACGATCCTCAGCAGCCAGGCGCGCCCGTCGCCGCCACGAAAGCCTGCAAAGTGGCTGGCTACGCGCACGTAGGCCTCTTGAACCATGTCCTCAGCCTCGGTTTCGTCGTGCATCAGCCAGCACGCGAGGTTGTATGCCGCGTCCAGGTGCACTATAAACAGCGCCATACCCTCCCGGTATCCTGGATGCTCGAACGACCCTTCGCTGGCTGCGGATGGCAACCGGTGCATCATGATCTGTTTCCCGAGCTTGCCGCATCTGTGAGCTGCTGAGCCACAAAAGACGTGGGGTTGAGAAGGGTAACGCGGCGGCGCTGCAGTTCCTTGAGCAACTCAATTCCAGCAGCGTCGACGAATGCAACGTCCGCCAAGTCCAGGGTCAGCCGGATTCCGTCGCCGAGACCCTGCAGATCGCAAGTTTTTTGGAGTTCCTCGACCCAGCCGTCCGTCACCCGGCCTTCCACCCTGAGTCTTGCCGCCTCACCCGACGACTCGACCACCGTTATTCTCAACATGCCACGACGTTATGCAGTTGGCGCTCCACTTAACAATTTAGACTGCGGACTGGAGACTGTGAGGAAGGGCTAAGGCTGTTCTTGTGAGCTAATCCCATTACGCCTGACGAACCACTGGCCGAATCCAGTCAGTAGGTTGTGAGGATTGGCGCCGCATGTCAAATACGCCCCACACCCATCCAAGGCGCTCTGGTTTTTTTTGCGGCTCGGCCGCCAGCAGACGTTACTACGGCCACCACATTTGGTAAGCGCAGGCGAGCCGTTCTCGAACGAATCACGGCTGGCGGTGGGAGGAGCGCTGAATGCCGAGCTTGCTCATCCGGTGGCGAAGGGTGTTGGGATGGAGATCCAGAATCTTCGCGGCGCCCTTTGGCCCATCCACCACTCCACCAGCTTGCTGAAGGGCGGCCTGGATATGGCTTCGCTCCACTTCCTCCAAGGTGCGCAATTTCGCAGGTGACGAAGCGGCCAACCGATCCTCCTTAGCCGGGATTTCAGCCGTCTCCAGGCTGGCTTCGGAGGCAGCCACCGGCACCAGATCCTTGTCTAACCGTAGAATTGGGGCCGCCGACAAGACTACCCCCCGCTCTATCACGTTCTGCAACTCACGGACGTTCCCAGGCCATGGATAGTCCACCAGCCTTGCCATAGTCTCCTGGGAAACGCCTTCGACCTTCTTCCCAAACCGTTTGGCAAATCGCGACACGCAGAGAGCCACCAGTTGTGGAATATCGGAGCGCCGTTCTCGCAGGGGAGGCAACTGAAGGGGCAAAACATTCAAGCGGTAGAACAGGTCGGAGCGGAAGCGGCCAGCGGCGACCTCCTCGCGCAGGTTGCGGTTGGTGGCGGCGATGACGCGCACATCCACGCGCAATGGACGGCTGCTGCCCACCGGCTCAAACTCCTGTTCCTGCAGAACGCGCAGCAGCTTCGCCTGCGTCTCCAATTGCAGTTCCCCAATTTCGTCGAGGAATATGGTGCCCCCGTTGGCTAACTCGAACCTCCCGATCCGCCGCTCAATCGCTCCCGTGAAGGCCCCTTTCAGGTGACCGAAGAGTTCGCTCTCGACGAGACCCGCCGAGATAGCGCTACAGTTCACGCTTACCAGCGCGCGATCCTTGCGTGGGCTACGGTGGTGGATGGCGCGCGCGATGAGTTCCTTCCCGGTACCTGTTTCCCCGCATATGAGTACCGTGGAATCCGTGGGCGCAATCTGCTCGACGTCCCTCAGGACCCCGAGCAAGGCTGGACTGTTGCCCACGATCTCCTCGAAGTTGCGCTCAATGCGGATCTCCTCGCGGAGGTAGATATTTTCCTTCTCCAGCCTCCCTTTCAACGTGGCGATTTCTTCGTAGGATTTCATGTTTTCGATCGCCAACGCTACCTGGATCGCAACTTCCTGCAGAAATTGCGCGTCCGCTTCGGAATACTGGTCCATTTTTCGGCTCACCACGCTAAGGGTGCCGATGCTCTTTCCCCGCAAAATCAAAGGAACTACGCAGAGCGACCGAAGGCCCTCTGCGTAAAGGCGGGTCTCGTTCTTGAACAGGTGCTCTTCCTCGAGATTGCGGCGGAGAGGCTGTTGATGATCGAACACCCAGCCCGCACTGGTTTCGGCACGGTCGATCTCCAGGCCAGGCTGGAAGTAGTCGGAGCGCAAGGCTCCCTCTACGGCCAGGAAGCGGAAGCTGTCCGTCTCCGGTTTGTAGAGTGTAATGGCGCAACGATCGAAGGGGATGGACGTGCGCACCGCTTCGGAAATCGAACGGAGTAGCGCATCCTGGGTGAGGTTCGTAATGATGGCGTTGTTGATCTCCAACAGCGCGCGAAGCCGGTCGGCACTGCGTGCCACCTTGGTGTTCAGCGTGGCGATTTCTTCGTAGGATTTCATGTTGGCGGCGGCCAGAGCCACCTGGCCCGCCAGTTCACACAGTAACTCCGCATCCGCTTCGGAATACTGGTTCGCCTGGTCGCTCCCTACGCCGAGCGTGCCGATGCTCTTTCCCTCCAGGATCAGAGGAGCGACACAATAGGACCGGAGACCTGTCTCCAAGAGGCGCCGCTCAATGGGATACTGCCATTCGGCCGCGACGTCGCGGCGAAGGAGAGGCCGCTGGTGGTCGAACACCCAGCCATGATGGCTGTCCTTGCGGTTCATCTCGGTCCCAACCCCATAGAAGTCCAAGCCCCAGTCCTTTTCCAGCGCGATGATGCGCAAAGTGTCCCGGTCCGGCTGATAGAGGGTTAGAGAAGCCCGGTCTAGCGGTAAGAACCTTCGCAGGGCCTCGCAGATAGCGTGGTGCAGCGCATCTTTAGTAAGATTCGTGACGATGGCGTTGTTAATCTCGAGAAGGCTCTGTTTTCGCCGGTCGCTTTTCCGCAGCGCCTCTTCCGCCTGCTTGCGCTCCGTGATATCCACGAAGGTGACGACGGCGCCGAGGGTTTTACTCTCCCGAAATACCGGATGCGACCAAAACTCCACCGGAAAGCAGGTGCCGTCCTTTCTCCAATAAACCTCATCGTCTCGATGCGCGCCCTGGCCGCTTTGAAAACCTATATAAATGGGACACTCCTCGATTGGATACGGCCTGCCGTCCGGCCGCGTGTGATGTTCCAGCGCGTGCATGTTTTTCCCGAGCAATTCGGCCGGATCGCCGTATCCGAGCAGGCGCACCGCCGACGGATTGCAGAAAAGGCAAGTACCTTCGGGATCGCAACCAAAGATCCCCTCCGCTGCGGAATCGAGTATGAGACGAACCCGCTCTTCGCTATTTCGGAGCGCTTCTTCCGCCTTCTTTCGCTCCGTGATGTCTTCCGAGAGCGCCATAATAAACTGGGGTATGGTCTCGGTTCCCGGAACCAGAGAGACGTTGTTGCGCACCCAGATCGGGCTGCCATCCTTGCATCGATACCGCTTCTCGATTTGAAACTGCTGCCGCTTTCCTTCCAGCAGTTCGGCGACGAGCGCCCAGTTGGCTTCGCGGTAGTCCGCATGGCTGATGTCGAGAAAAGAAAGCGCCCGGAGTTCCTCTTCGGTATAACCCACCATTCTCTGGAAGACCGGATTGGTGGCCAGGAATCGCCCATTGAGATCGGTTAGAGCGACACCAATGGCGGAATTCTCAAAGACGGACCGCCAACGCTCTCCGGTCCGCACGACCTGCAGGTGCGCCTCGCTCAGAGCTTTTTCGTTGCGCTTATATTCCGTGACATCGCGTGAAACAACCAGGAGCCGTTCCGGCTTGCCTGCCGCGTCGCGAATGGAACTGACCACGACGTCCCACCACCTGGGCTGCTTTGTAGCCGTCGTGACGAAATATCCAGTGAAGCGCCCAGTACCGCCCTTCCTGGCCGTCTCCACGGCGTCTTGGGCGGCTTGCGCGTCATCGCCTTCCCAAAACTGAAGCCAGGAGCTATTCACGAACGGGCCCAAGTCGCAAATCTCAAGCGCCTGCATGCCGCCTTCGTTCATCCACAGCAGGCGGCCCTCCAGGTCGAGCATCTTGATGCAATCCTGGCTACAGGCGAGGAGGCGGCTTTGAAACTCCTGGGCATCTCGCAGCGCCCGTTCCGCGGCTTCCCGCTGCGTCATGTCTTCGGATGACGCCAGTATACGTTGTGGCATGGTCCCTCTGTGCCGGGCCGGCGAGACATTTTATACACCTAGTTTATACACTCGGACCAGTCGGGTGTCATCCGAGATCCTCAGCCAAGCCCGAAGTGTGTCGCATTTGAGATGCGTTGCGGCCTCCACGGATGCGCACTTTGTCCGGTCGAGTTCACACGTGATCTGTCGGCTTTTGTACGGGGGCGGTGATGCTTGGCGTCATCTTCCATTTGCGACGGGGCGGGGCACGGTGATTTTCCGCCACGAAACGCTATGTCCACCCGCAGGCCGAAACTGTCCGCGCGGCGATGGAGCGCGTATGCGAGGCAAAGGGTGCGATTAGTAATGAAAAAACGGCGTAGAGGCTTTCCGGTCGAGCCGCTCCATTTAACGATGATTTCAGTGATCTAAGTGGTCGGGGCGAGTGGATTCGAACCACCGGCCTCCTGGTCCCGAACCAGCAACCTGCGTATTATCAAAAACTTAGCAGTAGGCACAGTTGTTATTCACCATTGCTCATTGTTGCGAGTTATCAAAGACTTCCACGACCCCTGGAAGCTGAAGCTAGTAATGGCGCGTAACGCTTCTATGCGTGGGGTGGGCACAAAACTGGGCACAGTCGCTATCTGCCAAATGCCGCGCCCATCTTCGCAGATTTGCGTAGAACCGCACCTACAAAACCCTCAAACGCGCCGCGCGCATCGCTAACACATAATTGGCGTAAACGGCACGAACACCATTCGCGATTCCGCGCTATGGATCCCGAATCCGTCCGAGGTCATAGCGTGACTGATCGCCAGTGCTCCAGGACCTTCGTA
>JBEKUT010000101.1:0-18265 GCA_049514735.1 Bryobacteraceae bacterium
CTGCGCCCCGCCGAAGCGAAGGCAACCTGCCAAGCATAGCGACAGGCCAATCGCACGTATCATGCTGGATCTCATTGCGCCTCCATCGCCGCCACCTTCATGTGGCTTTTTTCTTCCTGAATACGAGCATCGAGCAACGCGATCCCTTGTTTGCTAAGGGAACCTTGCAATTGGTCACGCACCTTCTGCACGAAGGAGTTCCTCTGGGCCCAAAAGCCAGCAACATCCGGGCTCGTACCGGCTGTGATCGCGGCTTCAGCAGTTGCGTTGTATTGAGCGATTAAGCTAGCATACCCAGTGTTAAAACTATCGAGCGCCGTAATGAGGACGGCGAGATCGTTGGAGTTGAGTCCGATTTGCTTCAAGAACGCCATTTGGCGGCTCCTCTGATCGGCCGTGGCACTAGGTGCCTCGGAAGTGGCTATGAAGTACAGCCGATATGCAGCGGAATCAGGAATGAGCCCAGGGGATAGGGTACCGTCAATGATCGCACTCGAACTGGCAACATCGTGCGCGGGCGCGGGCGCTTGTTGGCCCCCTCCTGCCAGCGGCGTGAGCAGTAGGGCTATCACCCATATGTGAGCTAGCTGGGTTTCGTGTGTTAACGTTTGCACGTAGGTCACCTCTTACTAAATGCACAGGTACTCCAACCGAAAAGGAGACTTTTGTATTCTCGTTTGCGGTTTAACCCGACAATACTTCTTAGGGACTTAGAAAGCAATACCCTTGATAGAGTAACTAAAATGGGCTATCCATGTAAAAGACAGCCTCTCTCTGTCCCAATCTGCAATGGCGGCTCAAGCGGCTTTGTTGCAAAAATGGGGGATTTTGCTTGCCAGGCATAGACGTCGCAAGCACGGCGCGCGAGTTATCGGTGGCCTGAACCGGTCGGCGAGGAAGGACCCCTAACTGCTGTTTGGGATCAAACGAACGGTCACGGAACAGAGGCGCCTAAAAAATTCTGGCTGGCGTTCAGTCAAAATGGTCACGCCTGGATGACGCCAAGCTAGAGGCGTGTGTATAGAGAGTCGCCCTTCGAAGAGGGGCAACAAACACGTAAACTATTGCCGCTCGTTTTAGTGCGGCAGGCTCACGTCAACAATATTGTACTCGGACGGAATCGTGAAAAGGTTGGCGCTTGGTTCGTCCCGGCTCAGGTTCCGAATGCGAATTGTGTAGATCTTGTACGGAGTCGAGGCTTGAGCAAATCCGATCAATTTCAGGCTATCGGAATACCATTGCTCTAATGTCTTCGTCAGTTGCGGTGCACCTTCGGCCGCTTGTACAATGCGCGTGCAATCAAATTCAATGCCTTCGATCATGCGTTTCCCAACATGCTCGTGTGCTGCAGTCCAATTGGGCTCTGGTGACGGCTCGCCGTTCTCTTCATTAAGCATGCCGATAAACGCTAGACTGCCATCTTTGGATTGCGGCAACGGGGTACGATAGGCGACATTTTCACCGCTTAACAACAATATCCTCGATCCGGCGACTGGATCGAGGACCAGGACGTACATCGAGTCCTCTATACGAACCCTCCCAGAACCGTTACGAAACACTTTACTCTCCCTGACTACATCCGGGGCCGAATGGTGCATTCGCGAGCGCTCTTCTATCTGGTGGAATGAGATTGGGAAGCCCGAAAAGGGGAGCAAAACAAGGGCTGCTCCCATACCCTCTGAACTGCCTGTGGATTGTATTGTCGCTGACATAAGCAAATCACTCCGACTCCGCGGTTGTAATTAATCTACCGCTTCCGTCGTTTGTGGCCCCTTCCTCATAAATTCAACGGGATACACCCGTGCAACCGAACGTGATTACGAAAAAAGCGACACTGCTCTTCGAAAGGAAAAAACTATCGTCGGCCGGGCAGGCGCGCTCATCTCTGCGAGCCAGCGAAACGCACGGGCCGCGAGCCTATCTGTTGCCTCATTGGCGGCAATGTGGCTCCAAGAGACGCCAGCTCTGCCGTCGAATGCACGCCTAGCTTTGCGCATAAATTCCTGCGGTAGACTCCGATCATGCCCACGCTGAGCTGGAGATCCTGCGCGATCTGCTTAGTCGTCTTGCCGTGCCCTATGAGTAAAAGAACAGTTCGTTCTCTACGCTGAGGTCGTAATTCATGAATGAATCATACCATAAGGGCAACCGAACTGCGCGGTAAAGTCGAGCATATAAGCCGCTTAAAACCTCTTTTTCCCATCATCAGGGACTCTTCTCAAACCCACCCGCTAGGTAGCATATGATGAAAGCCATGGTGTACCTACGCCTCGCCGTAATCGTCTTCATTGTGGCCCTCGCGATCGCACTTTCCGTTGCGCCTAACCTGTTTCCCGGAGCCCCCAATGTTCGGGTTCCCGTGATCGTCGGCCTGTTCTTGCTGGCGGCGCTAAACGGTCTGCGGTTGAGCAGATTTTGGGCGGCCCGGAACCGGCAGCGCCAGCTCGATGAGATCCCCAAGAAGCCTCTCGGCCTCTAGCGCAAACGACGTGACATAATCAGCCCCGGCGCTCTGTAGCCATCGCGGCTCTGCAGCTCGATCCAACCTTTTGAGAGCGTTTCCCGTTTCCGAACGACGAACGACGAACCAACAACCACGAACCAACAACCACGAACGCCATAACGCCTTGCTTCCCCGCAGCGAAACAATTTTTTAACCATAGGCATCCTAATTTGTTCGTGTGGGCGTGCGCCCAGTGTTTGAAAGGAAGAAGCTGGAATGAAACGAATCGGCCGGAATGGCGGCGACCGCGGCAATGGTGGTGAGAGTTCCTCGGCCGCGACAGCCCCCTCGGCATCGGAACAGCGCGGCGACCATGTGGATAGCCGCGAATTACTTAAAGTCCTGACAGCCTTCCGGCGAGGCGATTTTAGCGTTCGAATGTCGGCCGAGCGAATTGGGCTCGAAGGCCGCATTGCCGACACCCTCAACGACATTCTGCAGCTCAACGAGCGGATGACCCGGGAGTTCGAGCGCATTAATAAAGTTGTCGGCAAAGAAGGTAAGATCCACGAACGCGCCAACCTCGGGATCACGGCCGGCAGTTGGAGCGTGTGCGTGGATGCGGTCAATGGGTTGGTGGGCGACTTAGTCCAACCATCCACCGAGATCGCGCGCGTCATTGGCGCCGTGGCCAAGGGCGATCTGACTTTGACCATGGGTCTCGACGTAGATGGGAGGCCGCTCAAGGGCGAGTTCCTCCGGACGGCGCGCGTCGTCAACACCATGGTCGATCAGTTGAACTCCTTTGCGTCGGAAGTTACGCGCGTGGCGCGCGAAGTCGGGACGGAAGGGAAGCTGGGCGGTCAGGCGGACGTAAAGGGTGTCGCCGGCGTCTGGAAAGACCTCACCGATTCAGTCAATTCGATGGCCGGTAATCTGACGGCGCAGGTTCGCAACATTGCCGATGTCACTACGGCCGTCGCGAACGGCGACCTGTCGCGCAAGATCACGGTGGATGTGCGCGGCGAAATTCTGGAGCTGAAGAACACCATCAATACGATGGTGGACCAACTCAATGGGTTCGCGTCGGAAGTCACTCGCGTGGCGCGCGAAGTGGGCACGGAAGGAAAGCTTGGCGGGCAGGCCGATGTCAAAGGCGTTGGCGGGGTCTGGAAGGATCTGACCGACTCCGTGAATTCGATGGCGGGTAATCTGACGGCTCAAGTTCGCAACATCGCCGAAGTTACTACGGCCGTCGCGAATGGCGATCTCTCGCGTAAGATTACTGTCGATGTGCGCGGCGAGATTCTGGAATTAAAGAACACTATCAATACGATGGTGGATCAATTGAGTTCGTTTGCATCGGAAGTTACTCGCGTGGCGCGCGAGGTGGGTACGGAAGGGAAGCTCGGCGGGCAGGCGGACGTGAAAGGCGTCGCCGGTGTCTGGAAAGATCTGACCGAAAATGTAAATTCAATGGCCGGAAACCTGACCGGCCAAGTTCGAAACATTGCTGAAGTTACTACGGCCGTCGCCAATGGCGATCTCTCGCGTAAGATTACCGTCGATGTGCGTGGCGAAATTCTGGAACTGAAGAACACCATCAACACGATGGTGGACCAGCTCAGCTCTTTCGCATCCGAAGTAACTCGCGTGGCGCGTGAAGTGGGAACGGAAGGAAAGCTGGGCGGCCAGGCGGATGTCAAGGGTGTCGCGGGCGTTTGGAAAGATCTGACCGATTCGGTCAATTACATGGCCGGGAATCTGACTGCGCAGGTCCGCAACATCGCCGAAGTGACCACTGCCGTCGCCAACGGAGATCTCTCTCGCAAGATCACCGTTCCGGTGCGCGGCGAAATTCTGGAGCTGAAGAACACCATCAATACGATGGTGGATCAGCTCAACGGATTTGCGTCGGAAGTGACTCGCGTGGCCCGCGAGGTGGGCACGGAAGGAAAGCTCGGCGGGCAGGCCGATGTTCGAGGCGTGGCCGGCACTTGGAAGGATCTGACCGACTCCGTTAATTCAATGGCCGGTAACCTGACCAATCAGGTCCGCAACATCGCTGAAGTCACCACGGCTGTCGCGCGCGGCGATCTCTCGCGTAAGATTACCGTTGCGGTGCGCGGCGAAATTCTGGAGCTGAAGAACACCATCAATACGATGGTGGATCAGCTCAATGGCTTCGCATCGGAAGTGACCCGAGTGGCGCGTGAGGTCGGAACGGAAGGGAAGCTCGGCGGTCAAGCCGACGTGCGTGGCGTGGCGGGGACGTGGAAAGATCTCACCGACTCCGTCAACTCCATGGCCAGCAATTTGACGGCGCAGGTCCGCAATATTGCCGAGGTCACCACGGCCGTCGCGAACGGGGATCTCTCGCGCAAGATCACAGTCGATGTGCGCGGCGAAATTCTGGAGCTGAAGAACACCATCAATACTATGGTGGATCAACTTAACGGATTTGCGTCCGAAGTGACTCGCGTGGCCCGCGAAGTGGGAACCGAAGGCAAGTTGGGCGGCCAGGCGCTAGTGAAAGGCGTTGCCGGCACTTGGAAAGACCTGACGGACTCGGTCAATTCCATGGCGAGCAATCTGACAGCGCAGGTCCGCAATATTGCCGAAGTGACCACCGCTGTCGCGAATGGCGATTTGTCGCGTAAGATCACTGTGGATGTGCGCGGCGAAATTCTGGAGCTGAAGAATACCACTAACACGATGGTGGATCAGCTCAACGCATTTGCATCGGAAGTCACTCGCGTGGCGCGCGAGGTGGGTACGGAAGGCAAGCTTGGCGGTCAGGCGGATGTAAAAGGGGTCGGCGGGGTCTGGAAGGATCTTACTGAGAACGTCAATTCGATGGCCGGCAATCTGACCGGACAGGTTCGCAATATTGCTGAAGTCACCACCGCGGTCGCAAAAGGCGACCTTTCGCGCAAAATCACTGTCGATGTGCGCGGCGAGATATTGGAATTGAAGAACACCATCAACACGATGGTGGATCAGCTCAATGCGTTTGCGTCGGAAGTGACACGCGTGGCGCGCGAAGTGGGAACGGAAGGCAAGCTGGGCGGCCAAGCCGATGTGAAAGGTGTGGCCGGTGTCTGGAGAGACCTCACCGATTCGGTCAACTCCATGGCCGGCAATCTGACGGCGCAGGTTCGCAACATTGCTGAAGTCACCACGGCAGTTGCGAAAGGAGATTTCTCTCGCAAAATCACCGTCGATGTGCGTGGCGAGATTCTGGAATTAAAGGATTCGCTCAACTCGATGGTGGATCAGGTGAACGCCTTCGCATCGGAAGTCACTCGCGTGGCGCGCGAAGTGGGAACCGAAGGGAAACTCGGCGGTCAGGCGGAAGTGCGTGGGGTCGCGGGCACGTGGAAAGATCTGGCCGATTCCGTCAACTCCATGGCGAGCAACCTGACGGCGCAGGTCCGCAACATCGCGCAAGTGACCACCGCCGTTGCGAACGGCGATCTGTCGCGCAAGATCACTGTAGACGTGCGCGGCGAGATCTTAGAACTGAAGAACACTATGAACACGATGGTGGACCAGCTCAACTCCTTCGCATCGGAAGTGACTCGCGTGGCGCGCGAGGTGGGAACGGAAGGAAAGCTCGGCGGACAAGCGGTGGTGCGTGGCGTAGCCGGCACGTGGAAGGATCTGACCGATAACGTCAACTTCATGGCCGCGAATCTGACCACGCAGGTGCGCGGCATCGCCAAAGTTGTGACCGCCGTCGCGAATGGCGATCTGAAGCGCAAACTGGTGCTCGAAACCAAAGGCGAGATTGCCGAACTGGCGGACACCATTAACGGCATGATCGACACGCTGGCCGTTTTCGCCGATCAGGTGACCAACGTCGCGCGCGAGGTCGGTATTGAAGGAAAGCTCGGTGGACAGGCTCGCGTGCCCGGCGCGGCGGGCATCTGGCGCGATCTCACCAACAACGTCAATCAGCTCACGGCGACCCTCACTACGCAGGTTCGCGCGATCGCCGAAGTCGCCACCGCCGTAACGAAAGGCGATCTCACGCGCGCCATCGCGGTGGAAGCGCAGGGCGAAGTCGCGAACCTCAAAGACAACATCAATGAGATGATCTTGAACTTGCGCGAGACCACTCGCAAGAATCAGGAACAGGATTGGCTCAAGACCAACGTCGCGCGGTTCACCAACATGCTGCAGGGCCAGCGCGATCTGATGGCCGTCGCTCGCATGATCCTCTCGGAGTTAGCTCCGCTGGTGCAAGCGCACCAGGGCGTCTTTTATATCAACGACACGAACGACGGCCAGGCGGCGCTGAAGCTGCTCGCCAGCTATGCCTACAAAGAGCGCAAATCGCTGTCGAACGTTTTCCGCCCCGGCGAAGGCCTTGTCGGCCAGTGCGCGCTCGAAAAAGAGCGCATTCTGATCACCAACGCGCCATCGGATTACATCAAGATCAGCTCCGGCTTGGGCGAAGCCACGCCGCTCGATATCGTGGTGCTGCCGGTCCTGTTCGAGGACGAAGTGAAAGCCGTTGTAGAACTCGCATCGTTCAGCCACTTCAACGAAATTCATCTGGCGTTTCTCGATCAGCTCACGCAAAGCATGGGCATCGTGCTCAACACCATCGCCGCAACCATGCGGACGGAGCAACTGCTGGCGCAATCGCAGGCTCTCGCCGAAGAGCTGCAGAGCCAGCAGAAAGAGCTGACGGAAGGCAATAAACGGCTGGAGGCGCAGGCGCGGACTCTGACCGCATCCGAAGAGCTCTTGAAAGCGCAGCAGGAACAATTGCAGCAAACCAACGCCGAGCTGCAGGAAAAAGCCCGGCTGCTGGCCGAACAGAACGAAGAAGTCGAGAAAAAGAATCGCGAAGTGGAACTGGCCAAGCAGGCGCTGGAAGACAAAGCCGAGCAACTGGCGCTCACCTCGAAGTACAAGTCCGAGTTCCTGGCCAACATGTCGCATGAGCTGCGGACTCCGCTCAACAGCCTGCTGATTCTGGCCCAGATGCTCGCCGAGAACAGCGATGGCTCGCTCTCGCTGAAGCATGTGAAGTTCGCGCAGACCATTTATCAATCCGGCACGGAACTGCTCAGCCTCATCAACGACATTCTCGATCTCTCGAAGATTGAGTCGGGCATGATGGCCGTCGATGTCGATCAGTTGTTCCTTACCGATCTCGAAGAATATGCGAATAGCACCTTCCGGCATGTCGCGGAGGAGAAAGGCCTGGAGTTCAGCGTCGATATCCAGGAGGATGTTCCGAAGACCATTTACACCGATTCGAAGCGCCTCCAGCAGGTCTTGAAGAATCTCTTATCGAACGCACTGAAGTTCACGGAAAAGGGTTCCGTCACGCTGCGCATGCGCCGCGCATCGGAGGGTTGGAGTTCGGATCTTGACTCGCTCAATAGAGCCGACTCCGTAATTGGGTTCGATGTGATCGACACCGGTATCGGAATCCAGTCGAATCAACAGGAACTCATCTTTGAAGCCTTCCGGCAAGCCGACGGAACTACCAGCCGCAAATACGGCGGCACGGGACTGGGGCTCTCTATCAGCCGTGAACTCACGCGCCTGCTGGGAGGCGAACTCAGGCTCACAAGCAATGTCGGCGAAGGCAGCACATTCACTCTTTACCTGCCGGCAAATTACGTTTCGCCTGCTCCCACACCGCGTGAAACGAAACCCGCACGGACCATTTCTCCGCCGCGCGCGGCCGCTCCTCAGCCCACCCACCACGTAGAGACGCCTATGGCGCCCGCCATCGCGGTGCACGCCGTCGAAGTCGCGGATGATCGCCAGAACATTGTTGCCGGCGACCGCGTTCTCCTCATCATCGAAGACGATCCCACGTTCGCGCGCATCCTCTGCGATCTGGCACACGACAAGGATCTGAAAGTCCTGGTCGCCCTTCGCGGCGATCGCGGCCTCAGCCTGGCGCAGGAACTGCAGCCCGATGCCATCACGCTCGACATCCGTCTCCCCGACACCGGCGGATGGGTGGTTCTCGATCGCCTGAAGAACGATCCGCGCACGCGCCACATCCCCGTCCACGTGATTTCGATTGATGTGGACCGCCGCCGCGGTCTCTCGCTCGGCGCCAAAACTTATCTCGAGAAATCCATCGACAAGCAGGCGTTAATCGACGTCTTCGAGAAAATTCGAAATACCATCGAGCGCAAAGAACGCAGCCTTCTCGTGGTGGAGCACGACGAAAACGATCGCCGGCGTTTGGCGGAACTGATCGAAGCGCCGGACGTCCAGACCACGTTCGTCGGTACCGGCGCGGAAGCGCTGCAAGCCGTTCGCGAGAAACCATTCGATTGCATCGTGATCGATTTGAAGCAGCCCGACATGAACGCCTTCGATTTTATATCCCGGTTGCAAAGTCATCCCGGCGGACGCGAGCTGCCAGTTATCGTCTACACCGGCGACGATCTTTCGGCAGAAGACGGGCAGCGCATGAAGGAACTCGCCAAGACCGCGCTAGTACGGGGAGTACGTTCTGCGGAGCGCCTGCTGGAGGAGACCGCGCTGTTCCTGCACCGTGTTGAATCCAACTTGCCGGAGGGTCAGAGGCGATTACTGGAACAAGCCAGGCAGAGCAAAGATAAATGGATCGCCGGCGGCAGCGCTCTAATCGTTGACGACGATGTCCGGAATATTTTTGCAATAACGAGTCTTCTGGAGCGTCATAAACTCAATGTTCTGCATGCCGAAAGTGGCCGTCAGGCGCTCGATCTTCTGAAAGCGGCCCCGCCTCTCGATATAATTCTCATGGACATTATGATGCCCGAAATGGACGGTTACGAAGCGATTCGGGCCATCCGCCAGATGCCCGAATATCGCGTTGTTCCTATCGTCGCGCTAACCGCGAAAGCGATGAAGGGCGATCGCGACAAATGCATCGAGGCCGGCGCATCGGACTACATTACGAAGCCGGTGAACCTGGAAGATCTCATATGGACACTGCGAGCCTGGCTGCCCCGGGTGGCCGAGCAGGCAAGCTAATCATGACGCTAATTAAACATGGCGTCAGAAGTATTTACGCATCTGCCCCGCGTCACACCAGCGCGCTGTTTCCGAGCCGTGACCGGCAGGAAGCGGTCCTCCACGGGCCTCGGCTTCAGAACCGCGCGCGGGCCTCAAGCGGACATTCGCAAATAATTATGACGCCATGTTTGTCTGCGCTTCGGCGTCTAATTTTTGATGGGGCGTGCAGTGTTGGAATATAGAGACAAAGTAATGCCCTTTGCTGGAGTCAGTACGGCGAGAGATCCTCATTTGGACGCTCATAAAGTCAAAATTCTGATGGTGGACGACCGCCCCGCCAATCTTCTCGCCCTGGAGACCATTCTGGAAGATCTCGGCCAGGAGCTGATCAAAGCCAACTCCGGCAAAGAGGCGCTTCGTTGCCTCTTGAACAACGATTTCGCCGTGATTCTACTCGACGTCAAGATGCCGGACATGGACGGCTTCGAGACCGCCGCCCTAATCCGGGAACGCGAGCGTTCGCGCCACACACCGATTCTTTTCGTCACGGCTCATAAGGACGATGAGCATCTTTTCCGCGGCTACTATGCGGGAGCGGTGGACTTCCTCTATAAGCCGATCAATCCCGAAGTACTGCGTTCGAAGGTCTCCGTTTTCGTCGAGCTGAGCCGCAAGAACGAGCAGCTCCGTCATCACACCATCATGCTCGAGCAGCGCAACGCCGAGCTCGAGAAAGCGATGCAGGAGCGGCAAAGGGCGGAAGACGAAGTTCGTAAACTCAATGCCGAGCTGGAACAGCGCGTTCGCGAACGCACGGCCGAGTTGCTGCGCGCCAACGAAGAGCTCCGGCAATTCGGATATGCCGCATCGCACGACCTGCGCGAGCCGCTGCGCACCGTCGCAAGCTACACGCAGCTTCTGACTCGCCGCTTCCAAGGCAAGTTCGACGCCGAAACGTCCGAGTTCATGGCGTACATCGTCGATTCCGTTCACCGCATGGATGCGCTCCTGAGCGACCTGCTGGCATATTCGCATCAACTGAACGTGTCGGACCAGACACTCACTGGTGTCGATACCAGCGCCGTGCTCGCGGGTGTGCTGATGAATCTCGATGTTGCAATTCGCGAGAGCGGCACCGAAATTACGCACGGCGACCTCCCGGAAGTGACATCGGATTTCGTACAACTCGGCCAGGTATTCCAGAACCTGATCGGAAATTCCATCAAGTATCGCAGTGCGGCCGCCCCACGGATTCACATTGCAATAGAAGACCGCGCTGACGACTGGTTGTTCTCCTTTCAAGACAACGGCTTAGGAATCGACCCGCGCTATCACGACCAGATTTTTGGGATCTTCAAGCGGCTTCACGGACGTGAATATCCGGGGACGGGCATTGGCTTGGCACTCGTAAAACGCATCGTCGAAAAGCAAGGCGGAAAAATCTGGGTGGAGTCGGAGACTGGTCAAGGCGCGACGTTCCGTTTCACTGTTCCAAAGTAGTTACACGCTCTGGCCCCCTAGTTGCTCCTAGCGTAGCGTGCCCCTCGCTACAACAACCCGTGTCGGCCCCTACGAAATCCTATCGACATTGGGAAGCGGATCGATGGGCGAAGTCTATCTTGCTCACGATTCCCGGCTTAACCGCAACGTCGCTTTGAAGATCCTTCCGTCGGATTCGGTCAGCGACGCCACTCGCAAACGGCGCTTCACGCAGGAGGCGCGCGCCGCTAGCGCTCTGAATCACCCCAACATTCTCACCATCCACGACTTCGGGACTACCGACGGAATTTCTTACCTGGTATCGGAGCTAATCGAAGGGGAATCCCTTCGCAAAGTGATCGCCTGCGGGCCCGTTCCGATCCGTAGATTGCTGGATATTGCGATCCAAATCGGCGATGGCCTCGCCGCGGCGCATGAGGCCGGCATTCTGCATCGCGACCTGAAGCCGGAGAACATCATGGTGACGCCGAATGGCCGCGTCAAACTCCTGGATTTCGGGCTCGCGAAGCCCTTGGACGACTCCGGCACAGTGGACGGCGAACTTCTCGGCGCGACCCTCGACGGCGAGCACACGCAACCCGGATTGATTATCGGAACAGTGGCGTACATGAGTCCGGAGCAAGCCCGTGGATTGCCGCTCAGCTTTGAATCGGACCAGTTTTCATTCGGCGTGATGCTGCATGAGATGGCCACGGGGCAGCATCCGTTCCGGCGCGATACGCCGATGGAGACGCTGCTCGAAATCGCGAACTTGACCCACGTTCCCTTCACGCCCGGGCCCGTCGCGTTTCGTCTGCTGGTGGGCAAATGTCTCTCGCGCGATCCGGCGAATCGTTTTTCATCGACCGGGGAAGTCTTAGAACGGCTGAAGCGCATCGGTGATGAACTTCCGGATAAGTCGCGTATTTTGACACCTGACGGCTCGGAAACCGGAAGTCCCGCGGCCGTGATAGAGGAACGCAAACCACGCACGTGGGTGATGCGCATCTTAATGGCGGTTCTTCTCTTCAGTCTCGGTTTGATCGCGGCACGCGTGTTGACCCGCAACCCGGGCACTGACGATTTTTCGACTTATAAATTTCAGCCGCTCGCCCCCACGTCGAACGTGGAGGTTCTTCCCGCTCTATCTCCCAACGGCAAGACAGTCGCGTACGCAGCGGAATCGGACGGCGTCTTTCGCATCTTCACGCAGCCGCTGAAATCGGCCGTCGCGACACCCGTCACGCGCGGCGATGACGACGCCTTCTTCCCGTTCTGGGATCCGAGTGGAAGACGGATTTATTACGTTTGTGAAAAGAAGCTGTGGTCGGTGGGAGCGGCCGGCGGATCGCCGGAACTGGTATTCGATAACGTGGGACGCGCCGCCATTTCACCGGACGGCAAACGCTTCGCGCTCCTTCGTAACGATGTAGACGGCGGACAATCGTTCTCGCTGTGGTTCGCCGCCAACGGAACTGCGCCAAAACGTTACGAGCAAAAACCGTTTCTTGACAAGCGCTTCTTAAGGTCGAGCACCATCGCTTTTGCGCCCGATGGACGTCTCGGAATCTGGACCTCGGAATACAACGGAGCGTCGCAGTTCTGGGTAATCCTCGACCCTGGCGCTCCTCCGCGGCGCTATCTGGAGAAACTGTCGAACGATCACCTTGCACGCACGTTTGCGTGGATGCCCGATTCGTCGCGCATCGTTTTCACGGACGGCCATTTATGGATGGCCGATCTGACTTCCGGGTCGGTGCGAAGAATGACAGCGGGCACCGACGACGAAGTTTCGCCATCGATAGCGCCCGATGGCGGCAGCCTGGCGTTCGCTGCTACCGATTTCAACTACACCGTCCGGCAAATCTCTCTCGACGGAAACAAGAGCGCCGCGAGCCCGTCAACGGCGCTGTGTGGCGTGGCGCCCGCATGGTCTCCGGCCGGCCCGCAATACGCCTACGTGACGGATCGCACCGGCCAACCCGAGATCTGGCTCAAGGACACGCAATCGGGTTGGGAGCGTCCCTTGGTCGCCGCTAAGGACTTCGACGATAAAACAATATCCATTTTGGATGTTGCGTTCTCTCCCGATGGCCAGCGCATCGCCTATCGCCGCGAAGCGGAAGGGTCCGAAGCCATTTGGGTTACTCCCGTGAACGGCGACGGCGCGACGCGCCTCGCGCGCGAGGATGGCGGCGCATTCCAGCGCGGCCCCACGTGGTCTCCCGATGGCAACTGGATCGCGTATAACTCCGTGCGATCGGGCGATTACGCGTTGATGAAGGCCGCCGCAGATGGCTCCGGAAAGCCGCTCTTGATTCGTGCCGGAGCTGGAACCTATCCCGCATGGTCGCCCAACGGCCACGTCATCGCCACAGTTGCCAGAGAAGGACTGAATATCGTCAATGCCGATGGTTCTGGGACGCGCCACTTTGGCGACGGAACCTGGTACGACGTGGCTTGGTCCCATGACGGCAATGCGATCTACGGGGTTCGCCGCAGCCCGCACCATCGTCTCGAACTGGCGGCCATGGATCCACGCGACGGAACTGAATCCGTGCGAGTGGAACTCGGCGGTTCTCCCGCGGCTCTCTCCTATGGGGCCGCGTTAAGCGAATACCCGGTGCGCGGCGCGAGCATCTCGGCCGACGGCAAAACGTTCCTCACTTCCATCCTCGACGGAAAATCGAGCCTGTGGCTTCTGAGCGGCTATAAGAAGTAAAATCGGCATTGCTGCCCAACAAAGCGGTCGCCCAAGATGGAGCGTCGGACCATCGCTCCGCGCTCTTCGCAGGTTATCTCGGATGGGCTCTCGACGCGTTCGATTTCTTCCTCGTCGTTCTTACCCTCACCGCCATCGGAAAAGAGTTTGGAAAATCGCGCCCCGAAATGGCGCTGACGCTTACCGCTACGCTCGCCTTCCGGCCCATCGGAGCATTCGTCTTCGGGCTCATCGCCGACCGCTACGGCCGCCGCCTGCCGCTGATGCTCGACCTGGTCTTCTACTCCGTCATCGAGGTTCTTTCCGGATTCGCGCCCAACTACACGACGTTCATAATTCTGCGCGCGTTGTTTGGAATCGGCATGGGCGCCGAATGGGGCGTGGGAGCTTCGCTCGCGATGGAAAAAGTTCCGCCCCGTCTGCGCGGCCTCCTATCGGGATTCCTGCAGGAAGGCTACGCCGCCGGCTATCTACTGGCCGCGCTCGCCTATTATTTCTTCTTCCCGATGTGGGGCTGGCGGCCACTCTTCTTTCTCGGCGGCCTGCCGGCGCTGCTCGCGTTCTACGTCCGGTACCACGTCAAGGAATCCGAAGTTTGGGAAGAATCGAAGCACAAAGATTGGGCCGAACTCGGGCGAGCCGTCGTCTCCCACTGGAAGCTCTTCTTATACATTGTGGTGCTCATGACGATGATGAATTTCGTCTCGCACGGCACGCAGGACATGTATCCGACCTATCTTGAAACCGAGCATCATTTGAAGCCGACCCAACAGGCCATCGTGACATCGATATCGATGCTGGGCGCGATCATTGGGGGCGCGGTATTCGGCTTAATCTCCGACCGCATCGGACGCCGTAAATCGATTGTGATCGCGCTGGTGCTCGCGATTTTCATGATTCCGCTGTGGGCCTATGCGCCCGGCATGGGTCTTCTAATGCTCGGAGCGTTTCTGATGCAGTTCATGGTGCAAGGCGCCTGGGGGGTGATACCGGCGCACCTCTCAGAGCTGGCGCCAAACAACGTGCGCGGCTTTCTTCCCGGTTTCGCCTATCAGTGCGGCGTGCTGTTCGCCGGGTCGATCGCGTATATGGAGGCGGTGTATGCCGCGAAAGCGAGTCTTCAAACCGCCATGGCCCTGACCGCGCTGACGGTGTTCACGTTGGGCGCGATCGTCGCGGCAGTAGGCAAAGAGCGGCGCGGCATCGTATTTCGCGGACAGTTAGAGTAAACTAGAAGATGATTCCGTAAGTGGGCGACTAGCTCAGCTGGGAGAGCGCTGCGTTCGCAATGCAGAGGTCGGGGGTTCGATCCCCCCGTCGTCCACCAATTTCATTTCTTCCCATTCAAAATCCCGATCATCCTTTGCGCGTATCCTGAAAAGGCCTTCTTGCCCTTCGCGGTGAGCTTGCAGATCGTCAGCGGATATTTCCCCTTGAACGTCTTGAAGATCTCAACGTATCCCGCGTCTTCGAGTTTCGCCAGGTGCCCCGACAAGTTTCCTTGCGAAAAGCCGCCCTCCCGCATCAGGTAAAGAAAATCCGCTTCTCCCACGCCATCCAGAATCGATACGATGGCAAGCCGCGTCGGTTCGTGAATCACACGGTCGAGTTGGCTGACCTCCTGCGCGCGCTCATTCAACGGAGAGTCCCTCGGCCGCGCACGGTAGCGGATTGTCGCGCAAATAATGGATCAGCGTCCACAAACCGCGCGTCAGCAGCCAGGCGCCGCCAAGAAGAAACGGCAAAAACGGTTGACCTCTTAAAGGCATTGCAATCCAGTGAAACGGCAGTCCCGTTAAGGCGAGCAGCGCTGCGGACCACGCCGAAAAGGGATGTTCCAGGTGCCGATTCAAGAAATACAAAGTGGCCGCAGCCGCCGCCATCACGATCGCCGGCGACCACGCGCCTGGGAACCCGCTCAGCATCGAAAAACCAATGAAGAAAACCATCACCGTCCGGTTGCGAAACCAGGTAACGTTCTCTTCCGCTCGCGAGGAATCCGGATCGCCCGGCGGACGCGCGTACCCGGTGCGCGGATAGGTGATCCGAGCCTTCAGGAATCCAACGGCTCGGCGATCCCAGATATACAGAGCCAGGAATCCTAGGAGGAGCACGACCACGACAGGCTTCAGCCCATCCGCGTGCAGCACAAGAATGCCGATTGGGAGGGCTCCCATCAATACCATCGCCACGCCGAAGACCAAGTCCGGTAGCCCGTCTACGAACCAATATTCGGCTGCGCGCCGTCCAGGATTCATGAAATCTAGTTTACGCCGCGAACTAGATTGCGTCAAGGTTCTTCGGCTGAAGAATTAAACTGAACATAGTCCGAGGAAGCGTCCAGGTTTGACCCATATGCTGCTACGCCCTGCCATTTTCCTATTCGCCCTCACCGCCTACGCGCAAAATCCGGCCACCACCGTCACCGTGGACGCCAGCGCGAATCGCCACCCTATCAATCCCAATATTTACGGCGTTGCCTATGGCGACTCCACTACCCTCCCCGACCTCAACTGTCCCGTGAACCGCTATGGCGGCAACAACACCAGCCGCTACAACTGGCAGCTCAACGCCGACAATCGCGCGAACGATTGGTATTACGAAAGTATCGGCGACACCAGTTCCACCTCCGGAGAACGCGGCGACACGTTCTTTTCAATGAGCCGCGACGCCGGCGCGCAGGCCTTGCTGACCGTCCCTATGATCGGCTGGGTCGCCAAACTGGACGCCAGCCGTAACAAGCTCGCGAGCTTTTCCATCGCCAAGTACGGCGCGCAAACGGGTAACGACTGGGAGTGGTTTGCCGATGCCGGCAACGGCATTCTCTCTTCAAACAGCCAGTTCGTCACCGGAAACGATCCCAACGACGCCAATGTCAACGTCGATTCCACTTATCAGCAAGGCTGGATTCAGCATCTGGTCAACACCTGGGGCACGGCGGAAAAAGGCGGTCTCCCTTACTACATTCTCGACAACGAATCGAGTATCTGGTTCGCCACTCATCGCGACGTGCATCCTATCGGCGCCATGATGGAAGAGATTTATACGAAAATTGTCGACTACGCCGGTAAAATAAAGGCGGTCGATCCAACGGCCAAAATCGTGGGTCCGGAAGAATGGGGCTGGAGCGGCTATTTTTATAGCGGTTACGACCAGCAATGGGCTGGCGCGCATAACTACAGCAGCTATCCCGACCGCGCGAGTCACGGCAATATGGACTATCTTCCGTGGCTGCTCTCGCAACTCCATCAGAATGCGATGAGCACGGGACAGCGGCTCCTGGATGTATTTAGCGTTCATTTTTATCCTCAAGGCGGCGAATCCAGCGACGACGTGACTACGGCGACCCAGTTACTCCGCAACCGCTCCACCCGTGGCCTGTGGGATCCCAATTATGTCGATGAGAGCTGGATCAATGCCCCGGTCTATTTAATTCCTAGGCTGAAGAATTGGGTCGCGACTTATTACTTCCCTGACACCCCAGTGGCAATCACTGAATATAACTGGGGCGCGGAATCGAATATTAATGGAGCCACCGCCCAGGCCGATATTTTCGGTATTTTCGGACGTGAAGGCCTCGACCTGGCCACGCGCTGGACCACGCCCGATCCCTCCACGCCCACTTACTTAGCGATGAAGATGTATCGCAATTACGACGGAGCAAAATCAAGCTTTGGAGATACCAGCGTCTCTGCAGCAGTCGCGAATCCCGATCAACTGTCGGCCTTCGCCGCACAAAGTTCGAGCGACGAAGCGCTGACCGTCATGGTGATCAATAAAGTTCTGACCGGAACAACTCCAGTAACGATTGATTTAAAGAACTTCGACGGCGCCGGCAAAGCGCATGTGTACCAATTGACCTCGGCAAATGCGATCCAACAGCTCTCGGATTTAACTTACGCCCGCTCGACATTGAATCTTTCGACGCCCGCGCAGAGTATCACGCTGCTTGTGATACCCGAAGGCCCGACCACCTCACGACACCGGCGGTAGATCATCCACGATAGATGGATCATTTCCCGCCGTTGGCGATTTTGAATTTGAGTCTCGTTTGCAGTGCAAGAACCGCGGTAGTTGTGAGCGCGATGGTGACTCTGCAGCAAAACGCGCGATCAACGACGTCGCCGGGTTTCAAACTCCTTCACGCTCCTGCTGCTCGAACCGCCTTCGACACCCAATTCTTCCAGGCGGAAATAGACGTAGAAGGTACTGCGGCAGGGAACTTTTGCCCGCGCCCATCAGTTCTGCGATCCCGGCACGAATTTGCGAGACTACCAAAGTCGTAGAAAAGGTCAAGAGCCATCGAGGCAACGTATTCCTTCGATGGACCCAGGACCGTGCGATATGGATCGGGGTCGCCACACACGATGCGATGCGATAACATTATCGACAAATGGGCAGGCTGGCGCTCCTGTTGCTGTTCGCGTCCGTCATCCGTGGCGCGGAAGATCGCCTGGCCGCGATCCACGCGCTCCTCGTCCCCATGCGTGGAGCGCCGATCGCCGAAGCCCGAGGCGCAACACCGGCCTTGACAGACGTGAAACACCAACTCCGCGACTGGATCGAATTCCACCTCTCCGCGCTCGAATGGAAAGATGCCGGCTGGACGCCAAATCCCATAGTCCTGCAGGAGCAAC
>JBEKUT010000102.1:0-18197 GCA_049514735.1 Bryobacteraceae bacterium
TGATTCGTGAGGTTCGAGGCCATGGAGTTGACTGACTCGGTCAGATCTTTCCATGTTCCCGCGACGCCGTAAACGTCGGCCTGGCCGCCGAGCTTGCCTTCCGTACCCACTTCGCGTGCGACTCGCGTTACTTCAGACGCGAAGGAGCTGAGCTGATCGACCATCGTATTGATGGTGTCTTTGAGCGCGAGAATCTCGCCGCGCGCGTCCACGGTGATTTTGCGCGAGAGGTCGCCCTTGGCTACGGCTGTCGTCACATCGGCAATGTTGCGAACCTGCGCCGTGAGATTCGATGCCATGGAGTTGACCGACTCGGTTAAGTCTTTCCACGTACCAGCGACGCCGCGCACATCGGCTTGACCGCCGAGCTTGCCCTCCGTTCCCACTTCGCGCGCGACGCGCGTTACTTCAGAGGCGAACGCGTTGAGTTGATCCACCATCGTGTTGATGGTGTTTTTCATTTCGAGAATTTCGCCGCGTGCGTCGACCGTGATCTTGGTTGTGAGGTCTCCTTTTGCGACAGCCGTCGTCACACCGGCAATGTTGCGGACCTGATTGGTCAGGTTGGAAGCCATGGAGTTCACGGAGTCCGTCAAATCTTTCCACGTGCCCGCGACACCGCGAACATCGGCCTGGCCGCCGAGTTTGCCCTCGGTGCCCACTTCGCGCGCCACGCGAGTGACTTCCGACGCGAAGGAACTAAGTTGATCGACCATGGTGTTGATAGTGTTCTTCAACTCCAGAATTTCGCCGCGCGCATCGACCGTGATTTTGCGTGAAAGATCGCCTTTTGCGACCGCAGTGGTGACTTCGGCAATGTTGCGGACCTGATTTGTGAGATTAGACGCCATCCAATTGACGGACTCGGTAAGATCGCGCCAGGTGCCGGCGACGCCGCGCACGTCGGCCTGACCGCCGAGGCGTCCTTCCGTTCCCACTTCGCGGGCGACGCGCGTCACTTCCGACGCGAAAGCGTTGAGCTGATCGACCATCGTATTGATGGTGATCTTCAATTCAAGAATCTCGCCGCGCACATCGACCGTGATTTTGCGCGAGAGATCGCCGCGCGCCACGGCTGTCGTTACTTCGGCGATGTTGCGGACCTGGGCAGTCAAATTTCCCGCCATGGAGTTGACCGATTCTGTTAGATCGCGCCATGTTCCCGCGACGCCTTTGACATCCGCCTGCCCGCCAAGCTTGCCCTCGGTTCCAACCTCTCTAGCAACTCGGGTCACCTCAGATGCGAAAGACGAGAGCTGATCGACCATCGTGTTGATGGTGTTCTTCAGCTCCAGAATTTCGCCGCGCACTTCGACCGTAATTGTTCGCGAGAGATCGCCCTTCGCGACTGCGGTGGTCACTTCCGCGATGTTGCGGACCTGATTCGTCAGGTTGGACGCCATGGAATTCACAGAGTCCGTGAGATCTTTCCAGACGCCTCCCACGCCCTTCACAACAGCCTGGCCGCCGAGCTTTCCTTCCGTGCCCACCTCGCGAGCCATGCGGGTGACTTCGGAAGCAAACGACGAAAGCTGATCCACCATGGTGTTGATTGTGTTTTTCAGCTCCAGAATTTCCCCGCGTACATCGACCGTGATTTTGCGCGAGAGATCGCCGTTCGCGACGGCCGTAGTCACCTCGGCGATGTTTCGAACCTGGGCCGTCAGATTGCCGGCCATGGAGTTTACGGAATCGGTCAGATCTTTCCAGACACCGCCGACGCCTTTTACTTGCGCTTGTCCGCCGAGCTCGCCTTCGGTTCCGACTTCGCGCGCCACGCGAGTTACTTCAGAGGCGAACGCGTTGAGCTGATCGACCATTGTATTAATGGTGTTCTTCAGCTCCAGAATCTCGCCGCGCACGTCCACCGTGATCTTGCGCGAGAGGTCGCCGTTGGCGACGGCAGTGGTCACCTCCGCGATGTTTCGAACTTGGGCTGTAAGATTGCCGGCCATGGAGTTGACGGAGTCAGTCAGATCTTTCCAGACGCCACCGACGCCTTTCACTACAGCCTGACCGCCGAGCTTGCCCTCGGTGCCCACCTCACGGGCCACGCGAGTTACTTCGGAAGCGAACGAGCTGAGCTGGTCCACCATGGTATTGATGGTGTTCTTCAGCTCCAGAATTTCGCCGCGCACATCGACCGTGATTTTGCGGGAAAGATCGCCGAGCGCAACCGCAGTGGTCACTTCGGCGATATTGCGGACTTGGGCAGTCAAGTTTCCGCCCATCGAATTGACGGAATCGGTGAGGTCTTTCCAAACGCCGCCGACACCTTTCACAACGGCCTGTCCGCCGAGCTTGCCCTCAGTGCCCACTTCTCGCGCCACGCGCGTCACTTCGGAAGCAAAAGAGCTAAGCTGGTCCACCATCGTATTGATGGTGTCTTTTAATTCGAGAATCTCACCTTGCACATTAACCGTGATTTTGCGGGACAGATCGCCGCGAGCGACGGCGGTAGTCACTTCCGCAATGTTGCGGACCTGCGCAGTCAGATTGCCTGCCATCAGGTTGACTGAATCGGTGAGATCTTTCCAGGTGCCCGCCACGCCTCGAACTTCGGCTTGACCGCCGAGCTTGCCTTCCGTGCCGACCTCGCGGGCCACGCGAGTGACTTCGGATGCAAAGGAACTAAGCTGATCGACCATCGTGTTGATCGTGTTTTTCAGCTCCAGAATTTCGCCTTGTACGTTGACCGTGATCTTGCGGGACAAATCACCGGTCGCAACGGCCGTAGTGACCTCAGCGATGTTGCGCACCTGCGCGGTGAGGTTGGACGCCATGGAGTTGACGGAATCCGTGAGATCTTTCCAGGTGCCAGCCACGCCGGTAACGACCGCTTGACCGCCGAGCTTTCCTTCGGTTCCGACCTCGCGGGCCACGCGCGTCACTTCGGAGGCGAAGGAGCTGAGCTGATCCACCATGGTATTGATGGTGTTCTTCAGCTCGAGAATTTCACCTTGAACGTTGACCGTGATTTTGCGCGAGAGATCACCCTTCGCAACCGCTGTGGTGACCTCGGCAATGTTGCGGACCTGGTTGGTCAGGTTGGACGCCATGGAGTTGACAGAGTCAGTCAGATCTTTCCAGGTGCCCGCAACGCCAGTGACGACGGCCTGTCCGCCGAGCTTGCCTTCCGTTCCAACCTCGCGAGCCACGCGCGTGACTTCGGACGCGAAGGAGTTAAGCTGGTCGACCATGGTGTTGACCACGCGGGCGGTGCGGACGAACTCGCCCTGGAGCGGACGACCCTCCACTTCGAGCGACATCTTTTGCGAGAGGTCGCCCTGCGCGACGGCTCCGATGACGCGCGCGATTTCGGTGGAAGGTTGCACCAGATCCGAAATCAAACTGTTCACCGACTCGACGCAGGATGCCCAGCTTCCGGCTCCCGCTGCGAGAAACGCACGCTGACCGATTTTGCCTTCCTTGCCGACCGCGGTACTGATGCGGGCCAGCTCGGTGGCCATGTTTTCGTTCAGTTCAAAGATGTCGTTCAGGGTGTCGGCGATTTTTCCCGCGAGGCCGACCTGATTGACCGGCAATCGAACCGAGAAATCGCCTTTTTTGCAAGAGATGAGGGAAGCTAAGACTTCGTTGGCGTCGAGAACTTCCGTGACCGCGACCTTTTTCACCGGCGTACTCCTCCTCCAAACATCCGTGGTCTATTCGTTCTAGACTCACAGTGTTTGGAAAATATTACATTTTTACAGAGTACACTAACGGAGGCCTGGTGAAGGGATTGTGGCTAGTCCACCTTCTTTGCCAGGCCGTTGCGGAGGGCCTCATCGAGGAGGGTCCGCATCTTCTTGGAAGCCTCTTTGCCGAGCTTTGCCTGCTGCTCGCCGAGGGTGCCTTGCTTATCGCCGAGAAGCGCCTGCTGGTCGCCAAGCTTGGCCTGTTCTTCACCCAATTTTGCCTGCTTTTCTCCGGCCTGCGATTGCAGGTCTCCGAGCCGACCTTGCAGGTCGCCAATCTTGCCCTGCAGATCGCCGAGGTCCACCGGGGTTTTTTCCATTTGCTTTTGAAGCTTGTCCATCTGATCGCGTAGCGCCTTCATTTTGACATCGAGACCCGGAATGTCGACCTCAACGCGGCTCTGTTTTTCGCCGAGCCGCTCTTGCTCCGCTCCGAGTTTCTCTTGCTGTGCCCCGAGCGCTTCCTGCTGCCGGCCCAGTTCTTCCTGAGGCGCGAAAAGAGCCTGGGCGCGCTTGATGGTCGCGGGGTCTGTGACGATGTAGAACTTCAAATCGTTTTCGAACCAGATAAAATCGCCGTGGACACGGTCCTTCATGATTTCGGCGCGGCGGGCGTCGCTGCTCGATCCGGACATCGTCATGCGGTTGTTGGAGTAGATGACGTAAGGCTCGGAATCGTCGTCGAAGTTCCAGCGGTGCTTCGTCTGAGCTTGAGCACCGAGGGTGAAGCCTGCGGCGAGGGCGATCAGCGGAGCAACGCTCGCGACGAGCAACATCGCCTTGGCGGGACTGATTCGGGCGTACGTTTGGGTCTCCGCGAGAATGCGTTCGACACGACGGCTAACGGTGGCAAAGCGAGCCATGGCGACGCCGGCCGGAAGCGGCTGCGGCTGGCCGGCAAACTCGACCAGAATCCTCGCATACAACGGACGGTCGCGGAGGATTTGCAGAGCGGCATCGTCGCTGGCTGCTTCGGCCAGTTCCGCAATTCGCCGGGCGAGCCACCAACTGAGCGGGCTGAACCAGAAAACGGCGCGATGGAGGGCCGCCAGGATTTGCACATAGAAATCGGCGCGCTCAACGTGAGAGCGTTCATGCAGCAAAACCGCGGCGCGCTTGGCTGCGTCCCAAGCGGGCCAATCGGCGGGGACGAGAATCGTGGAACCGAAGGTCACGGGAACGCCGATTCGATTGCTGCTGCGCACGGCCGATCCAGCGGTCCAATCGTCGTTGATGGCGACGGCGCCTTGGCGCAGACGCCATATGAGAGCGAGTCCGATGGCCAATCGGAGTAAAAGGATTCCTGCAACGAGATAATAGGCGTCCTGGAGCCAGTTGCGCCAAGGGATGGTTGGGGTCGGTGTTGACGGGACTTCCGCAAAATTTGGAGCGGGAGCGATGCGGACAATCCGCGGCGGCGGAACTTTCACCGTTGGCCATTGCATGGCGAGCGGCATCAGCAACGACGCAGCGAGCACGACGGTCCAAATGACAGCCTGCGCGTGGACATTGCGAACGCGCAGCAGTTTCAAGGCTGCCCACACGACAGCTCCTAGCGCGAGCGAACGGACAGCCGATTCCAGCAATAACGACAGCATCACCTCGTACCTCCCTTGGACTTTTCAATCTTGTCGAGAAGCCTTTGCAGTTCCCGCCGGTCGAGGATGGCGCTATCCACCATCCCAACCAGCAGTTCTTCCATGGACCCGTTGCAGAACCAGTCTGCAATTCGTTTGACGGCTTTGGCGGCAACCCGTTGGCGAGCTTCCGCTGGTTCATAAATATAGGTTCGATTTTCGACGGTGTGCGTAACGTAACCCTTTTCTTCCAAGCGGCGCAGGACGGTGCGAACAGTGGAGTCCTTGAGTTTGCGGCCGAGCTTTTCGCGGACGGCGTCGGCGGTGCAGGGGGCGTCGAGCCAGACAAGCTGCATGACCTCGCGTTCGAGGTCGCCGAGATCGGCGGGAATGTTAACGACAGTAGCGTTACGCATTGTAGTGTTACTGATTGTAACGGATCGTTTTAGGAGAGTCAAGGACGCAGACCACGAAAAGCGATGGTCCGCGCTACGACACGCCGGCGCGCATTCCACGGCTCAGGCCGAGAGCGCGGATGCGTTTATGAAGATTGGTGCGCTCCATACCCAGTACTCGTGCTGCGCCGGAGACGTTCCAGTTGGTTTCTTCCAGCACGCGCAGGATATGATCGCGCTCGGCTGAGTCGCGGGCTTCGCGGAGATTGGAGCGAGGTCCGCTATCCGCGCCGATGCGGATTTCGACGGGGATGGTCTCGGCGGTGAGGATCTCTCCGGCATTCAGGATGGCCATGCGCTCGATCACATTGCGCAACTCGCGCGCATTGCCGGGCCAGGAATAGGTTTCGAGGAGTCGAAACACTTCGGGCGCGATCTGTTTGGAGTGGAAATTATTGCGCGCGCAGAACTCGCCAAGGAAATATTCGGCCATCGCCTCGATATCTTGCGGACGCTCGCGTAAAGCCGGCACGCGGACTGGGACGACGCAAAGCCGGTAGTACAAATCTTCGCGGAACTTTTGCTGCGCCACGAAATCCTGAAGGTTGCGATTCGTGGCGGAGACCACGCGCACTGCGACTCGGATGGTCTGCTCGCCACCGACGCGTTGAAACTCGCCTTCCTGTAGGACGCGAAGCAGCTTGGCTTGAGAGCCGGCATGGAGGTCGCCAACCTCGTCGAGAAAAATCGTTCCGCCGTCGGCCAACTCGAACTTGCCTCGCCGCATGGAAACGGCTCCGGTGAACGCGCCTTTTTCATGACCGAACAGTTCGCTCTCGAGCAGTTCGGAAGGGATGGCCGCGCAGTTGACTTTGACAAACGGTCCCGAAGCGAAGGGGCTCTCGCGATGGATGTGGGCGGCCAACAGTTCTTTACCAGTACCCGATTCGCCCATCAGAAGCACGCGGGCATCGGACCGCGCGGCGAGCGTGGCCTGCTCGACGACCTTGAGGAACACGGGACTGACGCCGATCATTTTCGGACCCGCGCCGACCATCTCGCGCAACTGTTGATTTTCGCGCCGCAAGGTGGAATGCTCGAGGGCGTTCTTGAGAGCGACCAGGACTCTCTCGCGCGAGAGGGGCTTTTCGAGAAAATCGAAAGCGCCGGCACGCGTGGCTTCGATGGCGTCGGCGATGGTGCCGTGTCCGGAGATCATGATGGCTGGCGCCGAGATGTCCATCTCGCGCAACTGGCGGAGCAGGTCGATGCCGCTGCCGTCGGGCAGACGCACGTCGAGAAGCAACGCGTCTGCGCGCGGGGCCAGGAGCCGTCCTTCTTCAATGGTCCGGGCCACGGTTACGGCGTAACCGGAGTATTCGAGGATCATCTGCAAGGAGCGGCAGATGTTCGGTTCGTCATCGAGGATCAGGATACGTTTAGACGGCATTTGTGTTTAGAAATGCTAGGCGCGGGGGAGCAGAACACGGAATCCAGCGCCTCCCAGTTCGCCGTTGACGAGTTCGATATCGCCGCCCGAAAGCACGGCGCTGCGGCGCGCGATAGAGAGACCGAGCCCCATGCCGCCGGGCTTGAAAGAAATTGTCGGCTGAAACAGCGAGTTCCGCACGCTGGAGTTGAGGCCGGGGCCAGAGTCGTGCACTTCGATGGAGACATGCCCATTCACCGAGTTTGTGACGCCGAGCACGACGCCTCCGGGTTGCGCGGCCTGAGCCGCGTTCTCGAGCAGGTTCGTCAGCATGCCCTTGACGAGATCTTCGTCCGCAACTGCTCGCGGACCATCTTCCGAAAGACGGACGTTATAAACAATTTCGGGATGCGATGTTTTCAGGAACGACACGCGCTCCTGCAGCAGGGAGTTCAGGTCGAGTTCTCTGGGACGGACCGGGGGTTCGCTCGAAAAATCGGCAAAGGCACGGACGCGGCGCTCCAGGGCGGTGACTTCATCAACCACGATCTGCGATGCCTGGCGCAGAAAGCCGTTATCGCGGCCATCGTCGCGCGCGGCCACTTCTTCGATCGTCAGACGTATGGGCGTAAGCGAGTTCTTTACTTCGTGCGCCATTTTGCGTGCCAGCGCCTGCCAGCTTTCGAGGCGCGCCATGTACACCAGACGGTCCCGCGAATGGCGCAGTTCCTCGGTCATGCGGTTGAAAGTGTCGATGGCGACGCCGATCTCGTCATAGCGCGAGATATCGACGCGTTGATCGAGACGGCCGCTGGCAACTTCGGAGAGCGCCTGCGTAAGCCGGCGGATGGGACGCGTGAGCCGCGTAGCCCACAGAATCACGCCGGAAAAAGCAAGAGTCCAGAGCGCGGCGGCGAGCACGATCAACGTGTAAATATAGCCGCGGCGTAGATTGCGTCCATCGGCCCGTTCGACGGCCGCACGCGCATGCGCGTATTGCTCCGCAACCCCGCCGAGCGCGACACCGTGCAGCGAAGTGGCATAGAGCCAGACATCGCGGCCATGCCGCACCAGGTACTCCATGCGATCTCCGCCGGAACCGGTTAGAACAATACGTTCAGGCTGATCGGCCGCGGCGAAATCGCGAACTTGGGAAGGCCACTGAGAAGAGTCGCCCGCGAGATAACGCATCGGCTGGATTTTTCCCGACGTAGCATCCTGCTTGAGCGATTCGCGGGTGCGGTGGTAGAGTTCGCGTCCGGTTTTCTCGAGGGCGCGGGAGAGTTCGTCGAGATCCCGGGTAGAGGCGAGTGAAAGACTGCGCTTGAGAAGAGAAACGGAGAGGGCAACGGTGATGCCCAGCGGCATCAGGGTGGCGATGACGAATCCGACAATCAGCCTGGTTCGGACGCTCATCGCCTTAGCGCTTCAAGTTGGGGATTCGGAAGGCAGCGCTTTCGGCAATCCATTCCTGGCTTTGAGAGCGCGGCGGCTTGCTGAAAAGATCGATGAGGCTGGTCAGGCTCAAACCGGACTCGCTCAGTGGGGACGCCAGAGGCTCTTCGGCGCGGACTTCGAGGCGCAGCCACAGGTCGCGGTCGAGCGGGACGCCGGCGGAAGAGAGGCCCATCTGCTCGATGCACCACGATTCGGCGTTATTGGCGGCGAGGTGCGAAACGCTCTTGTTGGCTTCGCGAGCTTCGACCACCGCGAAGGTCTCGCCCCAAACGTCGTAACTGACCACAAAGCGATCAAAGGTGCGCTGCAGAGGAAATCCGCGGGGCATGGAGGAAAGCGTCATCTGAAAGGCATAGGGCACGGAAGCGCCGTCGTGCAAACGCTCTAAAGACTTGCCGGTGAGGAAATGCAGGCCCGGCGCGGTCACTTGCAAACGGTCGCCAATAATGCGGGGCAACAGGGTCTGGATAGTGTACGACAACCCCAGTGCGCAGAAGATTGCCGCCACGGCAACGGCACGCCACCGTATCGAACTTTTGAGGAATAAGCGCAAAACGGACCGCGACCCGCTTTGTCCAGGCGCACGCTCTGGCTTAAGCAACCGCTCCCTTCCGGTCACGGCTCGGAATGGAGCGGGGGGCTGATCCGTATGACGCCGCGGGTTCGCGGCCTTTGCGCTTACATGCATCTAGAAGTTCATACCCGCGATTAGGACCGCCTCCAAGCGGTCGTGACGAACCGGGAAGGCGACAGCCAACAAGACGCCTTCTACTTTCACTCCAACTCCTGCCGATTGCTTCAGACTAACTCCTTGTCCCTTGTTCCAAACCGCGCCCGTATCGTAGAAGGCGCGGAACCTGCTAAAGCCGTAACTCGCCGAGCCGTAGACGACACGGCTGTCGCCCAGAGGGTCCAGTTCGTATTTATCCCAACCACGTAGAGTAACGCTATTACCGAGCACAAACCGTTCGAAAAGCGGCGCGTTGCCCGCGATTGCGCCGCCCAGGAACGTTCCTTCCACCGACTGACGGCCGCGATGCCAGTGATACGTGGCGTCGACCGCGTGGCGCGTGTATGCATAGGCGCTGCCTAGAAAACTGGTCGCCACATGCAGAGTGTAACTTGCGCTAAAGCGGTGCTTGCCTCCTGTCGAATCTGCCCAACTGCGATCATAGCGCAGACTGTTGACAATAGCATCGGACGACTCTGCCCGGGCGGAAGGGTACTGCTGTTGGAATTGCTGGAAGCTGACTCCGACGGTCCAGGTGAGCGGACCGGCGAGCGCCACCGTGGCGGTTGGCTCGTAGTTCTGGCGGTTACGATATAAAACAGAGAGATCGTTGTCGCCCGCGGCGGCCGTCTGCGTGGCTGAATTGTACTGCTCGTGATAGCTGTCGAACTCGAAGCCGAGTTGCACCCGTTCGGAACCCACCTCCAGACGGTCGTAGCGGACGCGAACGCCAGCGGTCCGCGGGATAGAAGAATCATCGTCGCTGAGGAGACCAAACGTAAAGGTATTGGCACCCACGTTCAGCATGGCGTCGCCCTCGCCGCTGAGACCCTGCTTCGAGTTATAGACAAACTTCGGAAGATCGACGTCGAAGCCGGTGCGCGGACCGTGGATTTCGAAGGTTACCCGGACGTGTTCCGGGTCGGTTCCACGCGAGAGCTTAAAGAGTACTTCATGCCCGTGCAACTCGTTGCTTAGTCGCGAGGCGAGACTTTGGAACAGGTCGCTATTAAAGCGGCGCCCGACCAGGTTTTGCATGTCGTCGATTAAGATTCTGGGGATGTGATAGCGGCGGGGATTTGTAATGCCAACGCTCTCGACGGTATAGCGCGAATTTACGTTCGCGTCGCTGCGGGTGTTAATATCGGCAACGAGGACCGGGCTGGCCGACGAGCTCACCAGCGGCGGATCGGCGGTCTGCGTTTGCCCCCATAACGAGGCTGCGAACGCGAGAACGAGAAAAACCTTCATAGCCGTCGCAACGCAACTAAAATACCACGATTTAAGCGTCGAAAATCAGCAATATAGAGACAGAGTTGTGTGAATAGCCAGCACAGGTGTGAATGCGAACCTCGTATCGTACTAGGGCTACTGCTGTGTGGGGACTTTGGCCAGGATGTCTTTGACGTAGTTGATGGTTTCGGGAATCTCAGGAATGCCGCCATCGTGGTCCACGCGGCCGGCCCCGGCGTTATAAGCGCCCAAGGCGAGCGAGACGTCGCCATTGTATTTCGTCAGAAGCTGTTTGAGGAAGCGCGTTCCAGCCTCGACGTTTTCCTTGGCATCGAAGGCGTCTTTTACGCCCAGTTCGGCGGCAGTGGCGGGCATGAGCTGCATCAGCCCCTGGGCGCCTTTAACGGAGACGGCGCAGGGCTTGGAGGCCGATTCCCGATCGATGACAGCTTGCACCAATTGAGGATCGACGCCTTCGCTCTTTGCGGCTCCGTTGACAAGTGGATCCAGCTTGTCTTTTGGCATGGGATCGCAAGGGGCCTGGATCTGGGCCGTAAACGAGGGCGGGGCGGGCCACGGCGCGGTGAAAAATCCGCTTTGCGGAAGGTTGGCAACCGGCATCGCGGAGACGGCCTGCTTCTGAACGGACGCCCGCTGTTTCTCAATGCTCTGTTCCATGGCGGAACGGACCTTTTCCTCGAAACCCACAGGGGATTGCGCGGCCGCGCTCAGCACACACACTAATATCAGGAGGGTCAATTTGCCCACGGTTGTCTATCGGCGGATCGGCGGAAAAGTTATAGAGACAAGAGCAAGTAAATCCGGGATCGCGCACCGAATGTCCCTCTAATCTGAATCGGGGCCAAAATTGTCCGCAGAATCCATTTACCTCATGTGCTCCTAACAAACAGACCCGTCGGCTTATCCACCCGGCATGCCGCTCCGGCAAGGAAGCCGCGGCAAAAGGCCCTGAGCTTACGAACTCTGTCGGCCCGGGGACCCAGGCTCGCGCCCACGATGGAATGCCCAAACGCCCATCGCGCAGCCAGACGGACGAGCAGGGGGAGAACCTGCCATCGCCCAGTCTTAAACGGCTTTGCCAGCATCGCGCCGGTTCCATACCAATAGTCGTCGACAAGCGCCGGCAATTGCTCCCAGGTCCGCAGTCCGTGGTGCGTTAACTGGACGGCGGGAGCTTCATAAACCCAGTGCCCCGCGCAGAGACCGCGCCAGGCCAGGTCCCCGTCCTCGCCCGCTTGGAATCGAGCGCCCGATCCCAGCATCTCATCGAAGCCGCCCAGCGACTCCCAGACGCGGTGCCGCACCGCCATGCAAGCGCCGATTCCTTCCACCTGCCATTTGTCCCGAGGGCCGCGGGCGAGAAACGGGCTGAGGCGGACATAGGCTGGAATGCAGCCGATGGAACGGTCGTGAGGGGCCGGCAGAACGTTGCCGAACACGATCCCGATTCTGGAGTCGATCGCGAACGCCGCTTCGAACTCCCGCAGCCAGCCGGGTGGAACGGTGCAATCGTCGTCGGTAATCGAGACCAGCGCGCCGCGCGCCTCTCGACATGCGGCGTTCAGTCCGGCCGAGCGGCCTCGTGCAGCACTGCGAAAGTAACGTAAACGCGGATTGCTCAGAAACGGAGCGAGCGATCTCCAGGTGAGATCGTCATCGCTCTGGTCGAGAACGATCACCTCGAAATCCGGGTGATCGTTCTCAAGGATAGTGCGGACGGCGTTGGCAGCCATGGCGCCCCGGTTGCGTGTCGATAATATCGCACTGATGCGCTTACGGTCCGCCGCCATGGATCTCGCCAAATTACCAGACGCGAGTCCAAGCTACAATCGGCTGTTTGAACCGAGCGAGCGTCTGGATTGTCTGGCTGGTTGCGGTGGTGTTCTTGACCGCCCGGTACTTCCTCTGGGAGGTTAACTACTTTACCAGTCCGGGCCCCATTTTTCGGACCTTGCTGTTGTGCGCTTTGCCGCTCTTTGCCGGCATCTGTCTCCTCTATGTATGGCTCTGCCGTGCGCGCCTCGGCCGCTTCGAAGCGCCGGTGCTGGCTGGCCTTTGCGGTCTCTGCTTGCTGGTGTATCAACCCGCGGCCACCCTCGTTTTGGCACTTTTGTATCTCGCCTGCCTCGCAACGGGACTTCGCCTGGCGCGCTTATTCCATCTTCCTCTGACGAACCCCGCCGAAGTGCTGACTCTGGGATTTGGGCTGGGTTGTGCCCTGCTGATCCCGATCCTGTTCGTGCTCGGGTTGTTGCGACTCTATTACGCGCCGGTTTTCGCGCTGCTGCTGTTTGTTCCCTGTCTGGTTTTCTGGCGGGACGTCGCGGTTGGCATCAAAGCAATACGACAAATCCTGCTTGAGAAGGGCGTCCCCGCCCATCCAATCGCCGGACTCGCGTTCGTCTTCGCGGTTCTTGGGGCCGGCGCTGCGCTGGCCGTGGCTCTCTCGCCGAGCATCGCCTTCGATCCGCTGGCCGTGCATCTCGCCGCCGCGCGTTATTATGCCGCGCAACACGCGCTGGAGCCGCTTCCCACGATGGTTGAAAGCTATTTCCCGCAGGGATGCGAGGTGCTGATGGCGCTGGCGTGGTCGCTCGGAGGACAGCCCGCCGCCCAACTGGTCTCGCCGCTTTTCTGGTTACTCTCTCTGTTGCTTCTGTTCCTTATCGCGCGCTCCTGCGGGTTGAACCGGGCAGCGGCATTTGCGGGCGTGGCAGCGGCGGCCCTATTGCCATTCGCCCATTGGACCGGCAGCAATTCGAAGAACGATTCCGCGCTGGTTTTCTTCCAGGCTGCCGCTCTGCTGGCCTTCCTGCGCTGGCTGGAAACGCGCAACCAAATCTGGATTCCCGTTGGCGCGCTGCTGCTCGGCTCTACGTTCGCCATCAAGCACGTTGCCTTGTTCGGGGCGGTCCCACTGATGTGTTTTTTCCTGTATGCGTCGAGGCGGCTGCGCGCCGCGCTGCTCTTTTGTACAGTCGCGGGCGCGTCCGCTCTTTATTGGCATGCGCGAACCGCGTGGCTGACCGGAAACCCCGTCTATCCAACGGCAATCAGTCAAAGCTGGAGTCAAGGCCGGCCAAAGGCCGCGGGGCAGAGTCGCCTGGCGCGGTTCTGGCGTGTCCCGTGGAGGGCGCAGTTCGATGGCGTCACGGAGTTCGAGTCCCCGTTGCCCAATCCCATGGGAATCGCCCTGCTCGTTTTTCTGCCGCTCGCCATCCTCGTCCCCGCTGCGAGCTCGCCGGCTCGGCGCGCCTGTCTTCTTTTCTGCGCCATCTACCTGGCGTACTGGATACCCACCATCGGCATGCTGCGCTACGCGATCCTTCCCATCAGCCTGCTGGTTGTCCTCCTGGCCGGCAAAGCCACGGCGTTCTACGACATGCTGAGCGGGCGTCTGCTACGCGCCTCCGTCGCCGGAGCTTTTGCCGGCACGCTTCTATTTGCCATCCTGGGTATCGCGATTATCGAAGTGAACGCGCCTATGTCGATGCTGTTCGCGCGCCGTATCGGCCCCGGCCAGTATCTGGATCTGGCGCTTCGAACGCACAAGTCCCTCGTCTGGCTGAATAGGTCTCATCCGCAGTCGAGCATCTATGGTATTGACAACTGTTCGAGAACCTACGCGCCCGATCCCGCGAAATTTTACTGCTCATTCGGACCATGGGATAAGATTGAACCGGCGCTAGCGAACTGCCGCTGCGAATATGTGGTCATCCCGGGCGAGCGGATACCCGGCCTCGCCGCGGAGCCCGTTTTTGGCGACCCTTACTTCACGGTGTGGCGGCTCAAGTAGGCGACGCGAGTCCCTTATGCTAGCGTATTGAAGGCGTCAAATCTAATAGGAGATTATTATTCATGACTACCCAGGAAGTTGCGGACTCGCTTGTCAAACTTTGTTCCGCGGGCAAGTTTCAAGAGGCGGTGGAATCCCTCTACTCGAATGACATCGTCAGCATGGAAGCCGGCGCGCCTCCCGGAGAGTCGCGTGAGGCGAAGGGTATTGAGGCCGTGAAGGCCAAAGGCGAGTGGTGGGTCGCTAATCACGAGGTCCATTCCGCCAGCGTGGGAGGTCCACTCGTCGCCGGTTCGCACTTCGCGGTGACGTTCAAGTTGGACGTCACTTTTAAGCCGCAGGACAAAAGGTTCACGATGGAGGAAGTAGGCCTCTATAAAGTGGTCGACGGCAAGATCGTGTACGAAGAGTTCTTTTACAACATGTAGGAATCGCGTGTCCGCACTGCCAGTGCGAGATATAATTCTCAATTGAAATGAACCTGGCAGGCAGTGTCGGGGCCGCGGCGCAAGCGAAGCCGCTGGACGATGGGAGAGGCTTTCTCGACGAACTGCGGCGGCGCGCGAAGGCGGCTCCAGAATCGATGGTTCTGCTGGCGCCGGGACGGAGCCCGCTGACGTTCGCGGGACTGGCGAACCGCATCCACGGCGTAGCGGCAATGCTGGCGGACGCCGGCCTCACTCGCAATGACGTCGTTGCCATCGTGATGCCCGATGGGCCGGAATTGCTCTCAATCGTTCTCGGCGTTGCGTCGGCCGCGATTGGCGCCCCCGTCAACCCCGCATTGCGCGGGACCGAAATGAAGTCGTGCCTCAGCGACCTCGGAGCACGCGCCGTGATCGTCGATCAATCGATCGGTTCGGAGGTTGGGGCGGCAGCGGGGGAACTTGGGATTTCCGTTCTGAATCCGGAGCGCCTGCTCGGGTTTACTGGAACCACAGGCTTGGCCGAATACGGGTGTCCTTCTGACGTTGCGATTGTGCTCCAAACTTCGGCGACCACGGATAAAGCCCGCCTCGTACCGCTGACGCATGCCAACCTGCAGGCGATGGCGGCAAATACGCAGGAAATTCTTCAACTGACTGCCGCGGACCGGTTCCTCAGCATGATGCCGCTGTTTCACTTGCAGGGATTGCTCAGTTCGATTGCGCAATTCCTCGCCGGCGGAAGCGTCGTCTCGACGGCGGGTTTCGACGCGGGCGCGTTCCCGAACTGGATCGAGCAGTTCCATCCAACCTGGTACAGCGCCACGCCGGCGGTGCACAGTGCGATTCTGCCGCTGATCGAAGCTCGGCCCGATGTGCTGGACCGGTTTCCGCTGCGTTTCATCCGGTCTATTGGCGCGCCCTTGCCGAACGCCCTGTTGGCCGATCTGGAGCGTGCCCTGCGCGTGCCCGCGCTGGAAGGTTACGGGATGACGGAAGCGGGCATGGTTACCAGCAATGCGCTCCCTCCGCGCAAACGAAAAACCGGATCGGTGGGACGAAGCGCTGGGGTGGAAGTCGCCATCATGGACGAGGCGGAAAGTTTCTTGCCGGCGGGTTGTGAGGGCCAGATCGCCGTGCAAGGTCCGGCCGTGATTCACGCTTATCGCAACAACGCCGAAGCCGACCGGAGCGCATTCAGAGGAGGACGTTGGTTTCTAACCGGCGATGTGGGCTATCTGGATGAAGAAGGTTTTCTGTTCGTTACCGGCAGAATCAAAGACATCATCAACCGCGGGGGCGAGAAAGTGCTACCCCGGGAAATCGATGAAGTACTTTCGACGCACGCCGCGATTTTCGAAGCGATGGCTTTCGGCGTGCCGCACCCCACGCTCGGCGAAGTGGTTGCCGCCGCGGTGGTGCTGAATCCGGGAACATCGGTCACCGAAACAGACCTGCGCCAATTCGCGGCCCAGCGCCTGGCCGACTTCAAAGTGCCGGGTAGAATCGTCTTTGTCGATGCGATCCCTAAAGGACCCACGGGCAAGGCTCGACGTGCGCTGCTTGCTGAGCAGTTTCAATTACAAGCTAGTTCAAATGCGAATGCGCGAGGTGATACCCTCACAGCCGTTGAGCAGAAACTGGAAACGCTTTGGAAGCGTATTCTTCGCATTGAGGAGATCGGTCTTCGCGACGATTTCTACGGATCGGGCGGCGATTCACTCGGACTGACACTGCTGATGGCGGAAGTGGAGTTCGAGTTTGGGGTGGATGCGGCCCTGCTGAACAGCTCCGAGTTTTTCGCCGCGCCAACGATCGAGACGCTGGCGCATGCGATCGCCCGTGCGAGACCCGTTTCGAATAAGAGCAGCCGCTCGCCCGTTGTCGCTCTTCAACCGATGGGTTCGCGTGTTCCCTTTTTCTGCATCCCGGGAGCCGACGAAAATCCATACTATTTCAGAGATCTGGCACGGCGCGTCGGCAACGATCAACCCTTCTATGTTCTGCGCGATCCGCGGCCGCGCGAAGAGCGTGGAATCTACACGCTTGAGGAGCATGCCGCGACTTTCGCTGCCGCCATGAGATCCGTGCAGCCGCGCGGACCTTACGTGCTGGGCGGGCACTGCTACGGCGGGATTGTGGCGTTCGAAGCAGCCCGGCAACTTGTCGCTGTGGGCGAAGAAATTAGCCTGCTCGCTTTGTTCGAGGTTCCCGCTCCGGGCTACCCGAAGGTCGTAAGGAATTGGAAGAATTACTTCAAACAATCGAAACGGCTGATGGGCGCGTTGACTCGTGGGGAAGGTCGAGCCACGTGGATGAGCATGCGCTCACACATCCAGGTATTGAATGGGTTGCTGAAAAGGAAAGCGCAGGCCGTCAGCCGGAGACGATTGGTCGGGATAGGCCTGAAATCGATGGTGGAACCGATCGAACGGAGGGCATGCAAGAACGAGCGTGCCGGCCGCAGCTACGAACCCAAACAGCTGCGCTGCAACGTCGTTCAATTCATCGCGGGAGATGAACTACACAGCACGTTGGTTCTCGACGATCCAAGACTCGGTTGGCGTGACCAGGTCGGTGCGGGTTTCTCGGTGCGAAGAGTACCTGGCATAGCGGATGGAATTTTTAAGGAGCCCAACGTCCCCGAACTCGCCTCGCAGCTCCGCGCGTTGCTTGACGGCGTCCAAACGGCAGTCTAAGCAAATCAAGAGCCTTCAAAATCGAGCTATCTTTCCGTTTCGCCATTCATCGATCAACACGTCGGCGATACGTTCCGCAGCCTTGCCGTCCCACCCGGGAACTGACGATCCGGATTTGTAGCTGCCGGCCAGAATCGATTCGAGCATCTTCAGCGCTAGATCGAAATCGCAATCCACCACTGTGTTCGTCCCGTGGCTGACCGTCACGGGTCTCTCAGTGTTTAGGCCTCACCGTCAAACACGGAACACCCAGAAACGTAGTCTCTTCCTGCAGGCCGCCGCAATCGGTAATAACCAGCGTGGCGTCGGCTGTCAAGCTGAGGTTCTCGCGATACCCCAGAGGCTGAATGAGCCGAATCGCGGGATTGGCAAGCAAACTAGGTTCCCTTGTTGCGGCGGAGCTTCCGCCAGTCTTCCAGCGGGCCCGGACTGTTGCGGGTTGAGGACAGGATCGGGGAGGCCGTAGCAGGGGACCTCGGTAGAAGTGGCGGGAAGAGTAACTTGCTCCCTGCGAACCGCGGGAGACGGGCGGAACCCGCGAGGATTCCGGGGAGGTTCAGAAAGTTCGTGGATTTTGGAGGATAAGGATTTATCGGGAGGGAAGCGAGAGGTGAACTTTTTCCTTTTCCGGCTAAAGTTTGGCCGGCCCCGGAGCGGATACGGCATGGGAATAAGCCAGATCTTTTTTCGGCGGACCCGTAAAAACGGGGGGCATACTGTCGTAGCGCCTTTCTAT
>JBEKUT010000103.1:0-18133 GCA_049514735.1 Bryobacteraceae bacterium
GGATCGCATGCATTGTCTAACGATTGACGTGAGCACGCAAATGCCGTTGGGTCGGAATAGCTATAATCGTTGGAATGTTGTCCTCCCAACTTTAGATGTTGCGGACCGCCAGGTTCGGGCATATTGCTTGGCGGCTGCTGCGCGGCACTCTGCTCATCGCCGCGGTGACGGCAGTGTGTTTCCGCCTTCACTTGAACTCCGCATCGGCGGCTGTGCTGCTGCTGATCGCCGTCGTCCTGAATACTATCGATTCCAGTTTTCTCGAGGCGTGCGCGGTCTCCGTCATTGCGGTTGCCAGCCTGGACTACTTCTTTACCGAGCCGATTTTCAGCTTCGAAGTGGAGGGGCCGCTCGAGGCAATCAGCCTGTGCTGCCTTCTGATTGTCAGTCTAGTGATCACCCGAATACAGTCCAGAAGCCGCTTTGAGGCACGGAACGCCATGCAACAACGATCGAATATGGAAAGCCTTTATAAGGTCAGCCAGCAACTGCTGGCGCTGCCTCCGCCCAGTATTCCTGGGAAGGCTTTCCTGGAGCCGTTTCTATCGGCGTTCGACGTGCGCGCCGTATGTCTTTTCGACGCGGCCACACTGGAGTGTTATTCCGCGGGAAATTCGCGGGGCGGCCTGGAAGGAAAAACCCGCGATGGTATCATCGCCAATCGCGACGCGGTATACCCGGAGTTCGGAATTGCCGTGCGGTGTCTGCGGGCCGGGACTGCGCTGGTTGGCGTGATTGGGTTCGAGGGTTTAAGCACCACGGAAGGGACGGCGTCGGCTTTGGCGGCTCTGGCGGCCGCGGCACTGGAACGCGCCCGATCGTTCCGTACGGCAAGCACCGCCGCCGCGCATGCCGAAGCGGAAGTATTGCGCTCCGCAATTCTGGACGCTCTGGCGCACGAGTTCAAGACTCCGCTGGCGGTTATTCTGGCGGCTGCGGGCGGGTTGCGAATCGGAGGGGCGATCGTTCCGGAGAAAGAGGAACTGGCCGAGCTGATCGAAACCGAGGCCTCACGACTCGGCGATCTCACGTCGCGTTTGATTCGTCTGGCGCGAGTAGACAAGGAAGACCTAAAGCCGCGTCTGGAAGCGGCCGACGCCGCGGCCTTGGTGGAGGGATATGTACGGCGCTTTTCAAAGTTGTGGCCCGACCGTAAGATCTGCTTCCGGCGAGTGTCGGAAGTGAGTGACATCAGTGTGGACCCGGAGTTGATTGGCTTGGCGATGAGTCAGTTGCTGGAAAACGCGTGCAGATATTCTTCGCCGGACTCGGGTGTCTCGATCGAGCTTGGCGCAAACGAAGACATGGCTGCGATTACGGTTTGGAACGACGGCCCTCCCATTGAGGAGGGTGAGCGCGACCGCATTTTCGAACGGTTCTACAGAGGGAAGGTAGCGCGGCGGACCGCTCCGGGTTCGGGCTTAGGACTGTACATCGCGCGAAAAATCGCATTGGCGCATGGAGGGGATCTGGTGTTGGCCAACAACAGGACGAGTGGGGTCGGCTTTCGGCTGACAATACCAAGTTCCGTAGCCGAGGTAGCAAGTGCCGAACGGGAACTGTAAACTGCTGATCGTGGACGATGAGCCCGCATTGAGGAGAGCGTTGCGAACCTCTCTCACGGCCAGCGGTTTCGTTGTTTCGGAAGCGCGCAATGGAGACGAAGCGCTCGCCATATTGCCGAATGCGCCCGTGGATGTGGTTTTACTGGACATCAACATGCCGGGCATGAGCGGGATCGAGGTTTGCCGCAAAATTCGTGGTTTGTCCGTCCAGACTGGCATCGTCATGGTGACAGTTCGAGACTCCGAAGAGGACAAAGTGGAGGCGCTCGAAGCGGGAGCGGACGATTTTATTACCAAGCCGTACCGCCTGCGCGAAATGATCGCGCGTTTGAACGCGGTGTTGCGGCGGCTGCGAGCACAACAGAATGGCATCGACTCCATTTTGCGGGCGGGCCGTCTCGAACTCGATCCCAAGCGCCGTTTGCTGACGAAAGATGGCGCCGAAATTCACCTGTCGCCGAAGGAGTTCGATCTCCTGGTGTATCTGTTCCAACATCAAGGCGCTCCAGTGATGCACGCCCGATTGCTGCAGGCGGTGTGGGGCCCTGAATTCGGGGGTGAACTCGAATATCTGAGATCTTACGTCAAGATGCTGCGGAAAAAGATAGAGGACGATCCGGCGCGGCCTGAATATATTCTGACCGAGCCGTGGGTAGGATATCGCTTCAGCAATCCGTGCGACCCGGAATTGGCCTCGCCGGACGTTTAAAGATGGCGTTTCCGAGCCGTGACCGGGCCCTACCGAGCCGTGACCGGGAGGGAGCGGTTCCCCGTTTTCCCGAACCGCACGCTGGCGGCCTGCAACCGGAGGTGTGTTGGCAGGCCGTACACAGCCGCGATGCGCGCTTCGACGGACGATTCTTCGCGGGCGCGGTAACGACGCGCGTCTATTGCCGATCCACCTGTCCTGTTCCATTCGCGAAACCAGGCAACATCCTGTGGTTCGCCTCGGCTGCAGCTGCCGAGACGGCGGGATTTCATCCCTGCCGGCGCTGCCGTTCCGCGGCTTCCCCGGGCACGCCCGCCTGGCTGGGCACATCGGCGGTGGTTTCGCGCGCGCTGCGATTGATCACTGAAGGCGCGCTCGACAACGGCAACATCGAGGAACTAGCCGGTCGCGTGGGCCTGGGGCCGCGTCATTTGCGCCGCTTGTTTGTAGAGCATCTGGGCGCCTCTCCCGTCCGCATCGCGATTACCCGGCGCGTGCATTTCGCGCGCAATTTGATTGAAGAGACCGGCCTGCCCATTACGGAGCTAGCGGCTTGCGCGGGATTCCGGAGCATCCGGCAGTTCAACCACGCGATGCGCGCGGCCACGGGCGAGTCGCCGACCAAACTCCGTCAGCTTCGGAATGGCTCCGATGTGACTCCGCGAACCGGCCTGCTCATCCGGCTGGCGTATCGTCCTCCTTTCCATTGGTCCGCGTTACTCGAATTCCTGGCTTCACGCGCGATCGCTGGAGTTGAAGCGGTGGAATCCGGCGTATATCGAAGAACGATAGAGATGGATAGCGTCACGGGAGCGATCGATGTCCGGGAAGACGCAGCGGAGCGGCAACTGCTGGTCAATATCGAACTGCCGCGTCATGAATCACTCATGAAAGCGGTGGAGCGGGTGCGGCACATTTTCGATCTGAGTGCCGACCCATTTCAGATCGCGAGCCAGCTTTCACGCGACCCGACTTTAAGGCCACTGCTAGCGGCTGCGCCGGGACTTCGGGTTCCTGGAATTTGGGATGGCTTTGAAGCCGCAGTCCGCGCCATACTCGGCGAGTGCTTGACAGACCAAGCTCCGCGAGCCGCGCTGGCAAGGTTGGTGCGGACATTCGGCCGGCAAGTGACAACTTCGGTTGCGGGTCTGACTCTCCTGTTTCCCGGTGCGCACGATCTTGCTGAAGCGGATCTTCGAGCGGCCGGCATTGGCGCCGAAGCTGCTTCCCAGATCCGGGCGTTGGCACGAGCTGTGTTGAATGGAGGCCTGGCGTTCGACGCATCCATGAACCTCGAAGAAGCTATCGCCCGGGTGCGCGTCGTGCCGGGGATCTCGCAGTCCATGGCGGACTACATCGCGATGCGGGCATTCGGCGAGCCCGATGCTTTCCCCGTCCCGGCAAAACGCTCTACAGAGTGCTGGCGTCCCTGGCGGGCGTATGCGGCGATGTATTTGTGCAGCGCAGACAGTTACCAACTTCGGGTATAGCCGATACTGGCGGTTGTGTACCACGGAATCGAAGGAATTTTGTTGTACATTTCCTGAATCCAGATGGAATTGCGATCGTTGAAATGAACGATTGCGCCCAGAGCCTCGCCGTCGTAGAAGCGGTTCTGGACGAATGCGTTTCCAGTCATGCTGGTGATGCCGCCTTGTATCCACGTGTAGCCCGTCACGCGCTTGGTGCCGGGGAGTGCGAAGTTCTTCATGAGACCCAGCGCCTCCGTGTGCGAGCCGAAATCCGTGTGGAGGAACCCATGCGAGCCGGCGTTTTCGTAGGTGTAGCCGAATGTGATTTCGTCGCCGAATGGGTCCTTGTTCAGGAATTTGAAAGTGTGGCCCCATCCGATGTTGTAGTTGGCTTTCGGTTCCAGGCCGGGCCGCACGAGGTCCGAGCCGAACATCACGAAGAGATCGTTGGAAGGGCCTGATTCCGGGGTCCCGGGAGAGGCCGGGGCGTTCTGTCCGAAGGCGATGGTTACGGCAAGGAGTGCGCCGAGTGCGATGCGAATGATTGTTGTCACGTCATCCAACATAGACCGGGTGGCCCGGATTGGCTGGCAAAAAACGGACTTGATGGTTGCCGTATGCTTAAAGGCATGGAAGTACATTTCGACCCCGACTTGCAAGCCAAGATCACGCAGCGAGCGATCCAACAAGGCCGCAACCCGGATGAGGTTGTCCAGGATGTTGTGGCGCGTTACCTCGAGGAAGAAGACCGCTTTGTCGAAGCCGTGAAACGGGGCGAGGCCGCTCTGGAGCGCGGCGAATTTCCGACGCATGAACAGGTGGGCGAGCGGCTGCGGCACTTTCTACAGCCTTAATGAGAATTCGTTGGTCGCTGTCGGCGGTACAAGGACTTGCGGACGTTGCGTCGCTGCCAGCGCGCTGTTCTTAGCCGAGTCCCGTGGCGGACCGCTCCCTGCCGGTCACGGCTCGGAAACAGAGCGCTGGAGTGACGCGGTAGATGCATAAGTACGCGCCATGTCTGAACGGATACGATGTTTGGGGTATCAGAAGAGCCCTTCGGGAGAAACTTCTTTGATGGTGATGCCGCCAAACCCGACGCGCAGGAAAATTTTGCGCGGGGAATTGGCGTCAGCGCCGGCGAAGCGCTCGCCGATGAAATAGCGGACGTGGGCTTTGCCGTCGAAATCGGAAGTGACGGTTCCCATTTTGCTCTTGGCGTCGATCGCGTAGGGGCCGGGATCGGGCAGCATCAACACGATATCGCCTTCGCGGTTGGTGGCTTCGATGCTTCCCCTGACGCCGCCGATCAGTATATTTCCGCCGCCGTGGTGGATCACCAGGTGCGTGTCGCGGGGCACGCGCAGTTCGTAGCGGACGTTCACAGGGCCTTTGCCGCCGAAAGGATGACGAAAGAAGCTACGGGACGGAATGGTGGTCCCGATCTCCACTTCGTTGGGCGAAGGTTGCTTGGTGGTGAATTTCACTTGCGCCAGGCGCTCGGCGGGTTTGCCAGGCGGATCGTAGTTTTCAAACGTTTTGATAAGGACCATCTCGACCTGGGGCTGGTCCCAGCCCTCGACATAGAGATCGCCAAATGATTTATCGAAGCGGACGGTTCCACCGGGAGCCAGACTCACATGCTCGGTGCTGGTCACTAGCATGGGGCGCTGGATCGTTTCGGCGGCCGAGAGCAAGTCCGTGCCTGCCAGCGCACAAAGCACGACGCACGATGCAGCCAGTTTGTAGGTCATAAAGATTGCAACTCCGCCTGCTGCGCGCGTGCTTTTTTCACCATGCCGATGAAGCGGCGCGCGAGCTCGCGAATCTGTTCGTCGTTGCGGCGGTAAAGCGCTTCGTGCGGCATCAATTCGCTCCCGATTCCCAACGCCGTCGCGCCCGCCAGAATGAAGTTGAAGGCGCTGAGTTGATTGACTCCGCCGGAGGCGATCAAGGGCACCTGCGGCAAAGGCACCTTGAGAGATCGCAGGTAAACGGGTCCGCCGATTCCGGCGCAGGGGAAGATCTTGACGAAATCGGCGCCGGTTTTCCACGCCGTGATTACTTCCGTGGGAGTCAAAGCGCCGGGGAAGACCACGACATCGTGTTTCACAGCGAACTCCACGACTTCTATGACAAGTCCCGGGCTGGTCAAGAACTGCGCACCGGCATCCAGGCAGCGCTGCGCGGTTTCGGTATCGAGGACGGTTCCGGCGCCCACCACCATATCGGGAAACTTGTTTGCCAGATACGAAATCACATCGACGGCATTGGGTATCGTATTGGTGATTTCGGCGATCGGAATATTGGCGCGGTACACTGCTTCCGCGGCGAAGCGAGCTTCATCCGGCACGGTCACGCGGACACCGGGAATGATCCCAATGTCTTCAATGATCGCGCGCACTTCTGACTTTTTCATTTATCGGACTCTCCGTTGGGAATTACGCGCTCTTATTGCAGGCTCCTGGACCCGACGGCCTGGCGGAGCTGCTCCACGGATGTGACATAGGCGGCCAAGGCCTGTCGATAGGCAAGTTCAACGGCTCGGTAATTGCGTTCGGCGACCAGGAAATTGAGCAGCGCGGTGGCGCCATGCCGATACGCGTACTCACTGATGTCGCGGCTCTTCTTGTTATCGTCGAGCGTGCCGGACCGGTACACCTTCACAATGCGGCCGTTCGATTCCACCGCTAAATAGGCATCGCGCACATCGGTCAGAACCTGTCCTTGAGCCAGACTCTTCTGCTCTTGCGCCTGCGCGATGGCGTAGCGAGTCTGAGCGATTACGCCCTGATTGCGGTCGAAAATCGGGAGCGGGATGCTAAAAGAAAGACTGATCGCGCTAAGACCATTCACGTGGGAGTAATTGCCCTGGATTGTATAATCCTGTTTGCCGTTGGCTTTTGCGAGCGTGTACTGGCTATTTGCCGCAGTGATCCCTTGCTGCGCCGCGCGTAAATCGGGCCGGTTCTGGAGGGCCTTCGCTTGCAGGTCCCTCAGATTAAGCTCAACGGCACGGTATTCCAACTCATCCGCGATGTCATATTCGGAAGGCACCGATTCGTAACCTAATTGCTGCCGGAGGTCAGAGAGGGCCTGGGCCTTCGATAATTCCGCTTGCTCCACATCGGTCTGAAACTGTACCAACTGAAGTCTTATTTGTAGAAAGTCATTTTCGTCCAAAGCGCCGATTTTAAATTGCCGCTCGCTGATATTGACGGTGTCCTGAAAGCTCTTCAAGTCCAGGCGCGCCAGTTCGAGCGTCGATTGCGCCAGCTCGGCATTGACATACAGTTGACCGACCTGAAAGGCTAGCGTGCGTTCGTTGTCGGAAACGGTGGAGCGTGCGACGGCGGTGACATCCTTGGCCGCTTCCAAACGGTGCTGCCGCTTCTGGCCGCGCTCGAACAAGTAGCTCAGTCCGACGTCGCCCTCGCTGGAGCTGTGGAGGTAATCGAGAATGCCGCCGGTTGGCGTAAGGAATGGAAGGTATTCCCAGTCGACAAAGAACGTTGGGTTGGGGCGCAGGTTCGCGGTAACTTCCTGCGCCAGATCCTGTTGGATGACCGTGCGAGCGGCCAGCAGATTGTGGTTGTGCTTGATCGCCAGCTCAATGGCCTGTTCCAGCGTGATCCTGCTAAGTCCCGCCTGGCCAAGAGCGAAATTTACGAATACCGCGCAACTAAGCAATACGCCAGTAGCGAGAATTATGCCGTTTCGAGGTTTCAAAGTTCTACCCTTAGCTTTCAACGGTGGTCTCCGGTTCCGGAAGTTGATCGTGTTCGCTTGCGAACCAGACATAAAACGTGGGCAACAGAATGATGCTCAGCAGCAGATCGGAAATCAGGCCGCCAACAATGACGATGGCGAAGGGCCGCTGCGAGTCCGATCCGATGTCATGCGAGAGAGCCGCGGGCAGCAGCCCCAGAGTCGCTACCAGCATGGTCATCATGATGGGACGAAGCCTCAGGACAGCTCCTTCCACCGCGGCGTCCGTGATGCTATTACCTCTCGCTCGGAGCTGGTTGATGTATTCGACCATGATGACGCCGGTTTGCACCGATACGCCAAATAGCGCCAGCATCCCGACACCTGAGGATACGCTGAGATAGGTTCCGGTAATCAGTAGGGCCAGCAGGCCGCCGATACGAGCCATACCAACGTTCAGAAGAATCAGGATCGCCCATTTGTACGAGCGAAACATGGTGTAAAGGATGATGAAGATGACGAGAATCGTCAAAGGAACGACGATGGTCAGGCGCGCTTCCGCGCGTTTTTCACTTTCGTATTCGCCCGACCAACCGATGGAATATCCTGGCGGCATCTTCACGTTTGTATTTATTTTCTTGATCGCCTCTTCCACCGTGGTTCCCAAATCGCGGCCGCGGACGTTAAAGGTTATTGCCACATAGCGGGTATTCTGCTCGCGGTAGATGTCGTACGCTCCATCCTTGACCTCGATGTTTGTCAATTGCGCGAGAGACACGCGCTCTCCCGAAGGAGAGAGCAGGCGAACTTTCTCGATAGCTTGCTGGGTATTGCGATAAGGCTCCAGATAGCGCGGCACCACGTCGTAGCGCTGCTCGCCGATCAGCACCTGGCTCACGGCGTTGCCACCCACGGCCGTCTGGACGGCGTCCTGTACGTCTGTCACGTTGAGTCCGAAACGGGCCGCCTGTTTGCGGTCGATGGTCAGGTCGAGGTTCGGCTGGCCGAAGTCGCGCAACAGCTTGACATCGTGCATACCGGGTATGGCAGTCATGAGCGCGGTGACTTCTTCGCCCTTCTGTTCGAGAAGTTTCAAGTCGTCGCCGAAGATCTTCAGCGCCAGAGAACCCTTGGTGCCAGTCATTGTCTCGCCGACGTTGTCTTCGATCGGTTGCGAGAAGTTCCAGATCGCTCCCGGATACTTTTGCACAGCGCGATTCATGGCGGCGATCAGCTCCTCTTTGTTCTTGTGAAAGATAGGACGCCACTTGTCGTGAGGCTTCAAGTCGACGAAGTATTCGGTGTTGCCGAATCCGCCGGTGTCGGTTCCATCGTCGGGACGGCCAGCCTGCGATACCACGGTCGTCACTTCCGGGAACGACGCGAAAACGTAGCGCTCGTTGGTGGTGAATTTCTCGCCTTCCGAAAGACTGGTGCTGTTCGCGAGAGTGCCGCGCGCCCAGATTGCGCCTTCGTCAAGATGCGGCAGAAACTCCGCTCCAATCACTCCGCCAAATCCCAAATAGAGCGTTCCCACGGCGGCCGCGATGCCCACGCACGCGACCATCCAAGGATGTTTAACGGCCCATGTCAGCCGGCGGCGATAAACCCCGATCAGATAATCCATCGCGAGGTTGCGCCGTTCCCGCACTCCCTTGCTGAAGAAGATGCTGGCAAGAACCGGAGCGATCAGGATGGAAAACGTCATGGCGCCGAGAAGCGCGAACGCGACGGTCCAGGCCATGGGCCGGAACAAACGTCCTTCCACGCGTTGCAGCGTGAAGATGGGCAGATAGGCCGTGATAATGATGGCGATGGCGTAGAACACCGGCCGCTGGACCTCATGGCAAGCCTCGCGGATCATCTCCGCGGTGGTTCGCGGCAATCCCGTGAGGGTGTGATTGCGGCTGTGGCTGAGATGCCGGATGATATTTTCCACCATCACCACCGCGCCATCCACCACCATTCCGAAATCCAATGCGCCCAGTGACAAGAGATTCGCCGGAATGTGACTCAAATCCAGAAAAATGGATGCAAAGAGCAGCGAGAACGGAATCGTGAGCGCGACGATCAGTGCGGCGCGGACATTGAGCAGGAACAGGAAGAGAATGATGGTCACAAGGATCATTCCCTCCACCAGATTGTGCTCCACGGTGTGCAGCGTGAAGTGCAGCAGATCGCTGCGGTCCAGCATGGGGATCACCTTCACGCCGGGCGGAAGAATACCGTTATTGAGCTCGTCGACTTTCTTGTGAAGGGCGTCGAGCGCCGGTTGTTCTTCGGCGCCTTTGCGCAGCAGCACGCCGCCCTGGATGACGTCGGGCTCGTCAATGATGCGGCCGTCTTCCATGTGGTTGGCTCTGGCCATGTGACCCAAGCGGATCTTGGGACCCTGGATCACGTACGCAATATCTTTGACCCGGATCGGAGTGCCGGACTTGGTGGTGAGCATGGTCCGGTCGATGTCCTGCACGCTGTTAAACAGGCCGAGCGCCCGAACGTTCATTTGCTGCAGGCCGACCTCGACAAAGCTGCCGCCGGCATTAATGTTGTTGTTGGCAAGCTGCTGCTCAACCTGTCCAATGCTCAATCCGTACGACACCAGCTTGGCCGGATCGATGCGCACCTGGTACTCACGAACCGTGCCGCCGAAGTCCGACACGTCCACGATATTGGGAACGGATTTGAACTGCTTCAATAGAACCCAGTCCTCGAGAGACCTTAACTCCATCAGGTCGTAGCGGGGATTGCTGCTTCGTATGGTGTACCAATAGATTTGACCCGTCGTGCTCCAGTCTGTGCCGATTTGCGGCTGGAGGTTTTGTCCATTCGGAAGATTCACCTGCGTGAGTCTTTCCAATACCTTCTGGCGATTCCAATCGTTCACGGAACTATCGTCGAAAATCATCAGCACGAATGACAGTCCGAAAATAGACTCGGACCGCAGAAAGGTCATATGCGGCATTCCGGCCATTTGAATTTCGATCGGAATAGTTACCTGCTGCTCGACCTCTTCAGCGGAGCGTCCGGCCCATTGAGTGATAACGGTGACATAGTTGTCGGCAATGTCCGGATAGGCTTCTACTGGCAGGTTGTGGAACGAAATCGCACCCCAACCGAGTAATAGGACAGCCACGGCCATCACGACAAACTTGTTGTTAAGCGCAAAGTCTACGAGAGCGCGAATCATTTCCTGGTTCCTGTCTTTGTAGCGCTGACGTTACTGAGCGAGCACATGGTCCAAGACCAGAGCGTTTGAAACCACTTGATCGCCCGGTTTTAACCCCGACGCAACTTCTTGCAAATTGGTGTTGTCCTGCAAGAGGTCTCCACTGGCGATTTCCACGCGGCGAAATTTATTACCCGGCGCGGGAACGAAAACGAAATCGCGGTCGTGCATGTGCATGATGGCGGATGCCGGGACAACAGTGTGCATCTCGCGCGTCTGGCCGCGGAATGTCGCTCTCGCAAACATGCCCAGACGCATGAGTCCAGGATTCTGAACTTCAACGCGAACCTTGGCGGTGCGGATGGTTGGATCGAGAATGGACCCGATGTTGCTCACCCTGCCTCGGAATTTCTTGTCGGGATAGGCGTTAAGAACGACCTCCGCGGTATCTCCGAGCCGGACGGTGGCCAGATCATTCTCGTATACGTCGCAGACGACCCAGGTTGTCGAGAGGTCGGAGATCGTGAACGGATAGGGTGAGTTGTATGCCTGCACCAGAGATCCGGCGGCAACTTCCTGATCGGTAATTACTCCCGAAACCGGCGCGACTATATCAACCATGAAGGTCATCTTGTTGGGATCGTTGCCGAGCAGCCGCAAATGCTCCGCCAAGGTGTCCACGGCTACTTTTGCCTTGTCTTCGGTGTCTTGCGCGATTTGAACATCGTTCAGCGCAAAGGCGCCGTGCTCGTAAAGATCCTTGGTGCGTTCCAGTTGGGCGCGCGCGAGTATTTCATCTGCGACGGCCATCTTGTAATTCGAATAGCCGCCCGAAACGTCGTCGCTTCGAACGGTCATCAACAGGTCGCCCTTACGCACGTTCGCGCCGAGGCGGGTGTGGATGCTCACGACGCGTCCTGAGGCCAGCGAAACAACCGGTACAGTTAATGAAGGATCGGGCACGACGGTGGCGGTCGTGACTAACTCGGAGGTGGACGGACGCTCCGTGGCCGTTGCGAGCGGAAATTGATCCGGACGGTCAACGCTAAACAGAGCGGCGTCCGGAGCGGTGACCACTTTGGCGGGAGGGGGAGCTCCGGGGTCGCTTTTGGAATCCGCTTGCGCGTGCACTTTCCCACAGCCAGCCAGAGGAAGCAGCGATGCAATCGAGACAAGAAGAAGTACGATTTTGTTTTTCATGGGAAGTCCAGTCCGACGGGGGAATCTCACGAACAAGTTTAAGAGCCGCTAACCAAGAAAGGCATAAAGAAGCCGTTAGACAACGAAAGCTTTCTTGAGTGGATCTCATAAGTTCTTTTGATGAACCTGCCTCGTCATCGTGATCGTTCCACGGTTGTTTTATAACTTCCTTATGCCTTCCTTGGTTTCCCTCCTGTACCCTTAATAGCGGTTCTGTTTCTGAACTGCGCGCTTGTCTACTAGCACCGAATAAATGACTTTACCGCAGCCGTCTAAGATTCTGGTGCTCGATAATGAACTTACTTTGCAGAGAACCGTCTGCGCCGCGCTTGAAGGGGGCGGATTCGTAGTTGAACGAGCTGTTAACAGCACAGAAGCACTGGAAGCTATCCGGCTGCATCGTTTTGATTTGGTACTGGTGGATATAGATGTACCCGGTCTGAGCGGCATCGAGACCTGTGAGCAAATCCGTTCGCTTGCGCCTGGCGCGGGAATCATCGTTGTTGCGGTCCGCGACGATGAGGACGATAGGATTCGGGCCTTGGAAGCCGGGGCCGACGACTATGTGACCAAACCTGTTCACACCGGCGAATTGAGAGCACGTCTGGCTGCGATCCTGCGCCGAATGCATACCGGTATCAGTGAGGAACCGGCGATCTTGCGGGCAGGCGATTTGAAGATGGATCTCGAGCGCCGCTCACTGTGGAAGGCGGGCCAGGAAGTGCGCCTTTCCGGGCGGGAGTTCGAGCTGCTCTCTTTTCTGATGAAGAGTCAGGATGTCACTTTGACACACGCGGAAATCGTACACGGTATTTGGGGTCCTCAAAGCCGTGAGCGCGAGAACCTGCGGACGTATATCCGGCACCTTCGTAAGAAGATTGAAGACGATCCCGCCAAGCCGGAATATATTGTGACGGAGCCGTGGGTGGGATACCGGTTCCGCGGCGGGGCTGGTCATCGTGTTTCGTGACCTGCCTGGAGGCGGAGAACAGACGACGAAAACCGATCGTCTGTTCCACCCGATCGTCTGTTCTACTATAGGGACGCTGTGACGCGAAAACCGCCCTCGACGCCGCGGGCCGCATCGGGCGCAATCCAGACTTGGAACGCTCCCGGCTCTACGGCGAGTTTCATACGCTCGTTGTAAAACGCCAGGTCGCGTGCTCGCAGCGTGAACTCCACGGTCTTCTTTTCACCCGCCCGCAAGTGGACGCGCTGGAACGCTCGCAGTTCGCGAACCGGACGCGTCACACTCCCGACAAGCTGGCGCGTATATAATTGCACCACCTCATCTCCTTCGCGCGAGCCGTTATTGACGATGTCGGCCGACACGGTCAGGCTACCGTCCGCCGTCATGCCGGGCTGCGAGAGGCGCAGACTGGAATACTCGAAAGAGGTGTAAGTCAGACCGAATCCAAATGGATATTCGGGGGTGTAATCGATATCGATGTATCGCGACGTGTAGTCTTTCGGATCGAGCGGGCTGCCCGCCGGAATGCCCAGCGTGCTCGGCGACGGCGGACGTCCCGTGCTCATGTGATCGTAATAGAGGGGCACTTGGCCGACGGTTCGCGGAAACGTGACACTGAGCCTTCCTTTGGGCGCCGCGTCGCCGAACAGCAAATCCGCAATCGCCGGGCCACCCATGGCGCCCGGATGCCACGCATAGAGGATCGCATTCACTTTCGATGCGACGTTGTGGAAGGTGAGCGGGCGGCCCGCCATAATGATCGCGATGGTCGGCTTACCGGCTTTCGCTACCTCTTCGACGAGCGCCTCCTGCGCGCCGGGCAGATCGAGAAACGCGCGCGCACGGGCTTCGCCGGAGAGGTTCGCTTCCTCGCCCAGAAAAAGCAGAACGGCGTCCGACGCGCGAGCCGCCTCCAGCGCGGCAGAGAAGCCGTCATGGCTCATATCGCGGCTCGTATTCAGACCCGCCGCTCGTAACACGCGCGTCTCACCCAACCGTTCGCGCAACGCCATGAGCGGGGTGCGCACATCTTCGCGTCTGCCGTCGAGCGTCCAGGTGCCCATCTGATCCACGGGGCTGTCGGCCAACGGTCCGATCACCGCGACCTTGCCGATCGAGTTCAAGAGCGGGAGCGTGCCGCCATCGTTCTTCAAAAGCACGCAACTCCCGGCCGCGACCTTGCGGGCCACATCGAGCGCCGCGAGGGCCGACGAACCCGTAAGGCTCGGCGCGTCGTCGAATAAACCCATCCGGAATTTTAGCCGCAGAATATTCCGCACCGATTCGTCGATAAGTTTGATGTCGACCTTGCGGGCGTCCACCAGCGACTTCAAATGATCGTAATAAGCGGTGCTTACCATTTCCATATCGACGCCGGCGCGCACGCCTTCAAAGGCCGCATCGGATGCATCGGCGGCGTAACCGTGATTGATCATTTCCGTGATCGAGTTATAGTCGCTGACCACCATGCCGTCGAATTTCCATTCGTTGCGCAGCACGTCACGGAGGGTGAATACATCGCCGCTCGCCGGGATGCCGTTCAGGTCGTTGAACCCGCTCATGAACGTCGCCACGCCGGCGTCTTTCACGGCCTGAAACGGCCGCAGATAGACGTTGCGCAGCAACAGTTCCGGAATCCACGTAGTATTGTAATCACGGCCGCCTTCGGCAGCTCCGTAACCGACATAATGTTTCGCGCATGCCGCAATCGAATCGCGCGCGTCGAGCGACTTGCCTTGGAACCCACGCACCATGGCCGATCCGAGAACGCCCGCCAGGTAAGGGTCCTCGCCGAGGCTTTCCGCAATCCTTCCCCAGCGGGGGTCGCGCGCGATGTCGAGCATGGGCGCGAAGGTCCAGTGAATGCCAACCGCGGACGCTTCCTGCGCGGCCACACGCGCGGCCTGTTCAATCAGCGCCGGGTCCCAGCTTGCCGATTGGCCGAGCGGAATCGGAAATACGGTTTGATATCCATGGATGACATCGCGGCCGAAGATGAGCGGGATGCCGAGTCGGCTCTCTTTGCGCGCAATTCGTTGGGCTTCGGCGCGATCCGCGGCGCTGCCGGCATTCAAAAAGGAGCCCCAACGGCCTTTGCGAATCTGGTCCCGGATCTCATCGGACAGGGGCGTGTTCATCGACGTGGATTGGGACATCTGGCCCAATTTCTCTTCGATAGTCATGCGTTGGAGCAGGCCGTCGATACGGCGATCGATGTCCGCCGGGGTCGCGGCGAGCAGGGCGGGCGTCCACGCGGCCCAAATCGCCCATGCGAGCTTCAATTTTGTTGTCATTTGTGTATCCCGACGGCCGCGAGGCTCGTCTAAGGAGAAAGTTGAAAACGCTGCTCTCATTATCGCTGGTCGTTTGCGCCGTATACGCGCAGTCTCCGGGCCAGTATCCGCCGGGCCAGTACCCGCAGGGAGGTTATCCGCCAGGGACTTATCCGCCACCGCCGGGACAGCAGGGGGGCGTCGGGATTCCGCGCCGCACCAAGACTTCGACTTCCAAGCAAGGCACAGAGGACTCTCAAGTGATACGGGGCGTGGTGCGCTCCATCGAAGAGAAGAGCATGGAAGTTGGCGCCGACGATGAGCGCATTATCACGTTACAGATAAACGATAAGACGAAGAAGCCAGACAAACTGATTCCCGGCGATAAGGTGGAGGTCGACACAATCTTCGACGATAAGGGCGGCTACGTAGCGACCGAAATTAAAAAGACCGGTTCGGGTCCGGCGCCGGCAGTTGCTACCGCGACGCCATCCACGGGAGCGGGCGCGTCCAGTGGTCCCGCGGTCGAGCCAGAAGACACGCGACCCACTACGGTGATGGCAACTCCGGCGCCTTCCGATCCCGACGACGAGGGCGGTCCACCCAAGCTGCAGCGCGGCATTCCGAAACCGCGGAAAGCGCCGCCAGCCACGACAACCGCCGCTGCGCCGGCTAACCCGCCGGCTAACACCCAAATCGCGAAGGCCGAGATCCCGAACAGTTCGCTGCCCACACCGGCGGCGGAGACGGCCGTGGCGGCGCCAGCTTCCAAGCCGTCGGTCGACTCCACTCATGAGGATGTGGTCGCGAAAGCGCGGGAAGCGTCCGAAAACTTTCTGGAGGGTTTGCCGAACTACGTGGTCCAGCAGTTCACCACGCGTTACGTCAGCTCGGGCAGAAAAGCGGACTGGCAAGCGCAGGACGTCGTCACGGCCGAGGTGGTCTGGCAAGACGGCAAAGAGCGTTATGAAAAGCTGGCGATCAATGGCAAGCAAGTGAAAAAAGAGGATGTGGAAGCGAAGGGCGCGTATTCTTATGGAGAGTTCGGGACGGTGCTGGAAGACCTGTTCTCGCCTGGGACGAACGCGGATTTCAAATACCGGGGCAGCCGCTCCATAGAGCAGAAGGCGGCTTTCATCTACGACTTCGCAGTCGATCATCCGCACTCGCATTGGACGGTCCAAGTGCCGGGACAAAGAATTAATCCGGCTTATCGCGGTTCGGTGTGGATTGAAAAGTCAACCGCGCGCGTGTTGAGACTCGAAATGCAGGCTGTCAAAATACCGCTGGAGTTTCCCGAAGACACTACCGAGATGGCCGTCGATTACGATTACATGCGCATCGGCGAGGGGACCTTTCTGCTGCCGGTGAAGGCCGAGAATTTAGCGTGCGAGCGCGGGTCCACGACGTGCTCCCGCAATGTGATTGAGTTTCGGAATTATCACAAATACTCGGGCGAGTCTAACATCGTTTTCCACTAACGCCGGGGTCCCGCATGCTCCTTACCGGTTTCGAGATTGAGCGCTCCGTCCTGGCCGGCGAAAGTCGCCGCCGCCCAGAAATAAGGATGCCGCCAGCGATTCGACACCGCGGTGGAACCGGATTCCCGGACATCGCCGTGAACGAAAGCGAGTTGTGTGTCCGCCAGCGCTTCCACCATGGTGCGGTGCGAATCGGGTGCCGAGCGGATCAGGAACTCCCCAAAAAAACGCGCCACGCTGAGGTCGCCAACCTGCCACAGCGTCAGCAGAGTAGATCGCGCGCCGGCCACCGCCAGAGCGTGACGAAGTCCCTGCACGCCTTCTCCAGCCTCCGCGCCGCGTCCGGTTTCACAACCCATTAAAGCCACCAGCCGCGTTCCACGCAAATTGAGAAGCATGATTTGTTTCGCCATTAGCCAGCCGTCGGTTCCCGGCGCTTTCGGATCGAAGGCGCGATTCGCTCCATAGAGGATGATTCCCGCGTTGAGGCCTTCCCCGTTCGTCGCGATATCGGCAGGGCTCGCATTGAAAAAACCGTGCGTGTGCGCAAACAACGCGGCCGGCTGCGTTAGCGCCATCACCTCTTCTTCCGAGCCGAGCGGCAGCTTCTTCACCACACCAATCTTGCCCGTCCTCTCCAGTTCATCCAACGTCCGCAGGATCTCTTTGCCTCCATTGAGCGGCTGCCATGAGCCTCCGGCGGGCGAATCTCCGGCAGGAACCTCTTCCGTGTCCCAAGGGAATTTCTCGATCGCCGCTGCTGTATTGGCCGGCAGTTGTTTGCCGTCGTAATCGACGTCTGCCACGACCGCCGCTGGAGACCTCGGTTCGGCCTTCGCGGGCGGATAGACGAGACTGCGCACCGAATCCAGGTAGCTAATTCGAAAACCCGCTTCAACCAGATAGTGACCATCGCCATCCCTGAGAATTTCCCACGGGATTTCATCGAGAGCGGCATCGGGAGAAACGATCAACCTCGTGGCGCTTCCAATAGCGCCGCGCAGCTTCGCCATGGTCAGGTTGTACAGCAGGGCGCAGGCGGCCTGGGTGCTGCTGAGATTGTCGTTGAAGCGTTCTCCGCCGATCAGGACCAGTTGCCCGCTATGTGCACACTGATCCGCGCCAGTGCATGGCCGCCAGATGTTAGCGAAGTTCTTGCGCAGATCCAGAACCGCACTTTCGATAGGACCGGCCGGACCAAGAAGCACGAAGCGCGGTCCCTGACCGGGACGATATATAATGGCGGCATAAAGAACATCACCGGCTTTTCCCGTCACTACATCGATCTTGGGAAAACGCATGATGTCGATGAACGCCGAGTATTGCGAAAGCTTGCTTGTCACTTGCGCGGGTTCAATGGGAGTGCGCCACTCTTTCCAGGCCGCGCTGCCCGCGATAAGGCGTCTTTCGATTTCCGCTTCTTTCTTTTGCAGTTCGATGAGTTCCCCGCGTCCCAGCGAGCCGGATTCTCGAGCGCTTATTTCCTGCTGCGCGGCGTTCGCCATGAGCTCCTGCAATTGCCTTTGTTGTTCCGGACCGCCGTCCCGCTTAATTCGCGCGAACGCTTCCTCCGTCGCAGAGGAGCGGAC
>JBEKUT010000104.1:0-24244 GCA_049514735.1 Bryobacteraceae bacterium
GTTCTACCCGGACTTCGCCTTGCGTACGGCGGGCGGTGACGTAAGCGTGGTCGCTCCATGGCAGAGCTACGTCCTTCAAGATCGCGAGGTGATCTCAGGTCAGAACCCGTTCTCCGATCAAGCGCTTCTGAACCTTCTTCTACCGGCGCTCAATCGGAAGAAGGAGTCGGTTTCAGCGGCATAAGGGGGCTGGCCCGCCTTTGGTGCGTTCGGCGGTTTTTCGCCGATGCCGCCTGAAAATCAGGCAAGTGTGGGCCACCCGCCCAGATGAGCGCTGTTCATCGGATTCGGAGTCGTCAATGAGCAGCGTACGAATCGAACAGAAGAGCTATGAGACGCCCCCGCGGGACGGGTTCACCGCCCGAGCGCTCGGGAAACGGCTTCGCTAAGAAGCTGCAACGTTTTGGGAGAATCCTTAAGTTCTCGAGCGAAAAAGCACTCGTCAGTTTCCGATTCGACGCCTGGCATTAGGAAACGGCGCTCTGGATCGCTTCCGCCAACGTCGGATGGATATGAACCGCGTCCCGAATTACCGACGCCGGCGCTTTCGCGTTCATGATGTCGATGTACATATGCACCAATTCGCCGCCCTCGGAGGCAAGAACGGCCGCACCGAGAATCAGGCCGGTGTCTTCCTCAATTACCACTTTGATAAATCCTTCCGTCTCGCCGATCTCGATCGCTTTGCCGCTCCTGGACATATCGAAATGCGTCACGCGAATTTTGCGGCCTTGCTCGCGTGCCTCACGTTCCGTCATTCCAACGCGGCCTAGTTCGGGGTCGATGAACATCGCGTACGGGGTCACGCGATCCGTGGTGCGTTTTCCATCGCCTGCGATTTGCGACTCCAGCACGCGATAATCGTCCCACGCAGTATGCGTCGACATCAGGCCGCCACGGATATCGCCAGCAGCCCAGATGCCGGGAACATTAGTCGCAAGCCGCTTGTCCACTTTCAGGATTCCACGATCCATTTCCACGCCGACGGTTTCCAAACCCAGGTCGTCCGTGTTCGGCCGCCGTCCGACGCCGATGAAGACGTGAGAAGCATCCAACTCGTCGATGGACTCAGGCTCACTGTTTAGGTGGAACTCGATGCCCTCGCGTTCCAGAACTTTCTGCATCGCCTCCGATACATCTTCGTCCTCGCGAGGCGCGATGCGCGGGCCGTGCTGCCAGATGGTGACGCGACTGCCCATGCGCCGGTAGAACTGGCCCATCTCCAGCCCGACATAACCGCCGCCAATCATGGCGAGGCTCTCGGGAAGTTCAAAATGATCCAGCCAGTTCTCGGATGTCAGATAGTCGATTTTCTCAAGGCCTTGGATTTTCGGAATCACGCTGCGCGTGCCGGTATCGAGTACTACCTGGTCCGCGGTCAAGACGCGGTCTCCAACGCTTATGGCGAAAGCCGATCCCTGCCGGCCGAGTAATCGTGCATGGCCCCGGATCAACTCCGGATTCTCGCTAAAGCGCCCAGCCAGACTACTCCGCCATTCCTCGACGATTCCGCGCGCGCGCTTGATCACGGCCGGAAAATCGACTTCGACAGTGGGAATGCGAATCCCGAAGTCGGCCGCTCTCCGCGCCAGATGCGCCACTCGAGCCGATGCGATGGCCGCTTTCGTCGGAGTGCATCCGAAATTGATGCAGGAACCGCCCAGGTTCTTGCGCTCCGCCAGCGCCACTCGCCGGCCGGCCTTCGCTAAGGCTTCCGCCAACGGAATGCCGGCCTGGCCGCCGCCGATTATGAAAACGTCGTATTGAAGATCGCTCACGCCTGCTCCCGCAGGGCCATCACCGCAGCGCCGATCACTGCCACTTCTTCACCCCCCGGCACGATCTCGAATACGTAGCCTTGTAGCGGGCTCATCTTGACCATCTCATGCAGGTATTGGTTCAGACGGTTGACGTCCACGTGACGCGCATGGTGACCGGTGATATAGAACTTGCCCGATCCCTCCATGTGGATGGAACTGGCGGTGGCCGCGGCCAGCGCGCGATGCCAGAGCTTCACAAAATCCTTGCAGCGCTGATCGCCCGCTGCGGCATTCTCGAAGATTTCGTCCGGCTCCATGTCGAGGAAACGCAGCCGCATGGCGCGGTGCCCCATGATGCCTTCCACGTGCCCCACTCCGCCGCAGCCGCAAAACTTCTCGGCCGGATCGAGCGAGACCACCATGTGTCCACCCTCCCAGACGCCATCGCCGCTGGGATAAATGCCGAACCCGATTCCATGGCCGAGCGTCCAGACTCGAATCAGGCGATCCAGTTGCCCACGCCGCGCGGCCAATCCCGCCGCCACGATATCGGCGTCGTTATAAAGATGAACCGGCGCCGCGATGCCCGCCTCGCGCAATTCCGCGGAGAGCAGTTCCAGCATGCGGCATCCTTTCAACTGCTGCAGGTTGGGCGATTCCTCAATGACGCCGCCGCGAACGATGCCCGGCACTCCGATGCCGACCGCGTCGATGGCAGCGCCCTTGGCCACCGCCTCCACCTGTTCCCGGATGGTGTGAGCGATCAGCTCCGCGGGCATACCCGCCAGTTCTTCCGCGCCCGCTTCGTCTTCGGGATAAACACGCAGGCCGCCAATCAGCTCGTGTTCTTCCACGATTCCGGTCGAGATCTGTTCCGCAGTTTTGATTCCTATGGCTCGCATATTTTAGACCGCGTTGAACTTCGACAGCTTGTTGAGACCGTTGAACGCCGCCGCTTTGTAGCATTCCGCCAGCGTCGGATAGTTGAACACCGTATTGACGAAATAATCGACCGTGCCGCCGAGAATCATCACCGCCTGCCCGATGTGCAGGAGTTCGGAAGCGCCCTCGCCGATAATATGGACTCCCAGTATCAAGTGCGTTTCGCGGTGGAAGATTATTTTCAGCCGCCCGGTAGTGTCGCCGCGGATTTGTCCGCGGGCGATTTCCCGATAATATGCTACTCCGACTTCATAGGGGACATCCTCGTCGGTGAGTTGCTCTTCGGTCTTGCCGATGAAAGAGATCTCGGGAATCGTGTAGATGCCATATGGGTATGTCGCGGGGTTGGAATGAACCTCGATGCCGAACGCCTTGGCGGCCGCGATGCGCCCCTGTTCCATGGAGACAGACGCCAGGCTCGGAAAACCGATGACGTCGCCCACCGCGAAAACGTGCGGCTGACTGGTGCGGTAATCCGCGTCCACAGTGATGCGGCCGCGCGAATCGGATTCGATGCCGGCGGCCTTCAGGTTCAGCTCGTCCACGTTGCCCTGACGGCCCACCGCATAGAGCAGCGTATCGCCCGACAGCTTCTTACGGCTCTCAAGATTCGCAACCACGGTGCCGCCCGGACCTTCTTCCACGCTCTGAACCTCTTCGTTGAGGCGCATGGTGACGCGGCTGTCCCGCAGATGATAAGAGAGCGCTTCCACCATCTCCTGGTCGGCGAACTCAAGCAGGCGCGGACGCTTCTCTACAAGAATTACGCGCACGCCCAGCGTAGCGAACATGCACGTGTATTCGACTCCGATGACGCCGCCGCCGACCACGATGAGGGTCTTCGGGATCTCCGGCATCAGCAGCACTTGATCGCTGTCGAGAATATTCCGTCCGTTGGTTGTAACCTTGGACGAAGTCGCCGGTTTCGTTCCGGTGGCAATGACCACAAATTCGGCGCCGTACTGTGACAGACCGCGCGAATTTTCAACCTGAATTGTTTTGGGATCTATGAAGCTCGCAATGCCGGTCAGCAGCTCGATATTATTGCGCGAGAGTTGCGCCGTGATGACGTCGATTTCCGTCTTGATCACATGTTGCACGCGAAACGCCAGGTCGTTGACGGTGATCTTTTCCTTGACGCGGTAATTGGCGCCGTAGATGTTTTGATTGAGATAGCCGGAAAGGTGTAAGACCGCCTCCCGGATGGTTTTGCTGGGAATGGTGCCCGTGTTTATGCAGGTGCCGCCAATTACTTCGCGGCGTTCTACTACGGCGACGCGCTTCCCGGATTTCGCACCCTGGATGGCCGCCCGCTGCCCTGCCGGTCCGGACCCTATGACAACCAGATCGTAGGTCTGCACCTTAAAAGTATAAGGGAACTGGCACTCGAAACGGGCGTTTCGTCACGCATTCGTTATCGGCGCCTGCGCCAGTAGATTCTGAAGCCGTGAAATAATCAGTGGGTTTGCGCTCCGTAACCGTCGCGGCTCTGCAACTCTGTCCAACCTTTTCAGAGTGTTACTGAGCCGCGCGCGTCAGCGAGCGTAATGAATGCCGAGAGATTATCAAACCCTTTGTTACGGCTCGGAATGGCCGCAAGTTGCTCCTAATCCGGGGATGGAGCGATGCCGATAAGACTAGAGACCACGCATGCGGGAACTACTTGCCGTACCGGCTCTACGAACGGAAGCGATCGACACGAATTTGAGCGTTTTCGATTGGCAGGCCGCCTCCGCAACGGTGCTAATCGTAGATAGCGAAGACATTAACCGGCGCCTGATGCGGGGGATTCTAAAAACTTCCCCGTACCGGATATTGGAGTGTGCGCGGGCATCCGATGCGGTGCGCCTGATGGAAAGCGAAACAATCGATCTGATCATTGTGGATCTGGTGCTTCCTGAGATCGGCGGGCCGGCGTTTTGCCGTTTAGTAAAGGCGAACCGCAGGACGCAGTTGGTGCCGGTGCTGATGCTGACGAGCGTGCATGGAATCGAGAACGAGATCGAGGGATTGACATCGGGCGCCGACGAGTTTCTATTGAAGCCGCTACACCCGGAAGTGGTCCGCACGCGAATCCGCACCATGTTGCGGAACAAGGCCATTATCGATTCGCTGGAAGAAGCGGAAACGATTCTATTCGCGCTGGCGCAGGCGATCGAAAGCCGCGACAAGTACACGGGCATGCACTGCGAGCGGTTGGCGGCCTTGAGCGTGAAGCTTGGGGAGGCGCTGGGAGTGTCCAAGCAGGAACTGGTGGCGCTTTATCGCGGCGGTTATCTGCACGACATCGGCAAGGTTTGCGTGCCGGACCGCATCCTGTTTAAGACCGGGAAACTGGACGGGCCGGAATGGGAGATTATGCGTCTGCACCCCATCCGCGGAGAAGAGATTTGCCGGCCGATGAGATCACTGACCCCAGTGCTGCCGATTATTCGCAATCACCACGAGAGGTGGGATGGCACGGGCTATCCGGACGGCCTGGAGGGCGAAAATATTCCTCTGTTGGCGCGAATTCTGCAGGTTGCGGATATCTACGATGCCTTGGTCACGCCTCGGCCCTATAAGCCGGCCATGACGCGCGACGAGGCGTTTCAAACGCTGGAGCAGGAAGTCCGGGCGGGCTGGCGGGACCCCGAACTGGTTCCCCTTTTCATTAATACAGTTCGTACGGAAATGAACGACTCGCTCGACAACATGAGGGTCGCACTGACCGGGACAGGGTAGTATGGGCTGTTGGAACTTCGTGTTCTCGGAATCGACGATCTTCAGGAGCGAATTGTAGAGTGCCGCCTGTGTCCCCGTCTGGTCAAGTACCGGGAGGATGTAGCGCGGAATAAACGCCGGGCATATCGCGAGTGGGAGTATTGGGGCAAGCCTGTACCGGGGTTTGGAGATTCCCACGCACAGATTCTGCTGGTGGGTTTGGCCCCGGCGGCGCACGGAGCGAATCGAACGGGGCGCGTGTTCACGGGGGACCGGTCGGGGGATTTCTTATACAACGCGCTGTATCAAGAAGGCTTCGCATCGCAGCCGCGGAGCGTTCAAAAGGACGATGGCCTGAGGCTTTCGAACGTGTATATTACGGCGGCGGTACGGTGCGCTCCTCCGGATAATAAGCCGACGCCGCAGGAAATCCTGACATGCCGGCAGTATATTCGGCGGGAGTTGGAATTGCTGACTTCGGTTCGGGTGGTGGTGGCGCTGGGAAAACTCGCGTTCGACGATTATCTGGCGATTTTGCAGAGCCGCGGGCTGATCGAACGGCGGTCGGCTTTCAAATTTGGGCACAATCTGGAACATACGATTGGGCCGGGGCAGCCGGTTTTGATTTCGTCCTATCATCCCAGCCAGCAGAATACGCAGACGGGAAAGTTGACGGAGGCTATGTTTCGCGCGGTGTTGAGGCGGGCGAGACAGGCAGCGACGCAGGCTGCTAAGCCCGATGGCGTGTAACAAGGGCGGGCGAGACAGGGTCGAAAATGCGGCTTCTCGACTTATCCACTATCTTCGGGACAACCGCTCCCTGCCGGTCACGGCTCGGAATGCGGCGCTCGTGATATGGCACATTTTCATGAAATTTCGCGGGGGCGTAGCTACCCTGCCAGGCGATATTCCCACTGCCCTCCATGGTGGGGTCCACCTTGTCGTTGGTGTACTCCGGTGAGAGTCCTGCGGTCTGATACTCCTTGGGCATTGATTGGTATTCGGTAAAACCTGCCTCGGCGGGGCTGGTAGGGCCATGCGCGCCCTGGTCGACCCGATCCGTTTCGCGGCGTTCGGTACACCCGGCGAGGGCCGCAGCCAGGGCGAGAGCAGTTGCAGCGGCGAAAACTGTACGTTTCATGCTGGTAGGACGCATTTCACTGAGAATTCGATTCAGCGCCTCAACTACTTGACGTGAAAGATCCGCTTCTGGCGCCCGCAGTCGCGTTCGTCGCCGGCATTTTGCTTTCTCGCGGTGTGCGATTTGAGACTTGGGAATGCTGGATTGAAGCGGCGTTGTTCGCCGGATTGGCGGTGTTGGCAGGGAGACAGAAGTCGCGCAGGGTATCGTATATCTCCGCGCTGATCGCGGTGGGACTGAGCGGGGTTCTAGTCGATGTGCTGCATCGGCCAGGGCGGCTGCCAACAATCGATGCCGGATCGCAGGAAGTGGTCTTGTTGAGCGGCTGCGTTGTGGAGCCGTCGATTTTCTATCGGGATCGCGACCAATTCACGTTGGAATTGGCGCCGCACGCACGGGTCCGGGTCACAATCGCACTGAAAGACGGCGAGATTCCTCCGGACATTCCTTATGGCAGACAAGTGGAGTTGGAGGCGAAGGTCAGGGCCATTCGGAATTTCGGGAATCCGGGTTCGTTCGATTTTGTCACTTATTCGGCGCGGCGGGAAATTTATTGGACTGCATCGGCGCGGTCCGCGGAATCTATCCGGATAATGCCGGGCCGCTGCGGGTCCATTTTCCTCCAGGCCATTTATGGGCTGCGGACGGGCGCGCTGAAGCGAATCGATTCCCTGTATCGGGGCAGCGCGTATTCGACTGGCATGATGGAGTCGATTCTGATCGGCGAGTCAACGAAGCTCGAAAAAGTTTGGACGCAGGATTTCCGGCGCACCGGCACGTTTCACGCGTTGGTGATCTCCGGTTTGCACATTACGGTGCTCGCGGGCAGTCTGTTGCTGTTGTTGCGCGTTTGCTTTGTGCGTGAACTGCCCGCGCTGGCCATTACGGCCGTTGTGACGTGGATCTACGTGATGGTTGCGGGATGGAACCCGCCGGCAATGCGCGCGGCCGGGGGGTTCACGTTCTACCTGATCGGCCGCTATTTCCATCGCGAGCGACGCATCCTGAACCTGCTGGCCGCGGTCGGCTTCATTTATCTTACGTACGATCCGGGACAACTTTTCGAGGCGAGCTTCCAGTTGTCCTTTCTCTCCGTGGCTGCCATCGCGGTGCTGGCCGTTCCGTTCATCGAAAAAACGTCAGGGCCGTATCGAGCCGGGGCGCGGGGGCTCACCGAACCCGCCCGCGATTTTCGACTTGCTCCCGCCAGCGCGCAATTTCGAGTGGAGCTGCGCTTGATCGCGGAGACGCTTTTCTATTACATTCGCGTCCCGCAACGATGGCTGTTGCGCGCGCTGGCGGCCTTCCTGCGAGTCTTCTTTTTCGCGTTCGACCTGGCGGTGGTGTCGGCCGTGATGCAAGTGGGTCTGGCGCTTCCGATGGCGATCTATTTCCATCGCGTCTCGTTTTCTGGGCTGTCGGCGAATGTGCTGATCGTGCCGCTGCTATCGCTGGTGGCGCCGATCGGATTCGTGGCGGTGTTCACAGGTTGGCACATCGCGGCCGCGTTGGCCGGATGGCTCCTGATTCTTTCCGAGCACGTCGCGCGCTGGCATATTCGATGGGAGCCGGACTGGCGGGTGCCCGATCCACCGGTGTGGTTGGCGATCGCCTTCGCGGCGGCGCTGATCGGGCTGGCGTTTACCATGAATCGCTCAAGGTTGGTGCGCTGGCTGGCCGTGGGCGTGGCCGCGGGATTATTCACGCTGGTGTTCACGCATCCATTTCCACCGCTGGTGCAACACGGATCGCTGGAACTGACGGCGATCGACGTGGGTCAGGGCGACAGTCTACTGGTAGCGTTTCCCGACGGCAAGTTGATGCTGGTGGATGGCGGCGGAGTGCTCGCGTTTGGACGGAAGGTAAAGGCCAAGCTCGACATGGGTGAGGATGTTGTCTCGCCTTATTTGTGGAGCCGGTCGATTGGACATTTGGATGTGGTGGTCGCGACGCATGCGCATGAAGACCACACTGGCGGCCTGGCCGCAGTGATCGACAATTTTCATCCGCCGGAAATGTGGACGGGGGCGAACAGCGATGAACCGGTGTGGAGAGAATTGTCGCGGCATGCTCGGATGCGCGGGGTTCGGATCAAAGACATGACGAGCGGAGAGGCGTTTGATTTTGGAGGCGCGCGGATCGAGGTGTTGTCGCCGCCGGCGGATTATATACCGAATCTCACGCCCAAGAATAACGACTCGTTGGCGTTTCGCGTGACCTATGGCAAGAACTCGTTTCTGCTCACTGGCGATATGGAGAAGCCGATGGAGACGCGGCTGCTGGCCGACGAGCGGCCGGTGCGTGCGGATGTTCTGAAGGTGGGGCATCATGGCAGCAGAACGTCGACAGGCGAGCCGTTTCTGGACGCGGTGAATCCGCAGTTTGCGATCATCTCCGATGGCTTTGAAAATTCGTTCGGGCACCCGAATCGCGATGTTCTGGAGAGGTTGGCGGAGCATCACGCAAGGATTTTGCGGACGGACACGAATGGGCTGATCAGCGTGGTGAGCGATGGGCGGCGGATCACGATGAGCAGCCATTCGAATTGATTTTGCCGTGTTGAAACAAGATATCCTGAGGGCGAGATGTTTCGCATCGTCCTGGCCGGCATTCTCTTAGCCTTCGCCGCCGGAGCTGCCGAAAATCACAAGCTGTTCGTCGAGTGCAACCGGGAAGAGCTGGCATGGGCTGTCCCCGAGCTGGCCGGGATGCAGTTCGACTTCGATCAGGGCAATCTCGATGGCTTGCTGCAGGCCAGCGGTGAAAACCTCCAGAGTATGTTCGCCAAGTTGGTGGACATCTCGGCCGCCGAAGACGTCAATGAGATGCGCTTCGAAGAGGACGTGGCTGGAGAGAGCCGCCGCGAGGCTTTTCGCTACGGCATGAAATCGTTTCCGCCCGGCGGGCCGGCGCGTCTCGAAGAGTTTCGAGTCGATGCAAAAACAGAGGCTCCCGTTCACCCGCCGGCCACAATCGAGTTCCTGCTCGTCTCGCATTTCCTCGAATTGCTGGATTATTTTCTGCCGAAATATCGAGAGCAGTCGCGTTTCCGCTATCTGGGGCGGCAGAATGCGGGCGGACAGGATTATTCCCTCGTCGCATTTGCGCAGCGTCCCGAGGGGAACGAACTGCGCAGCAATATCCAAGTGGGATCCAACGGCCAAACCGCGCACATGCAGGGCCTCGCATGGATTGACGCCGGTAAACGAATTGTACGCATACGCGTGGATATGTTAGGACCGGTAGAGCACTTCGCGCTCGAAACCTTAGCGATGGATATTTCAATGGTTCCGGTCAACTTCAAATCCATCGGAAGCACTTTCACGCTCCCGGCCAGAGTGACTGTCGATGCTCGCTTTGCGGGCGGCGAACTCCACAGTGTGCATCGCTATTCGGATTACCTGGCAGAGAACGAGAAGAGCACGGGTATCGCGGCAGTGACAACTCCAAGCGGGGACGACGCTTATGAACTGGTGGCGCGAGGTATTGCGCTCATCAAGAATGGCAAGGACGCGGACGCGATTCCTGCATTGCGCGAAGCGGTTCGAGTCAATGGGGAAATGCCAGCGGCTCATTACAATCTGGCGAACGCGCTCCGTGCCACTGGGGACATGGCCGGCGCGGAAGCCGAATCACGCGAAGCAGTGAAGCTTGTCCCGGATTCAGGCATAACCCATAACCTTCTCGGGATTGTGCTCTCGAAACGCGGCAATCTTTCAGGCGCGGTGGACGAGTTCCGCAAGAGCGCGCAACTCCAGCCGAAGCAGCCGGTCGCGCATTTCAATCTGGCGCAGGCTTTGGAGAAGGCGGGCGACCGCACGGGCGCGCTGGAAGAGTACCGCATCGCTTCCGAACTTGCGCCGGATAACGCCGCCTTCAAGACACGCTATCAACAGCTCGAGCACGCGGCCAACTCGGAGACGACGATTAAGGTGGACGTGCGGCAAGTGCTGGTCCCAGTGATCGTGACAGACAGGGATGGGCATCACGTCACGGGCCTCACACGGGCGGATTTTCGTGTTTTCGAAGACGGCGTGGAGCAGAAGATTTCCGGCTTCAGTGTCGAGAATGCGGGTACCGGCGTTCTCGCGGCGGCCACTGATGCGGCGGTGGAACCTTCTGGAGCAAGCCTGCCGACGCCGGTACAACCCGCCGCGCCCAAGCCCGCGCCGGTACGGCGAACCTACGTCATTTGCATCGATTCGTTGCACTCGGGGTTCGCAAACCTGGTGACTGTACGGCAAGCTCTGTTGAAACTTTTCCATGCGGAGCAGCCCGGAGACGCGCAGTACATTATGCTCGCGATCGGAACCACCACGCAGCTCTTGCAGAATACAACGACCGATCCGGAGAAAGTGTTGCACGCGATCGAAAGCAAGGAATTCCAGAAGCTCTTTCTGGCCAGCAGAAAAAGCAGCCTGCAGGATAACTTGACAGCGTATCGTCAAAAACTGGATGAAGTGCGCGCCGCCTGCGATGCGGGCGATCCAATGTGCCAAATGAAAAGCTCGCTGCCGTCCGGAGCAAGTGCGATTGCCGCCGAGGACCGGGTGTACAACATGGCGTTCCTGAGTCAGTTTCAAAGTATGGTGCAACAGTTGTCTCGCGCTACGGACCGCCGCACGGTGGTCCTGATCTCCGACGGCTTCGGCCTGGTGCCGGGCAAGGAGGCATTCGCTTTATTGGTAGCTTATTTTCCAGAATTCGGATCGTACGGGCTCCGCACGGTGGATCGCATGCCGGATCTCGATCCGATTCTGCGCCTCGCCGCGAATCGGAACGTTCCGATTTATACAATCGACTCTCGCGGGCTGTACACTTCGCCTTTCTTCGATGCCTCGAATCCCGGCGGGTCGGCGAAGATGATGCCGGCGGTGCAGAATATCATGGAATCCAACGCCAGCGACGCGGGCGACACGTTATCGGAAATCGCGTCCGCCACGGGAGGCACGGCGTTTCAGAATCGTAACGATCTGCTGACCGGGATGCAGCGCGCTTTTGCCGATGGCCGCCAATATTACATGCTGGCGTATGTATCGGGCAATTCGAACGCGGACGGTAAGTTTCGATCCATTAGCGTGCGGTTGCGAGACGGAAAAATGCTGGTGAAGGCGAAGCGCGGCTATTGGGCCGTTGCGAATTAGTAATAGCCGGGCGCGCCGGATTGGGCACGGAGGCGGTTAGAGTAGCATGCTGCGGCCCCATTTGCAGATTCGGATGCGCGCAGCCGCTCACTACGGCCCATGCCCGCGCGGCCGGATGGTCGTACGCGTCCCGATCCGAAGATCCCACAGCGAGAGTTCTTCCCAATGGACGAGTATCTGGTCGCAATTTGCCCAGATTCCGGAGATCCATCCCTCGGTTGCCGGCCGTTCTCACGGGTTATCGCGTGTCGCGCACTGCTGTCGATAATAAGGCTGGTGAGATAAGGCTGTGTGCCAAAGAAGGGTCCGATATGTTTCGACGCGCCTATGTCAACAACAGAAATCCAGCCGCCGTCGCCGGCTTCAATCAGGAGGGTGCGACTCGGTTTCAGCCAACTACTGGCGCGCGTGATTCGTGGATTCTTGTCGTTTTGAAGTCTGAGTCGGCCACTCACTTGGCTCGTCTGCTAAGACCGCGCTCGACAGGCGAAATGCGTGTCTGAGGCGCGATTTCGCGCCGCCCGAAAGTCGAGCGGCCAGGAGGCGTTCGGCTTCGACGGCGTTGGCGGCGCTTAGTTGTTCGTTCTTGTTCAACGTACCGATCGTCTCACAGGAGGGTCCCCATGTAGAATTGAAGGAGATGTTGAGCCGTCTCTATCTCGACAACTTCCGGTGTTTCGTTAATTTCGAGTACAGACCGGGCCGCAGGGAACTAATCCTCGGCGGCAATGGGTCAGGCAAGTCTTCTCTGCTGGACGCTTTATTGGTCCTACGACAATTTGTCGTCAAGGGCGATCTGTTTGACGATTTTCACATTTTGGGTCAACGAACCCGCTGGCTCGACCAACGCCAGATAACGGGCGAACTCGATGCGGAGTTGAACGGCGGGAGATATGTCTACCGCTTGGTCATTGAGCCCTGGGAGGAACCGCCCCGGCCACGCGTGGTGTCGGAGACCGTCCATTTCGACGGGAAACCGATATTTGAATTTACAAAAGGTGAAGTGCATCTCTTCAACGACCGGTTTGAACACAAGGTCACTTACGATTTCGACTGGCAACGTTCTGCATTGGCGACGATCATACCCAGAAAAGACAATCAGACGTTGAGCCGGTTCAAACTTTGGCTTAGCAGTCTCTATTGCTTTCGACTCAATCCGTTTGGGATGGTTACTCGCGCGGAAGGAGAGAGCCTCTATCCCAACGTTGACCTTTCTAATATCGCCTCTTGGTACCGTCACCTGGTCCAGACCGATCAGAGGCAGAATGCCGCCTTATTGAAAAGCTTGCAAGAGTCGCTCGATGGCTTTACCTTCCTTCAATTGGAGCCCGCAGGAGAGAATGTCCGCCTGTTAGTTGCTGAGTTCGGCCAGAACAGCGGCAAACCCAGTAAGTTTTACTTCAACGAGTTGTCCGATGGACAGCGATGTCTGATTGCGCTATACACGATCCTGCACTTCGTATTGGCGAAAGGTGGCACAGTCCTTTTCGATGAGCCCGATAATTTTCTTTCGCTGCGTGAGATTCAACCTTGGCTTTTGGCCGTGGATGACGCGATCGAGGAGAACCAGGGACAAGTGCTTATGATTTCGCATCACCCGGAGATCATCAATCAATGGGCTCCGACTAGCGGAGTCCAGCTTATTCGGAATGGGACTGGTTCCGTTCGCGTCGAGAGGTTTTCGGGAGATCCTGCGAGTTCTTTGGCTCCCGCGGAGCTAATTGCGCGCGGCTGGGAATGTGAGTAAGCCCTCGCTAGTTGCAGTTCTTGCTGAGGATGAGCGGCACCAGCGCTTTGTCCGACATTTTCTATACCGAAAGGGTTTCTCACGACATGAAGTCCGGATGGAGGTCCTTCCGAGCGGCAGGGGCTGCGGAGAGCAGTGGGTACGTGAACGGTATCCAACTGCCGTGGGAGCATACCGTGAAAGGTCCGCGCGGGCGAAGACTGCGCTCTTCGTTACTATTGACGCGGATACAGAAGACGTCGAAAGACGTCAGCGGCAATTGCGAGAGAGTCTCACGCAGCTTGGACTGTCTGTGCGAACGCAGGAAGAATCAATTGTTCATTTGATCCCAAAGAGAAGCATTGAAACTTGGGTGCTATTCCTTCACGGCAGAACAGTGGATGAGGATACCGACTCAGCCGAGACCCTCAGGTTGATAGTCTAATTGCCATCGCTGCCGTCGCGTTCTTCGATCTGAGTCGCACGAATCCGACGCTGCGTCCGAATATCGTTCCATCGCTGTCGGCGGCAATCCCGGAAGTGAGGCGGCTTGATTAACGGAGTCGCTTACTCGTGATGTAGCGCCGTCATGGGGTCGACCCGCGCGGCGCGGCGAGCGGGTATGTAACCAGCGAGCACTCCCGATCCTCCGAGGAGCACTGTCAGCAGCGTCAGCGTGGTCAGGTCTACCGCGATCACGTTGTAGAGCACGCTCGATAATACGCGTGTCAGCAACGCTGCCAGCGGCACGCCGATGCCGAGGCCGATTCCTGCGATTCGGGCCGCTTGTCCCAAGGTCATTTTGAGAACGGTCCTCCGATCCGCTCCCAGCGCCATGCGGATGCCTATTTCGTGGGTCCTTTGCGCGACGGAGTACGAAATTACGGCGTAGATGCCAGTCACGGCCAGCAGCAGCGCAATCACGGCGTAGGTCGTCATGCTCACTGCCGCTGCGCGCACACCGGAAGTTTGTTCCGAAATGGAGCGATCCATCGTCTTCACATCGAATACCGGAAGATTAACGTCCACGGCTCGTATCTTCTCGCGCACAGCGCTTGCTATGCGCATCGGGTCGCCAGTGGTTCTCAAGTAGAATCCAATCCCGGGCGCGGGCGATTGCGCGTACGAAACGTACGCCGCAGGCTGCGGTTCATTGTCGAACCAGTCCTTCACGTCGCCGGAAACGCCGACCACCGTCAGCCACGGCGACCGGCCGTTCCCAAGTTTCATGCGCTGTCCGATCGGGTTCGAATCCGGCCAGTAATGGCGCGCGATCGAATTGCTTACCACCACTGTATTTTCCGCATCGGGACCGTCCATTCTTCCGATCGCCCGGCCTTGCAGGATTGGCAAGCCGAGGGCCTCGAAATAGTTTTCCGTGATGGCTCGAATCGCGGGGCGCGGTTCACCAGGACGTGGTTCTGGACGCCCTTCCACGTAAAGACCCTCGGCGGTTCCCAATCCCACAACCGCGGCCGCGGCCTTGACCTCCGCGATGGCCGACACTCCATCGAGCGCGCGTTGGGAGAACTCTGTCATGGATGCTTTCGTTCGATACTCAGACAAGGGAAGCGAGACTTGGAGGGTGAGGAGGTTGTTGGGATTGAAGCCTGTATTGAGGGTCAGGGCGCGGTTGAAAGTCGCGATCATCAATCCGGCGCCGATCAGCAGCACTAACGCCAGCGCCACTTCGCCGATCGCAAGCGCGTTTCGCAAACGGCTGCGGGCGCGCCCCGATGTTCCACTGCGTCCGCCTTCCTTGAGGAGATGGTTCAAATCGGCCGATTTTCTTCCGTGGAGCATCTGAAATATCGCGGGCGCCGCACAGAGTAGTCCAGCGATTAGAGAAAGGGCGAGCGTAAAGAGGACCACTTCGCCGGTGATGCGCATGTTGCGCAGCCCGGCTACCCACTTAAAGACCTCCGGTGGCACCATCAGAGGGGTCAGGGAGAGATTCCAACTCGCGAGCTGCAATCCTAACAGGCCGCCGGCCACGGCCGTGAGAACGCTGTCGATCAGCAACTGGCGCGCTAACTGTAAACGCCCCGCTCCCAGCGCGGTTCGCACTGCAATTTCTTTCGTGCGGGAGGTGGCGCGAACCAGTTGCAAGTTTCCGATGTTGGCGCACGCGAGCAGAAGAACAAATCCGGCCGTGCATAGGAGCATCAGAGTAAAGCGATCCGTGACGTTGTTGGTCAACTCGAGAATCGGGATCACACGGGCCTCACGGCTCTCGTTGGTGTCCGGATGTTCCTGCGCGAGATGGCGTGAAATGGCGTCCATCTCCGCGCGCGCTTTGGAGACTGACGCGTCCGGCTTCAACCGCGCAAGCACTGCCAGGCTGTGAACCGCGCGGTCGTTCTGCTCTTCCGGCGTTAACGAAAGAGGAGACCATAATTCCGCGGCTAGAGGATAATCGAAATCTTCCGGCATGACGCCGATTACGGTGTGCGGGAGCCCTCCCAGGGAGATGGTTTTGCCCACGGCGTCCGGCGCGGAGCCCATGCGGCGCTCCCAGAAGCTGTGGCTTATGACAACCACCTGCGAATGGCCGGGCGTGGTTTCTTCGCTTCGAAAAGTCCTTCCCATCATGGGCTGCATTCCAAGCAGCGGGAAGAAGGCAGGCGATACCGAGAAGGCCCGAAGACGCTCGGGATCTCCAGCGCCGGTGAGCGCGACGTCCCAAGAGCGGTAGGCCGCGATGCGCTCAAAGGAGCGGCTGCGATCCTGCCAATCGAAGAAGTTGGCTGGAGCCACGGCATCGCGTTGCGTCCGCATTTTGGGGATAGTCTCCCAAACGGTCATGATGCGGCTGGTTTGCGGATAGGGCAGCGGATGCAGGACGAGCGCGCTGACAGTACTAAAGGCGGACGTGTTGACGCCGATGCCTAAGGCTAGCGCGAGCACGGTGACAAGCGTCGTGCCGGGGCTCTTCTTCAGAAGGCGAAGCGCCAGCCGGAAATCCTGCAGAAGGCTCATGAACTTCAGACGAATGCAATCGGGCAACCGTTCAATTTGCTTGAAAAACGTGTGTTGCAGTCTGTGCAGCTGTCCGAAAACGGAACGGGCCGGTCACCATCTAACCGATTTGCCGATTTCGAGCGGCCAAACTTCGGTTTGCGGAAAGTCTTTGAGAAGCTCGGCCAGTTGATCCGGATTGCCGGTCAGTTGCGGGAAAGTCCCGAAATGCATGGGTACTACGCGCTTCGGGGATAGCAGACGGCACGCCAGCGCGGCCTCGCGCGGACTCATGGTGAAATGGTCGCCGATGGGCAAGAAGGCAAGCTCGGGATGATAGAGCTTCTCGATGAGTTGCATGTCGGTGAAGACGTTGGTGTCGCCGGCGAAATAGAGAGAGCGGCCGTCGGGGAAGGCGAGGACGTAGCCGGCTGCTTCGCCGCCGTAAAGAATCTGATCGCCGTCGCTGATTCCGCAGCTGTGGATGGCGTGAGTCATGGTGACTCGCACCGGGCCGACCTGCTGCGTACCGCCTTTGTTCATGGCGGCGCAATCCTTCACGCCTTTTGATTCGAGCCAGTGGCATAGCTCAAATATACCGACCACCTTGGCCGAGAATTTCTTAGCGAGTGGCACGGCATCGTGAATGTGATCGAAGTGTCCGTGCGAGACCAGGATGACATCGATGCGATCGAACGTGTAGTCCTTCGGATATTTCGGGTTGCCGCCGGTCCAGGGGTCCATGACAAAGACTTCGCCGGTGTCCAGGCGAAACTGAAAGGTGGCGTGGCCGAGCCAGGTGATTTCGAGCATGATTATGATCCTTTCTGTTTTGAATTTCGTGCTGGAACGAATGCGGTTGGTAAGGGCGCGCGGGTTGCGCCGATCTGAATGCCGTCGCCGTAATTGGCAATGCCGGGGATGGTGACGGGCAGGCGGCCGGTAATTGCAATTTCACCGAACATGGCGCGAACAGCCGCGATTTCCGAGGTCGTGGTAGTGCTGAATGTGGCGGCGTAAGCTTTCAGATTCGGAAAAGTTCGGATCAGATAGGGATTGCCCAGCGCGATCATGCCAGTGGGCACGTTGCTCGCAATGAGCGTGTTGACGAACTCGGGAAAATCGCCGGCCAGCGCCACGTTACCACGATAGGCGCCCACCGTGACGTAGGCTGCAATGACGATCGCGCTGCACGCCGATGTGGACTGCGCTGCCTGATCGAGATCGGGCTTGGCCATCATGGCGTCGAGCAGGTTGATGCGCATTTTCGGCGCTCTGCGGCGGATCTCTTCGATGAGCTTTCTACCCTGCTGGCTGTAGCGGTTTTCCGCGAGCACGACGACGCAGGCATTGTCGGGATTCGCGAGCGGGAATAAATTGCCTTGATTGCGAACGAGCGCGACCGCCTTGTCCGCGACGGCTTGGGCGCGGTCGTCGGCCTCGGGCGATTCGAGCACGTCGCCGATGTCATCCAGGCTGACGATTTTGTGCGCCGGCAACCCGAGGCGCACTTTCGCGGAGAGCAGGCGGCCAACACTCTCGTCGATGCGCTGTTTTGTCAGGCGGCCGCTCTGGACGGCGGCGACGACGGCGTTAATAGCGTCCTCCGCACGGGCGGGAATCAAGAGGCAATCCGCGCCGGCTTCGATGGCCCGCACCGAAGCGTCGCCGGCTGGGAACATGTCGGTGAGGCCGCGCATGTCCATCGCGTCGGTGACCACCAGTCCCTTGAAATCGAGTTCGTTGCGCAGCAACCCTGTCAAAACGTTAGATGACACCGTGGACGGGATGTTTTCAGGCTCGAGCGCGGGAACTGCGATGTGCGCGGACATGATGGCGTCGACGCCGACAGCGATCGCCGCACGAAAAGGCACGAGTTCGACGGCGTTCAGGCGCGCGCGGTCCACTTCGAGGCGGGCCATTCCGATGTGGCTATCGGTGGCCGTGTCGCCGTGGCCGGGGAAGTGTTTGGCAGTAACCAAGATTGAAGTCTTGACATCGGAGTGCGCGCCTTGAATGTAGGCCTTCACAAAAGATGCGACTTCTTCGGGGTTCTCACCGTAAGAACGGATGTTGATGATGGGATTATCGGGGTTGTTGTTGACGTCGGCGTCGGGCGCAAAGAGCCAGTTCACTCCGAGGGCGCGGGCTTCTTTCGCTGTGAAAGCGCCCTGGAAGCGCGTGTCTTCCAAATCGCGCGCGGCTCCGAAGGCCATGTTGTAGGGCCACTGCGTGGTGAAGTTGACGCGCATGGACGCGCCGCGTTCGAAATCGGCGCCGACGAGCAGCGGAAGCTTCGACATGCGCTGCATGCGGTTTAGGAAGGCGGCCATGGCGTAGGGCTCGGCGTTGCGTACCGTGCCGTTTTGGATATGACCCAAAACAATCAGGCCTCCGATTTTCAGGTCGCGCACCAGATGGGTGTATTGGCGGAATTGATGGGAGCGCGTGTTGATGGATTCGCCGTAGCACGGCATCATAACTAGTTGCGCGACTTTGTCGCGGAGGGACATGGAGCGCATCCATTTTTGGACGGCCGGGGGGAATTTGATTTTGGGAACGGTGGGCTTCTTGGTTGTGGTGGCGGCAGCGAAAAGAAGAGATGTGCAGATCGCCGTGAGAAGCAGGGCGCGGGAGTGGCGCATTGAATCTAGGGTAGCGTGAGGCGCAACGGTGGGCGTGTGGCTTTATGGCGGCGCTTCCTGGCGCTGGCGGGGAGATACCGCCTACTGGGCGGCAGAGCGCTCTGATCCCACGACTTGCTCGCGTGACCGAAACAGGCGAGTGTCGAAGTGGAATGGTATTGGATCGGTAAAGCCAATCCGCGAGAAGTCCGGATGCCCGGGATTCAGAACGTAGTTCCGTTCGCCCGCGACGACAGAGGGCACCCCCAGAATCGCCGAGCGCTGCTGTTTAACCCACTCGTCACCGAGGCTCCTGGTCTTGCTCTGCTCGCGAGGGTTCAACGTGGACCAGTTCTCAGGCAGGCAGGGCGTCATCGTTTACGAATTCGACGGCAACATCGTTGGCAACTTCAGCCGTCCCGAGGAGGTACCGGTCCGGAATCGTCGCGGGAAGATGAACTAAGATCTCCAAGACGCCCAGCGAGCGGGTTTCGCTCATGTAAACTACTCTCGTTCCCTTCGAGTTCCTTCTGCCGCCAACACGACGCGCGCCTTCTCCGTCATACGCTGGGTATGTTGCCCGGCAAAGCCGGAAAAGCCACATCAGCCGAGGACGCCGTGTTCGATTCGCGTCAGGATGTCGTCTGCCTCTGCGAAACCCTCTTCGGTGTTGGCCACCTCGATTGGAGTTTTACCTTGCAAAGACGGACTCGGGGTTTGTAACCAGTACAGAGCTTTTGCGTGGTTGGCGAACACTTCACCCGCACGCACCGACAACGATATGAAGCGTACTGGCGGGGGCGTTTCGTTGACTGCCGTATTAGTGGGTGTGCTGGCCATAATCCGACCTCACTTATAATGTACGCCCGTCTACTGCAACCGGCCAAGAATAGAGTCCGAACGACGCGCGAAGGTTTTCCAGGTGTCGAAAGGTAATCTAGGCTTTACGGTGTTTCGAAGAATCGGTGGCCGTGGCGGCCTGGGATTTCGCGGGCTTCTTGGGCGGTTTGCGCATGAGACGATTCACGGCGCGAATCAGATGACTCACTTCGTGAGCGCTCTTCTGAATCACGGCGTCGGCGCCAGTACCTAGCTCATTTAAGCCAAGCGTGTCGGTAAAACCCGAGATGAGAATGACGGGCATCTCAGGACAGAGCTTGCGCAGTTCGCGGATGAACTCGATGCCATCCATCTGCGGCATCTTGTAATCGGTGATGACAACGTCGAACGCACTCCTGGTGCACTGTTCGAGCGCATCCCGCGGCAACGAGCAGGTGTGCACACGATATCCGAGTTCCTCGAGAACCGTGCGCCGGGCCATGAGACCCAGAGTGTTGTCATCGACAATCAATATTTGAGCGGGGAGTGCGCGCGCGGCAACTGTCATTGAACGATAGCGAAATTAGCAGAGCTGTAACAACTCTGTCAATGAATTCGTATCGAACTGCAATGAGGTGAGATTGAGAGCTTGACTATACGATTCGAAAGGTCTACGCACGCGGAGAATGGTTCCACGAGAACTGCCCCACAAGCGGGAGGTGATCCGAAGCGATCATCGCGGCAGGCGTGCGATAGAGCGAGAGCGTTTCAAGACGAAATTTCGGATCGTAGTAAATGTGGTCGAGATGCAGTAACGGCAGCATTCCTGGATACGTTCGTTTACGGTTGAGGTGAAAGCGGACATCGGCGCTTTCGAGTTGTTCGGAGAGCATGCGGCTGACGAGCCCGCGGGTCCATTCATTGAAATCGCCCAGTACCAAGCGAGGGCCGGCGAGGTTGCGGTTCACCAGAATCTCGTCGGAGAGGAGCTTGAGCGCCTGGCGGCGCCGTTCGAAGAAGGAAGTACCCAGATGCACCTGGAAGAGGTGCACCAGGCCGATGCCTGGAATCTCGAGGTCGGTGCGAAGGCAGCCGCGGCGGGAACGGCGGGGAACGCTGATATCGAAATTGCGGCTGAAAGCAATCGGGAAGCGGCTGAGAGTCAGGTTACCGTAATCGAGCCCGCGCAATAAGGAGGTCTTGCCGAAGACGTAAGGCAGGCCGAGTTTTTCCGTCAGATACGGAATCTGCCGGGCGAAGATCTCCTGAAGGGCGACGACGTCGGCGCGGATTTCGCCGAGGACGTCGATAATGCGGTCCGGACGGACCTTCCAGTCCATGCCCTTGGAGCGATGGGTGTTGTATGTTACGACTCGAAAACTTGTTTCTGGCACGAAAGTCAAGGCCAGAGGCCTATTCTATGGTTGCAGCTTAAGGATCATTCCGGTATCGGTGGCCACCCACATATTATTGGAGTCGGGAGTCGCCAGAATGGCGCGGCCAGCCACGGCGCGATAGTCGACATCCATGTTGAGCCATGTCTTCAAGCTGCCACTACGCATCATCTTAAGTTTACCGGGGATCGGGAGATTGTTGGCCTTGCCGGATTTCTCCACGGCCGCAACGATTACTTCGCCATGGGGCAGGACCGCGAAATCGCGCGCGGGACGTAGCGGGTCCTGGTAAACGGATGTATTCTTTTTTGTCTCCAAATCCATCTGGAAGAGTTCTGCGGCGCGCTGCGCGCTGTCCGGAAACTGGAAGAGGGCGAAGCCCTCGCCGGGCGAGCCGTAACGGAAGCTCGCGAGCGCCCCCTCAAAGCTATGCGAAAACAGAGTCCAAGTCTTACCTCCGTCGGCGGTCTGAAGGAGGATGGTGAGGGGCGGGAATTCGTGGCGATAACGGGCCCGCTCAGGCGCCATCCAATCGGGGACTTCGCGAGGGCTAGGCGGAAGCTCCCAGGAGCCGACGATGATGCCATGTTTTGGATCTGCGAACGCGATCCAGTGGTAAATGGTATTGTCCGCTGCCGTCGGAGCTTTATCCGCTTCAGCTACGGGGGTCCAATTGCGGCCTCCGTCTAAAGTTTCGAGGACAACTTTCGGAGCTCCGGCGGCGAAGCCGTGTTTTTCGTCGAGAAAGTAAACGCGCTCGAGTTCTTTCTGCTCCTTGATCTTCTTCCAGGCGCGGCCGGTTTCGACGGACTCCCAGATGCCACGGTCGGTGACCATCCAGCCCTTTTGCTCGTTGAGGAAAAATAGCGAGATGGGATGCTCCTTGACATCTTCGAGCGTCCAGTTCACGCCGCCATCGGCGGTGACCACGATGACGCCCTGGTCGCGCTTGCCCTCCTGAAGAATGCCCGACGCGACACAGCGTTTTGCGGATGGACATTGCAGGTCCGTAAACGCGACGGCCGATTCATCCTTGTCGTAGAAGTATTGCATGCGCCACTTTTCGGCGGCGTTCGGGGAAGCGCTCAGCAGGACGAGAGCGGCAAGATTAATTATTGCCCGGGAGCGCGGGCACTTCGGCTCCGGATGTTGCATCGGTCCTCGTTAACATGATGAGACACCCGACCAGCTCGCCGACGGTGGTGAGCAACTCCATTTCGTCGCCGGAGTGCGGGTGCGGATTGCGGTGCTGGACGTTGATGACACCGGAGACACGATTACGAATAATGATGGGCGCGGAGAGAAAGGCCTCGAAGGTGTCTTCGGGAAGGTCGCGAAAGAACTTGAAGCGGGGGTCGTGATAGGCTTCGCGAGAGATGGCGAGCAGGCGGCGCTCGCGTGCTACCCAACCGGTGAGACCTTCGCTGAGCTTGAGACGTACTTTGCGGATGGTCTCGGGGTGTGGGGTGTTCGACGCCAGCAAAACCAGCTCGTTGTCTTCGAGAACGTAGATGAGGCAGGAGTCGCAGCCCATGAATTCGACGACCAGCGAAACTACGCCTTGTAGCGTGTCACGCAGGCTGACGTCTCCGCGCACCATGTAGCGGGTAATCTTCTGCAGCAGGCGAAGCTGCTGCTCGATGCTCGCGAGCTTCTGTTCGAGCTCCTTCACTCTGGACACGACATTATTATAGGGGGTGCGGGAGGGTTCAGGCGAAAACCGAAGTTTGCCAGCGCTGCTAATGTGGAAGGGAGAGAGGCCGCCGGCATGCCAAACCGCAACGTAAACCTGACGGAACACCTTAACCGCTTCATTGAGAACGGCATTACGTCCGGGCGCTTCAGCAATGCCAGTGAGGTTGTGCGCGAAGGCCTCCGGCTCCTGGAACAACGCGAGCAGGAAGACACAGCCAAGATCGAATGGCTGCGAGGCGCCGCGAAGGAAGGTTTCGATGCCGCCGGCCGCGGCGATTACGTGGCCCTGAATTCCGAAGAAGAGTTAGACTCTTTCCTGCGTCAGATTCACGAAGAGGTCGCAGCCGAACCCGACGCCGTGCGCAAGCGTGCGTAAGAAGGGCCATCTAAATTTGATGGGCCATCCAAAATCCCCGTCGCTGGCCCGGCCCGCCGCGACATTGCCGCCGAAGCATCTTTGTGCTATAGGGCACTCATCCGGCAAGCTTTGCTCGATGTCGAAGCCGATCATGAACGGCCAGGCTCGAAGGAACGTCCGGAGATCATGGTCGCAGGCGCGCGGACCTACCACATTTCACTAAGCCGGCCCAGATTGAGCGGTACAAGGGTGAAGGAGCCGCGCCATTTTCTTCTCTATCGCCGCCGCGAAAACGGCGTAGTCGAAGTGGCCCGCGTTCTTCACGATGCCCGTGATTTGGCGCGTCGCCTTCCCGAGGGTCGTCGTGAAGACTTGTCATGACAGGAAGGGCAAGTTGCCGGATCGCCGGAAATTCGGATTGAATTCGGACCAGTGGGCCGCGTTTGAATGGCCTTGATGCGTTACGCATTAAGGGCTTGAACCGAAGCGCACTCCTCTGAGCCGCAGGTGCCTTATCGCTCCTCTGAGGGAACATCAATGGGTGGTGCGACCGCTCCCCTGAAGAACATGTCGATTGGGGCAACCGCTCCCTGCCGGTCACGGCTCGGTTACGGGTCGAAATTCTTCATCACCTTTGGTGGGCCGCAGGCCCATGGGCACTCCGTTGAAGAACATGTCGAGAAAATCACGGGCTATTTCCGCTTCCTGCCGGGCGCGGCTCGGTTACGGTCGTTGTTCTTCATCACCTTGGGTGGGCCGCAAGGCCCATGGGCACTCCCTGCGTCGCTAGGACGAATCTTCCCTTTAAGCATTCGGTGTTGCGTCTGCCACAGATGTGAGCTGTGCGGCGATTACATGGTCCTCTTGGGGGCGCAGGCAGGGTCGAAGAGGCGCGTTGAGGTTAAGCACTTGTTTGCGATCTCCGAGCGCTGTTGACGAACGTGTCGAAAAGATTACGGGCTATTTCCGCTCCCTGCCGG
>JBEKUT010000105.1:0-18001 GCA_049514735.1 Bryobacteraceae bacterium
AATCGTGTTGTTCTCGATCACGATTCCGCGCGCAGGATCGGCCCGTTCCCCGCGTGCTGCCAAGTAGATGCCGCTGCGCAGCGAATCGGGTTCGTCGGCGCGCCAATTACACGCCGCGCCTCCGGCTTCCGGACAATGCGCGAGATTCAGGCGAACGAATGTATTTCCCGTAATGTGGTGACCTGTCCCGATAACATACATCGCCCCATACTTGATTCCGTCCAAATGATTCCCGCTGACTTCGATATTCCGCGAGTTCATATCTCGATTTGCGTTATTGAATGAGATTCCGTAGTTGCCAAAGGGATAACCTTCGGCTTTCCCACGATTTGTGCAGGTATTTCCGCGAATTGCTCCATCGTGGAATCCATCCAGGTCGATGCATTTCCCGTTGATCTCTTCGAGCCGGTTGTTCTCATAGACGGAATGGTCCACGTCTCCGGCCGTATCGATCGCCGCGGTCCACCCATAACTCTCGATATCGGCAATCTCGGGGGGAAATCCCACGCGTTTGGCGGCATTTCCGGCCACAATCACATCCGTCGCATGACCCACCTGTATCGCGTCGCGCCCGATATCTTCAAACGTGTTGTTCACGATCTTCCCGTGTGAATTGCGCGGCGAACCGTAAAAAGAATGCGTCCACACGCCATTGCCGAGCACGTTGCGAAAGGTCGAGTCGGTCACCGTGAAATTGTCCGTGCCCTCTTCGAGCAAAATGCCGCCCGACGCATTGTTCCGCTTCTTCGGGTTATGCGATCCGCTATTCTCCACAGTCACATGGGAAATGAAAACGTCGCGGGAGTGCGTGATCAGAATCGGGTAGTTCGCGATGTTCGTAATGCGGACGCCGTCAATAGCAATGCCGGCGCCATTCTCGATGAGAATTCCGTTATTCGGATAGATCGCGGCAAAAGGATTACCGCCCGGCGCAATCGGCATCGGCCTCTCGAGGTCCGTGCGATCGCCGTCGATCGCGATTCCGTGCAGCTCGATGTTGCGGCATCCACGGCAACTCAGGATGGCGCGTCCATGGAAGTTACGCATCGCTCGCAGAACGGTCTTGCTGCCGAAGACCTTGAGGTCGTGCGCGCCGTCGGGAATGCGGATTTCGGAAGAGACGTTCTCGGTACCGGCCTTCAGGTAGACTGTACCCGTCGCGGGAATCGTAATCGCAAAGAGAACGCTGGCGAGGATCAAACGCTATTCTAGCTACGATGGCAATCGATTTTCGCGATGTGTCTCTGGGGCCGTTGCGCAACTTCACGGCTGCCGCGCCTGACGGAGCCGTGATCGGCATCATCGGCGCCGCTTCGGGTGGGCAGGAACAACTGCTTCAACTCGCGGGCGGCGCAATCCCGCCCGATAGCGGTGAAGTTCGCTGCGGACCGCGGCGGCGTTATCTCGGAATCGCCGATCCACTCGATCTTTCATCCGCCGATGTGATCGCGCTGCACCATACGTTCGCCGGGCAAGACGCGCTGTCGCGGGCCCACGGGCGCAAAAACCTCGATACTCTGCGGGCGTTGGGCGCAACCGTTCTAGTCGCGTCTCATGATGCGGAATTGATCCGTACTCTGTCAGACGAAGTCTGGTGGATCGACGATGGCGCGCTGCGGCATCGTGGCGACCCCGGCGAAACGTGGAAGTCATATCAAGAAACTGTTGCCGATCGGTTTCGAACCTGGGGCTCGACGCAGCCGCAGACCGTGTCGCCAAGCTTTCGCCGCGGCGATGGACGCGCTGAGATTGTCTCACTTGAAACTGTCGGCGCGGATGGCCAGCCGACCACGGTGTGGCGCAGTGGTGAACCCGTTGCCATACGCATTGCCATTCGTTATCGCGAGGCCGTCGCCGATCCCGTGGTCGGCATAATGATTCGCACCCGCGTCGGTTCGGAGGTTTACGGCACGAACACCGAACTCGAACAGGTTCAATTGGGCCCCTGCGCGGCCGGTACAACCCTGCAGCTCGAATTCGCGTTTCGTTGCGATCTGTGCAATAACGAGTACACCATCACGGTGGCCTCGCACGACCGCGATGGCGTGGCGCATGAATGGCTCGACGATGCCGTGGCGTTCGTCGTGGCCGATTCACGTTACACCGCGGGCGTGGCGAATCTGCGCGCCAAGGTTTCTATTCTCACTACGATCGAATAACTCATGCCGCGTTTGCTCTTGTCTCTACTCTTCGTGATCCCGTGCGTCGCCCAGACTCGCACTGTCGCGCTGACGTTCGACGATCTTCCGCCGGAAGATGAAACAATTAACAAACGAATCCTCGACGCTCTTGTTAAGCATCGCGCCTGGGCGATCGCTTTCGTAAACGAAACGAAAGTCGCGGCGCCAAGCGGCGAAGAAATGCTTCGAGACTGGGTAATTCGAGGACTGGATCTCGGCAACCACACTTACTCGCATCGCGATCTCAATCAGATGACCGTCGATGAATTTAAGGATGAAGTCATTCGAGGAGAGAAAACAGTCGCGCAGTTAGCTGGAAAGCCAAAATACTTTCGATTTCCTTTCAACCATAGCGGCGATACAAAAGAGAAACATGACGCCGTAGCGTCCTTTCTCGCTGAGCGTGGCTATCGCGTGGCCACATGCACTATCGACAACGAGGATTACCGGTACTCGCACGCCTACGATGCCATGCGGTCCCGTAAAGACGAGGCCGCGGCGGCTAGACTACGCGTGGAATATCTGGCTTACACGGCCACGGAAATCGACTACTACGCCCAGCTTCATGTGCGCGTCTTTGGACGCGAAATCCCGCACGTGATGTTACTGCACTCCAACCGGCTCAACGCGGAACTGATTGATCAACTCCTTCAAATCTTCGAAGACAAGCAGTATCGCTTCGTAACTCTGGACGCCGCGCAGTCTGACGCTGTCTACAAGACTCCGGACACGTATGTTACTAAGTTCGGGCCGATGTGGGGTTATCGCTGGGCTGCCGAGCTCGGCATTAAAGTGAATGGCCGTTTGGAGACCGAACCGTCGTCGTGGATTCTCAGTTACGCGGACCAGAAATGAACAAAGACGAACGCTTGTTGCGAATCGGCGTAATCGGCGCCGGACCTATATCTCAGTTCGCGCATTTCGAAGCTTGCCGCCGCGCGCGTAACACTGAGTTATACGCGATTTGCGATGTTGCCGAAGATCTACTCACAAGAATGTCGGCGATTCATCAGCCGCGCGCGACTTACACGGAGCTGGATCGAATGCTGGCCGATCCGCTGCTTGAAGCCGTGATCATCGCGACGTCCGACGCCTTTCATGTGCCGCTTGCATCGAAGGCGCTCGCCGCTGGCAAGCATGTTTTCGTGGAGAAGCCGCTCGGTCTCGAAGTCGAGGAATGTGAAGAGATCGGTACCCTCGCGGCCGAATCGGGCTTGGTTTTTCAGGTCGGATTCAACCGCCGTTTAGACCCCGCGCTCGCCTTCGCCGCGCGTTTCATTCACGAAGAGATGGGTCCGCCCGTCGTATTGAACGCCTGGTATTGCGATTCCGTTTTCCGCTATACGATGACCGACAACCTGCAAGCGATGCCCGTCCTCAGCGCGAGCGCGCGCAAACCAGCCGAGGACCCCAAGAGCGACAAACGGCGTTATTTTCTGCTGACTCACGGCAGCCATCTTTTAGACAGCGCCCGTTTTCTCGGCGGGCCGATCGCGGGCGTTCAGGCCCGTTTCCAGGAGTCGGGAGGAAGCTTCATCTGGTCCATCGCGGCGGACTTTGTGAGCGGCTGTTTCGGGAATCTCACTTTGATCGTGCCGGCCCGCGGCGATTTCGAAGAAGGTTTTCAACTCTTCGGCGACGGCGGCAGCGTTCAGGGTAAGCTCAATCTCCCGTGGTATCGCAAAGCCGGCACGGTCGAGTGCTTCTCGGCCAAGGACGGCGTTTATCGGCGGCCGCTCGGCGCCGATGCCGACACCTACAAACTGCAGCTTGAAGGATTCGCGGACACCATTCTCAATTCCTTGCCCCAGCGAGGCGCAACAGTGTCCGATGGTATCGAAAATCTGCGCGCGCTGGTCGCCGTTGCGCGGTCCGTGGAGACGGGCCGCCAGATCCTGCTCGACGAAGTTTCGGGACACGTATGAATCGCTTCGGAGTCTTCGCGAAGACCTTCTTGCGGCCGTCGATTAAGGAGGTTCTCGACGCTGTCATCGCGCACGGTTTCGATTGCGTTCAATTCAACATGGCCTGCGCCGGTCTGCCGGCTCTGCCGGAATCCGTGCCCGACGAAGTAGTTCAGACGATCCTGGACAGCAAGCTGTATGTCGCGGCGACATCGGGAACATTCAACATCATCGACGCGGATCTCGCGCGCTGCGAGAGGAATCTCGAAAGACTCGGCGTGCTGGCCAGCTTCTGCGCGGCCGCCGGGTGCCCGATTATCACGCTGTGCAGCGGCACGCGCGATCCTGTCGACATGTGGCGGGAGCATCCCGAGAATGGCAGTCCGGAAGCTTGGAGCGACATGATCGGCGCGCTTGAAGCCGCTTTGCGAGTGACCGAGGCGTTCGACATCACGTTGGGAATAGAACCGGAGCCCGCCAATGTGATCGGCGATGCCGGGCGCGCCCGCCGTATGCTCGATGAAATGCAATCGCCTCGTCTCAAAATCGTGATGGACGGGGCGAATATTCTTGCACCGCTCGCAGAAGCATTCGATTTGCTCGGTCCCGATATCGTGCTGGTGCACGCCAAGGAGCCCGTGGACCGGAAGATGGACTGGCCGCACTATTTTGCGCTCATCCGTGAATGCGGCTATCACGGCCCAATCATCCTGCACGGGTTCCCGGAAAGCGACGTCGCGGACGCGCTAAGACGAATGCGATCTCAGAACATATTCCAAAGAAACTGATTGTAGATCTCGTGATGATACCGCACCTCTGGCGCCTTCACGTATGTTCCCAATAGGCGCGGGCAGCGGTCCGCGGCGCTCTGTTTGAGATCCAGATAGCGGCCCTTCACAACTTCACCGAGCAATTTCGAAGTCCACTCGGACTCTCGGAAATTTTCCATGGCATCGTAAATATTGTCCGGCAGATAGCGCGGAGCGGAGCGAAGATTTTCGATAGCGGCGATATCGCCTTCCATGCCGGTCTTGAAAATCGAGTAAAGCACCATGTACGGATTCGCGTCGGGCGCGACGGGGCGAACTTCCACACGCGCGCTGCGCTCGTTGCCAAGCGGAATGCGGACCATCGAACCGCGGTCCACGGCCGACGCCTTCAACTGGTTGGGCGCTTCAAAGTGCGGATCGAGCCGGCGATACGCGTTTACGCTGGAATTTAGAAGCAGACAAATATCGTTCCCATGAGTCAAAATGCGATCGACAAATTCCCACGCGCACGGGCTCATGCGCTCCTCGCCTTTGGGATCCCAGAACTGATTCTTGCCGTCTTTAGAGATCGATACATTGGTATGCATGCCGCTGCCGTTGACACCCACCACGGGCTTGGGAAGGAAGCTGGCGGTCAAGCCCATCTTCGTCGCAATCTGCCGGCAGATCAGCTTGTAGAGCTGTATCGTATCGGCGGCGGCGACCACTTCCGCGTAGCTATAGTTGATCTCGAATTGCGACGGAGCTACCTCAGGATGATCCTTCTCGTTTTGGAATCCCATAGCCCGCTGCACGTCCGCGGAAGCGTCGATAAATAACCGCAGCAGGTCGCCAGGTAATGAGTGATAATAGCCGCCGGTATTGACGTATTCGAACTTGCCCGTCTCATGATAATGACGCTCCGCGTCGACGCCCTTAAACAGGAAGCCTTCAATTTCGTTCGCCGCGTTTAGCGTGTATCCGCCATTCTTGGTGTACGTCCTGCGCAAACGCCTTCAACACCGCGCGCATGTCGCCTTTGTACAGCGTGCCGTCTTTGTCGATGACTTCGCCGAACACCATTACCTTGCCAACTCCGAAAATGTCGGAAGGCGCCCAGTAAAACGCGCTCCAATCCATGCCGAGACGCAAGTCGCTTTCGTTCTGTGCAGTAAATCCTCGAATGGACGAGCCATCGAAAGTCAAATTGTCCCAACTCTTCACCAGAAACTTTTTGTCGTAATCGAGCATGTGCAGACGGCCTTCCAGGTCGCTGAACAGCACGGTGACGGCTTTCAGACGTTTCTCATCGGTGAGATATTTAAGGCGCTCTTCCTGGATCTTGTGGATCGGCACGCGATTCTGGCGTTGGCGTTGCTCTTTGGCATTTAAGTTCAATTCTTCCAATTCGCCGCAGGAGAGCGCGAGACGGTCCTGTAGCGGGTTCATAGCAATCCTCCAAGATCCTGATTATCAAACCTCAACTGCTATAGACAATCGATAGTTTTATAAGGGTTATAGGCGGGCTGAACGGACGTCCCTGCGCTCATAGCGGCAACGTGCGACAGCCTCCGTCCACCCCGCGTACAGATCCTCGCGCCGGTCTTCGTTCATAGCAGGCTCGAAGACGCGCTCTGCCTTCCAAAACCGTTCGATCTCATCGAGCCCTTTGAAGAATCCGGTGGCGAGCCCGGCGAGATAGGCCGCGCCCAGCGCCGTAGTTTCGGTATCCGACGGACGCACGATTCTCTTCCCGAGTATGTCCGCCTGGAACTGCAGCAGAAAATTGTTCGCGGCCGCGCCGCCGTCGACGCGAAGCTCTTTCAACTCTTCGTGGCTGTCGGCCTCCATGGCTTCGACAAGCTCTCGCGTCTGGCAGGCGATGCCTTCCAATACGGCGCGCACAATCTCGGCTCGGCCGGTCCCAAGCGTCATTCCGTCGATCATCCCGCGCGCGTTGGAATCCCAATGCGGCGATCCCAATCCCACGAACGCCGGAACAAAATGCACCCCGCCTGTATCGGCGACCGATTCCGCGATGGCTTGCGTTTCCGGCGCGCTCGCTATTATTTGCAGCTTGTCGCGCAGCCACTGCACGGCCGCGCCCGCGATGAAAATACTGCCCTCGATCGCGAATTGCGCATTTTGATTCGTCGACGCCGCCCGCGTGGCCAGCAGCTTGTTTTTCGAGACCGGCTGGCGCCCGCCCGTGTGCATCAGTGCGAAACATCCGGTTCCATAAGTGTTTTTCGACAAGCCGGGACGAAAGCAGGCTTGGCCGCACAGCGCCGCCTGCTGATCTCCAGCGATTCCCGCAATCGGAATATCGGCTCCGAAGAGTTCGCCGGACGCGACTCCCGCGACATAACTCGATGGCACAATGCGCGGCAGCATCGCCGCCGGAATGCCAAACGTGTCGAGAAGATCGCTATCCCAGTCGCCCGTCGCGATGTCCATCAGCATGGTCCGCGAAGCATTCGAGACATCGCTCGCATGCACGCTGCCTTGTGTCAGCTTCCAAATTAGCCAGCTATCGACGGTACCGAAGAGCAACTCGCCGTCGCGGGCTCTCTTTCGTGCGTCAGGGACGTTCTCGAGGATCCAACGCACCTTGCTGCCGGAGAAATACGCGTCGATGACCAGACCCGTTTTCGCGGTGATCTCGTCCGCCATGCCGGATCGCGCCAGTTCGGCGCAGAAGCCGGCCGTGCGGCGGCACTGCCACACGATCGCGGGCGAGATCGGCTCGCCGGTCTTGCGATCCCACACGATAGTGGTCTCGCGCTGGTTCGTGATCCCGATGGCGGCGATCTCCGAAGCCTTCACGTTGGCCGTTGCGAGCACGCGTTTCGCCGCGCCGTACTGCGCGGCCCAGATCGCATTGGCATCTTGTTCTACCCAGCCAGGTTGGGGAAACTGGCACTGAATCGGCGCGGATTCCATTGCAATCCGGCTACCTTGAGCGTCGTACAACGCGGCACGCGCGCTCGTCGTCCCTTCATCTAAAGACAGGAGGAATGGCACTCTGGCATTATATTAAGTGAACATGTTCTTCCGCCGGGAGAAGCCCCACTACGACACTTTCGAGGAGCGCCTCGGCAAGCTGAAGGCGCTCGGATTCGAGATTCAGAGCCTGGGACGCGGCCGCGCGCGCGTTGTACGCAACGGCATTGCCGCCACCATCACGGATGTTCCCGGCAAAGATCCGCACATCGATAAAGCCGGCCTGCTGATGGGCGATGAGATCGGGCTACTAGTGAACGGCGGATACCAGATGTTCTTCGTCTCGCCCGCTGGAAGACGCCGCCCCGCCCTCGCGGACCAGCTCATGACGCTGCACGAGTTTGAAGAAGATTTGAAGGAAGGCCTGGGGCTGGTGAGCCTTTACAACCAGGGGCTCGGCACCACGTCCGACCTGCATCTGTACGACCGTGTGCAGGGCCGCGAGCATTGATTCATTTCGAGTCGATCCTGTATAACTTCATGGCGTTCTCACGCAGCACCATTCTGGCGAGATCCACTGCGCGTGCGTAAGTAATTTCGCCGTCGTCCACCATTCCGGTCAACGCGATGGCCAGCGCGCGGCGGCCCGTCTCCGCGGCAATCCAGCCCGATTCTTCCCAATCCATCTCCGTCGAATACGGATATGCATCGGTCGCGAACATCACTTTTTCGGGAACGAACTCCAGCCACTCTCGGATGGCGCGCGCCACCGTCGGCGCGGTTAACGTCAAGGTCTGACCGGAGAAATCGAGATACGCGTTGGGCTTTTCGAGTAGCGGCGTGATCTGCGCGTCGAACGGCCATCCGCCGTGTATCATCACGAAGTTCGTCTTGCGCAGCGCCGGATCGTTCAACACAGATTCCAGCAGCAATGGATTCGCTCCGGCAACGTTAAAATAACTTCCCGCACCGGCCATCGTGTGCAGATGCACCGCCATGCCGAGCCGACCCGCTTCCGAGGCGATATAGCGAAACTGAAAGTCTTGTAGCTGTTTGTACGCGCCTCCGGCGCCCGCGTACACGCGCTCTGCTTCTGCCTTGTCGACCTTTTCGAAATCGAGAGACCGCAAATATGCCGCCTCAAACTTCACCGCGATCGCGCCGCCGCGTTGTTGCCGCTCCAGGGTCGGAGTGACCACTTTGCGCAAATATTCATCGAGCGTAGCCGGCCGGCTCACGACGCCGCACTCCTGGTAGTAACGTTTCAGCAATTTGTCTTCGAGCGCGAAGAAAGATTTACGGTCGCTGTTCGCCGCCGCGAGAACGCTGTTGTCGAGCGGAAATATCAGCGCGTCCACATATGACACCCAGCGGAAACGAGGCGGAACAATACCCTGCCCCATGGCGACGCGGTTTGCGAGCATCACGTCGATCCCCAACCGGTCGAGCACCCACGCCGGATACTTCGCGCCTTCCCTGCGTTTCACCGCTTCTTTGGTCGTGCCGCCATACAGCGCTTTCGCGGCCTTCACCGTTTCCGGAGCGCCGGGCCGAAGCCGGACCGGATCGGAGGAAGGCTCCATATTGTCCACTGGAAGCGCATCGAAGTCGCGATCCGTGCCGCTGGGAATTACAGGATGCGCATGATTATCGACCGCCTTGATGCGCGCAATCTCGGCCGCAAGCTGCGGGTTCACGCGCTGCGCGTACAAAGCCGGGATCAGCAGAAAAGTGAGGACCAGGGCGATTTTCATTACTTCTATTGTGAAGCGACTCCGCCCTGGCCGGTCGAATTAGTATCCAGTCAGAATTGTTCGTCCGTTCAAAGAGTTCACCGGACGGTTATTGTTCGCGAATCCGTTGTAACCTGGAAACTGACCCGTGACCGAATGCAGTTGCTGGATCACATATGGCGTAACTGTCACCGGCGTCTGCATCACAAACCAACGGACGCCTTCGCTACAAGGAGGTGTAGTCAGCGATCCTGCGTAAGCGTAATAAGTCAAATCTTCGGGAAGCAAGGAACTCGCGGTGAGGGTGGCGTCCTCGCGCGCGCCAGTGGTTCCCGCGGTCAGAGGCGCCGTCATTACGATATCGTCGAAAATCCCCATCGGCGCCGTGGCCGACTGACTCAATAAGACCCCGACCACAGCGAGTTGCCCAAGTATGTTTTGGTGGACTAAGTGCAATTCCGCGTCATACTGCGTTCCATTTATCGTATGTTCACTGGGTGCATGGAAATGAAATTGGACAAGCTGATAGATGTCCGTTATGGATTTTCCCAATCGAATTGTGCTCCCAGGATCGTAGACCACCTCTACGACGTGCCCCGTGTTTTCCACTTCGAATGGCGTGTCTTTGTAACGAAAGCCAATATCCGGTAGTATTGCCAGCACAGAGGCCGCGGTAGGAATGTCTACCGGCGATTGCGCCATTCCCACTTGATCAAGAGTTTGAGAGCCGGCGGGGGCATTCCCGCATGTCTCCCATGGCGTGCTCATGCCGCCCCAGTGGGACGGACCGTTTATGGCCGCCGGATTGTGACTCCACGTAGGTGCTTGACCCATTGCACAGCCAGCGCTCAGCGCAAGCACAAATGGGACGGTAATTGTCCAACTCTGTCTTTTCATAGGGTACGTATCGGCATGAAGTACCAGAGTCTTAGTTTTATGGAAGATTGGTTCGTCTATTCGACCTCGCTATACCAAAACAATCGAACCCTTCGAAGGCTCTGCAGTAGGGGCGGCCTTCAATGTTTCGGGAGCACCTGGCCGAAGCCGGACCTGGTCAGAGGAAGGCTCCATATTGTCCACCGGCAGCGCATCGAAGTCGCGATCCGAGCCGCCTGGAATCACGGGATGCGCATGATTGTCGACAGCCTTGGTGCGCGCAATCTCGGCCGCAAGTTGCAGGTTTACGCGTTGCGCATACAAAGCCGGAATAAGGGCGAGGGCCTAAGCGACTTTCATGACTGTCTATATACTGTGAGCGAATCCGCGCCGATTCTAACGCAAGCGACGCAGCACATCAATCCGGTCAATGCTGTCCAGGATGTCGCGGAGGTGCCTTCCGGGATCCTCAAAAGGCAAGAATGGCCTCCCGTAAAACCTGATTCTTGACCGATTCTTTCAACCACTCTGGTGACGACAGGTCGACCTTAGCTCCCAACAAATCGGCAAGTTGGGATTCGAGCCTTCCGAGGGTCAGCAACGTATAGCGTCTGGTGTGGTCGAAGTCAGCCAAGAGGTCGACGTCCGATTCGGGAGAACTGTCACCTCTAGCAACCGAGCCAAACACGGCAAGCCGCACGATCCCCGCAGCCTTAAGTTCAGGCTCATGAGACTCGCAGTTTGCCGATACCTTCCTCTCGCACCTCAACCAAGTGATCGCGCAATCAAACCTCGCGATACCGAAAGCAATCCACCAGATGATCGTTCACTATCCCGACCGCTTGCATAAACGCGTAGCAAATCGTCGGGCCCACGAAGCGGAAACCGCGCTTCAGCAGATCCTTGCTCATGCGCTCCGATTCGGGAGTTTGCGCAGGCACCTGCTTCATGCTTTCCCAGTTGTTCACCTTAGTTTTGCCGCCGACGAAGGTCCAGATGTAGGCGTCGAAGGTTCCGAATTCGCGCTGGACTTTCTCGAAGGCTTTGGCGTTATCGACCGCGGCGTGGATCTTCAGGCGGTTTCGAACGATGCCGCCGTTGGCCAGCAGCGCGGCGATTTTCTTGTCGCCGAAGCGTGCCACCTTGTGAGGATCGAACCCCGCGAAGGCCTTGCGATAGGCGGCCCGCTTGTTCAAAATCGTCGACCAGGATAGACCCGCCTGGGCGCCCTCGAGGATCAGAAACTCAAACAACAGACGGTCGTCATGAACGGGGACGCCCCATTCGCGGTCGTGGTACTCGATGTCGAGCGGCTTCACCGCCCAGCCGCATCGGATGGGCTGCTGCATGCCGGAATTGTATCGCGCGGTAAAATTCAAGTCGGACATGCCTAGGAAACACCTTATTCTCACCCTGTGGTTTGCCTTAGGAATTTCTGCTCAACAAATCCGTGTCACGGACGGGATCACGGACTTCCAGGTTGTGCAGCGTGGACCGGACGAAACCGCGGATCTCAAGTTCAGCGGCGCCACTGCGACCAAAAAGGAGAACGGCAGAGAAATCGAAGCGCGTCTGATTTCGCATGGAGATGTGCTCGAAAAATTCGACTGGACACGCATTGCGAAAGTGCAAAAGCAAAAATGGTCGGGTGAAATCCAAAAGGTTCCTACCGGCGGCCCATACCAGCTCCAACTGCGGGTGAAGGGCGCGCCGCTGGTGACCATCGTGGATCAGATTCTGGTGGGCGACCTGTGGATTCTCGCGGGCCAATCCAACATGGAGGGGCATGGCGACTTGATCGATGTCCAGCCGCCAATCCCTCAAGTTCATAGCTTCGACATGGCCGATCGATGGCTGCTTGCGGAGGAACCCTTGCACACTCAGGTGAGCGCCGTGGATCGCGTGCACTGGGCGCTGAATGAGAATCGGGAGCCGGAGCGATTGACCGGCGAACGGCTTGAGAGATACATCAAAGATAGAAAGAAAGGCGCGGGACTGGGCCTTCCTTTCGCGGTCGAGATGTATCGCCGGACAGGCGTGCCAGTGGGCCTGATCCCGTGCGCTCATGTCGGAACCACGATGGAGCAATGGTCGCCATCTTTGAAAGACGCCGGCGGCGATTCGTTGTATGGAGCGATGCTGCGCCGTTTTCGCGCCGTGGGCGGGACCGTACGGGGCGTCCTGTGGTACCAGGGCGAATCGGATGCGAATCCAAAAGCTGCGCCCGAGTTTCTGCAGCGCTTCAAAGATCTGGCGATTGCGATGCGCGAGGATTTCAACGCGCCCACGATGGGGATCTATTACGTTCAGATCGGCCGGCACATCAGCGATTCGAACGCGGCGGAGTGGAACCAGGTGCAGGCGGCGCAGTTGAAAGCCGAATCGGAAATTCGGCACGCGGGGATGGTCGCGTCCGTCGATTGCACGCTGGACGATCCCATTCATGTGTCGACCGAAAGCTTGAAGCGATTGGGGCACCGGCTAGCGGATCGCGTCTGTCACGATCTTTTTCCTAAAATCAAGAACTACGGCGCGCTGGAGCCGGGGCCAAGACCGGAGTCGGTCCGTTATGAAAATGGGGTGGTGAAGGTCGCATTTTCGGGCGTCAATGGAAAGCTCGAGTCCGATGGCCGGCTCGATGGATTCAGCATTCATAACGACAAGGGTGAAACCGTCCCGTTGATTTACAAGGCGGCGATCGACGCTTCGGAAAACGCGGTGTTATTATACGTCGGCGGCAAGCTGCCGGAGAGCGCGACGCTGTGGTATGGCTTCGGCAACGATCCGTATTGCAACCTGCGCGATGCGTCGGATCAGGCCGCGCCGGTGTTTGGTCCGGTCGCGATCCAGTGAGCGCTGCGTGTTAACCTAAGGTTTCCCTAACCATGCGTTATTTCTTTGTTGCATTTGTCGTTTGTGGAAGTGTGTTTGCGCAGGTGTTGACGCCGCCTGTGACGCCCCCCTCGAAGGTGGCGGACGATACGGTGGTGGCCACGGTAGACGGAAAAAAGTACACGGCCGCCGAGGTTCGCAAGCTGGCTTCAGGGCTTCCAACGCAGTTCCAGCAAGGCATGTCTGTAAATCCGGAGGGCGGGCTGCAGCAGATCCTCCTGACGAACTATCTGGCGGAACAAGCGGAGAAGGACAAGCTCGACCAGGATTCGCCGTACAAAGAAGAACTCCAGTTTCAACGGAACTATCTGCTGGCGACGGCGGAGATCAACAAGTATCGCAATGCGGCGTTCATCGCCGAAGAAGTTGAACAAAAATACTACAAAGAACACGCCGCCGATTTTCAGCAAGCCAAAGTGCGCGTGATTTACGCAGCGTTCAGCGGCGGACAGGCGAAGTCCGAACAGAAGGCGGTAACGGAGGCCGAAGCGAAGGCTAAGATCGAAGCTTTGAAAAAGAAGCTGGATGGCGGCGCGGATTTTGCGAAGCTGGCAGCGGAGAACTCCGAGGACAAGGACTCGGCCGCGAAGGGCGGCGAGTGGGGCGTCGTAAAGCGCACGTCGAATCAGCCGGCCGACGTGAAGAATGCAATTTTCTCTTTAAAAGCGGGCGGCGTAAGCGAGCCGGTGAAGCAGGCCAACGGTTTCTATTTGTTCAAGGTGGATGAGTTTACGCCGCAGCCTTACTCCGAAGTTTCGCAGCAGATTGAAGACAAGCTGAAGCAGGAAAAATTCGACGCGTGGTTGAAGGCGATCCAAAGCCGGTTTGTCGTGAAAGTGGAGAATAGCGATTTCTTTCCGAACAGGGCCGCGCGTCCAGCCGCTCATTGATTTGCTCGCGTCGCGATTCGCGGGTCTCGAAGGGCGGCCTATTCGCATCCATTTCCGGCCCGTTTTGACGGTGCACGGGAGGGAACTCCTGTCGAACGCCGGCCGCGGGCAGCCGGTGCATGCCGGCTCGCTGATCCGTAAGCGTGAGATTGTGCTGGAGACTGAACTGCGCGCCTCGCCGCATGAACTTTCGCGCATTTTTGTCCACGAGCTTTTTCATTTCGTCTGGGTGCGTTTGGGAAACACGCGGCGGGATTCCTACGGACGTCTGTTGCAAGCGGAGATGGCGGCGCGGGCGCGCGGTGAACTCGGCTGGTCGGCCGAGCTGAAGAAGCTGGATCTCGACGGCTTGGCGGAGGGCGTACCGTGGCGGGAATACTTGTGCGAGAGTTTCTGCGACACCGCGGCGTTTCTCTACGCGGGCTGCCGGCGGCACGATGAATTCACGCTCGCGAAAAAATGGCGTCTGCGGCGCGCGCAATGGTTTCGGGAATCGCTGGGCGGCCGGGTGTTATCGATATAATTACAGAAAGGACCCTCCTATGCAATCTCCGGGTAGTGCGCTCAGCGCCGTGCTTTTGTGCCTTCTTCTCGTGGGCTGTTCCCGCACATCGACATTGACATCTGTAAGAGCGGCGAACGCGGCGGACGAGCCATCGGCCAACGACAGCCCTATCCACAAACCAGCGCCCGATTTTGCGTTGAAAGATCGCGATGGCGCAACCGTACATCTATCCGATTACAAGGGAAAAGTGGTCATGCTCGATTTTTGGGCCACCTGGTGCGGACCCTGCAAGATCGAGATCCCGTGGTTCATGGAGTTCGAGCAGCAGTATAAAGACAAGGGTTTTGCGGTCTTGGGAGTCTCGATGGATGAGGGCGGCTGGGACGATGTAAAGCCGTATATCGAGGAACGGAAAATCAACTACCGCATCCTGCTGGGCGACGATAAAGTGGATCACGAATACGGGGGGATCGATTCGCTCCCCACGACGTTTTTGATCGACCGCTCTGGCAAGATCGCGGCGGTGCATGTGGGAATCGAAAAAGGAAAGAACGAGTTACGGGATGAAATCGATCAATTGCTCGCGGCGAAGGACGTTACAAATGCTCGCGCTGGCGATCCTGCCGTCGTTGCTGGCGCAAAGTAGCGGGGTTCTCACTGTTGCGCCGCTGGAGAAGGCGCGCGTCAAGCGCGGCGACGCATTCAGCGCGAAGATGGCGGTGCAGGTCAAGCCTGGGTTCCACGTGAACAGCAACGCTCCGGAAGACGAATATCTAATACCGTTGAAGCTGACCTGGTCGGGTCCGCTGCAGGTGGAGAGTATCGATTTCCCCAAGGCTGAGAAGATCAAGTCCACGTTTTCGGAGAAGCCGCTGGTGGTCTATACGGGCGCTTTCGATATCGAGACAAAGTTCAAGGTGCCCACCGATGCTCCGGATGGGCCGAACGTGGCGTCGGGCAAGCTGCGCTATCAGGCTTGTAACGATAAGGAGTGTCTAAGACCCCAGACAGTGGACGTGAATTTATCGCTCGAGATCCGCTGAACCGCCCGGTTGACCGCTCAACGGCCGGCAATTGAATTCTTACTAAAATGCCCTAAAGATCGTGCCTGCTCCGCACGATTTCTTATGGTATGAAGTTGCGAATCAGTTGGATCTTAGGTTTCGTATCGACGGAAGATTACGGCCGGCGCATCTGTGCCCAACCTGTTTACGCGCCTGAGAGCCGTACGAAAAGCTTAGAGCGCTGCCTTCTGGAAGACCGCCTGGCGATCATCCTGTTCCTGATCGGAACCATCATCCTCGCCTACACGTTTCTCAACGCGCCTGTGCCAAACTGAAGGGAACATTACAAAAGTCGCTCGTGGCAGCCGAATAATCGGCGAAAATCACCCTTTTGGGGGAGACTGCCCGATCTAAGCCTACAGCCATCCTTTTCGAAAGTCGATCAACGACTTACGCCACATGGATGTCTTCGTAGCGCGGCAGGCCATCTTCGACCGCAAGAGGAATCTCTACGCTTATGAACTGCTCTTCCGCTCCGGAGTCGAGCATAACATCTTCGACGGCACGGATGCCACCTCGGCCACCACGCAGGTGATCGCCAACAGCCTCCTATCCAGTATCGATAATATCCTCTGCGGCAAAAAAGCATTTATTAATTTCGACCGCGATCTTCTTTTGGGCGATCTCCATTCCATGCTTCCCCCGGAGACACTGGTAGTCGAGATCCTCGAATCGGTGGAAGCCGAACCCGAAATCGTTTCGGCGTGCCACGCGCTCATCGCCGAAGGTTACTCCATTGCCCTGGACGATTTTTCCGGCCGGCCTGGCGTCGAGCCGCTCACGCAGTTCGCCCGCTTCATCAAAGTAGACATGAGGGTAACGTCCAGGTTGGATCAAAAGACGCTGTTGCGCAGATACCAGCCTCTCGGAGTGACGATGCTGGCGGAGAAGGTGGAGACGCAGGAAGAATTCGAGTGGGCCCACTCCGCCGGTTACGACTTGTTTCAGGGCTACTTCTTTGCGCGGCCTGCGGTGCTTCGCGGCCAGCAGATCGCCTCCTCCAAGCTCACCTGCCTGCGGCTGATCGCGGAAATGCAGCGCGCCGAAATGGATCTGGATAAGGTCCAGAAGCTGATCTCCGAGGACGTTTCGCTCTCCTACAAATTGCTTCGCTACGTCAACTCGGCGATGTTTTATCGCCAGGTGGATGTGGATTCTATCGCGCGGGCGATCATGATCGTCGGAGAGATCGGCTTACGCGGATGGGTCCCGGTGGCGGCGCTGGGGTCGATGTCCAAGGACAAGCCCGGCGAACTCGTCACACAGTCGCTGGTGCGCGCCAGTTTTTGCGAACGCATATCGCGCCTCGCCGCTTTTCCACGGCCGAATCTGGCATTCCTCATGGGACTGTTTTCTTATCTCGACGCGCTGATCGACATCCCGCTGGAGCAGGCGCTCCATCAAGTAAGCGTCGCGCCGGAGATTCGAGACGCTTTACTCGAAACATCCTCCAGCCCCAACCCTCTTCGCGACGTTTTCCAGTTAGCCTGTCATTACGATGCCGGCGATTGGGACGCAACATCGGCCCTTGCCTCCAGCCTGCGAATCAAAGCCCCCGATGTCGCCGGCGCATACGCTGAAGCCACCTTGTGGGCCCACCAGACGTTGGAGGAGGCTCATGGCCGCAAGAACTCGCGGCGAAGCCCCCGTTTTGTAATGACGGGGACCGTGTCTCTTGTCTGGAAGGACATGGAGAAGCGTCAAAGGACTGGCGTCGGCCGCATACGTAACGTCTCCGCGCACGGCCTGCAATTATGGTTGGAGGAGCGCATACCGGAGGGGACGTCCATTGCCTGCGGCGATCCCAAGCTCGGCATAAGCGGAACCGGCGTGGTTCGCTACTGTAGCCCCTCCAAAGGGAAGTTCCTGATTGGCGTCGAATTCAGTAACGGCACCGGATGGCGTGAGCCTATCGTTCGCGATACCATGGCAGCACGTGCGGGACCTGACCGCTCTTCTTAGCCTCCAACAATTTGCCGATAGCGCTCTCCCCATCGGCGGAGCCGCGCATTCTTTCGGCCTCGAATCTCTCGTCGATACGGGTCTGCTGAACATCGACAATCTGGAGTCCTTCCTGGCGGCTCATTTGGAGGAATCCGGAACCTTGGACGCAGCGTACTGCGGCTTAAGTTGCGAGCTCGCTCAAGAAGACGCGCTCGAAAACTTCTTGCAGCTCAATATCGAGTACGGTGCGCGACGGATCGCGCGCGAATCGCGTGACGCATCGGCTGCCATGGGGCGACGATTCTTGCATCTCGCCGCGCG
>JBEKUT010000106.1:0-17987 GCA_049514735.1 Bryobacteraceae bacterium
TCTCGACATGTTCTTCAACGGAGTCGCATGGCCCTGCGGGCCACCAATGTTGATGAAGAATCTCGACCGTAACCGAGCCGTGACCGGCAGGGAGCGGTTGGCCCATTTAGACATGTTCTTCAGGGAAGCGGTTGCTTCATGACTCCTATGACCTTTGGACCGTAATGATTCGCCCGTACTATTGCTGGCCCAATTGGGGGCAATGACACTGGTACGGCATGAAACCACTTTCCTATATCCTGTTGCTGTTCGCTGGTTCCCTCACGATGCACGCGTCGGTTATTTACACGCTTGACGTTAACTTATCGCCGATTGTTCCGGGCTCGGAAATGAGCGGGTCAGTGACGCTCGGCGCCCCACTCACTCCAGGCGAATCGACGCCGATCGTTTTCACTTTTAGCGATCCGGCGGACTACAGCCCTTCACCCGTTGATGGAACACTGACCGTCGGCTCTGGCATCGGGGGGAACACCGTGGGGTTCTCGGAGCTGACGTTCACCGATCTCTTAAACGACTCGACGATTCACCTGATGACGCGAGGCATGGCAACGTGTCCGACGAGTGCTTCCGATACTGCTGGAATCCCATGCCAAGCGAGCGGCGGTTGGGAGGACGGCGATCCGGCGGATTACACCGGCACCTACTCGGTGAGCGCCGCTTCCTGGGTCACAAATACGGTTCCCGAGCCAAGTTATTCCTTCCCGCTGCTAGCCGTCGGTGCTGTGCTGCTATGGCGGCGAGCGATGAAGCGTCCGGCATAAACGGTCTGCCGAGAGGAGCGAACGATGCGTTGTGACATCCTGGTATGGTCCATAGCAGAGGCCAGGAAGCGCATCAGTGAGGTTATGGAACTCGCCGATCACGATATCCTCGATATCGCGCGCTCGCGTGCCGCCGAGCAGGAAATTCTCGACCTGCTCAATGAACCCCCAACCCGATGAGATCTGGCTGGCGGATATCGGGCTTCCGAATAGATGCTCAGCCGACCCGGCGATCCAAAGTGCCCTGCCACGTCCAGAAGGCGTTAGCCTGAGGTGGACCACAAGCGGCGATGGTCCACCCACCTCCATACGGGATAATGAAATTCAGTGGAGGATGTCCGCAAACTCTTGCTGAATGCTCATTCGATCGCCGTGCTTACGGGCGCGGGCGTATCGGCTGAGAGCGGTGTGCCTACTTTTCGTGGCGCACATGGGTTGTGGAAGCAGTACCGGGCAGAGGATCTCGCGACGCCGCAAGCTTTCGCTCGCGATCCGAAACTGGTATGGGAATGGTATGACTGGCGCCGCGGTTTGATCGCGGCGGCGCGGCCCAATGCCGGTCACTACGCGCTGGCGGAACTACAGGATCGGGTTCCGAAATTCACCTTAATCACGCAGAACGTCGACGACCTGCACGACGACGCGGGCAGCCGCGATGTCCTCAAGCTACACGGCAGCATCTGGGTTCAGCGCTGCACTCAATGCGGCAAAGAAGAAATGGACCGGACCACTCCGCTGCCGGAGATTCCTCCGCGGTGCCTTTGCGGCGCGCTTTTGCGTCCCGGGATCGTATGGTTTGGAGAAATGCTGCCGCCGGACGTGTGGCAGCAGGCCGAATGGGCGGCCGAGCACGCTGAAATCTTTCTGGTGATCGGCACTTCCTTATTGGTTTATCCGGCGGCCGGGCTGGCTTGCATCGCAAAAAAAGCCGGCGCGAAAGTAATCGAAATCAACATTGAGGAAACGGCTTTGACGCAGCGCATCGACGCGTTTCTGCGCGGGCCTTCGGCGGAGTTACTGCCGCAATTAATGGCATGAAAATCTGTTACTTCGATGCCTTTTCAGGTATCAGTGGAGATATGACTGTCGGAGCGCTCCTGGACGCAGGCGCCGATGCTACAGCACTGACCGAAGCTCTTGCCAGCCTGGGCACCGGCGCGGCGTTTCGCGTAGAGAAGACAAAGCGCCGTGGAATCGCGGCGTCCAAATTCCACGTGGATGCGGCGGAGACGAAGTCGCATCGCCACTTACCGCATATTCTTAAAATGATCGATGCCGGCGAGTTTCCGGAACGGGCCAAGAAGAGAGCCGCCGCTGTTTTCCAAAGGCTCGGCGAGGCGGAGGCTAAGGTTCACGATGTTCCGATCGAGAAAGTCCATTTTCATGAAGTCGGCGCGGTCGATTCCATCTGCGACATTGTGGGCGCGTGTATGGGGCTGGAGCTTCTTGGCATTGATGAGATTTATTGCTCCTCAATCAATGTCGGGAGCGGAACAGTGAATACCGAACATGGAGTCTTGCCGGTACCGGCTCCCGCGACAGCGGCATTGTTGACCGGCAAGCCGGTTTATTCGCGTGGTCCGAGTCTGGAATTGACGACGCCTACCGGAGCGGCGATTGTCGCGACACTCGCTGTTGGCTTCGGTCCGCTTCCGCCGCTGCGAGTAAGCGCGTCAGGCTACGGCGCCGGCGACAAGGATTTTGCGGAGCATGCGAACGTGCTGCGCGCTTTGATCGGTGAATCGAGCGGTGCGACGGAGGCGACCATGGTCGCGGTGATCGAAGCCAATATCGACGATTCGAGTCCGCAGGTTCTCGGGTATACCATGGAACGGTTGCTCGATGCAGGCGCTCTCGATGTCACGCTGCAGCCTGTTCTGATGAAGAAAAACCGGCCGGGCACTTTGTTGCGCGCGATCGCGAAACCGGAGAATCAAGAAGCTCTCTCGCAATTGATTTTCGCGGAGACCACAACGCTCGGGTTGCGGGTGTATCAGGCCGAGCGGCGCGTTAAGGCACGGCATATCGTTGAAGTTGAAACGAAGCACGGCAAAATACGGATGAAGGTGTCCGAAGACGGTTCCTTCACGCCGGAGTACGACGATTGCCGCGAAATGGCGATGAGAACCGGAACGCCTTTAAAAGAAGTGCTGGCCGAAGCGCAACTCACATACTTGAACAACAAGCGATGAAATACTACCTCACAACGCCCATCTACTACGTGAACGCCGCGCCGCACATCGGGACGGCTTACTCCACATTCGCCGCCGACGCCATTAAGAAGTTCAAGAAGATGCAGGGTTTCGATCCGGTTGTTTTGACGACGGGATCGGACGAGCACGGCCAAAACGTGGAGCGGGCCGCGAAAGCGACGGGCATTACGACGGAGGAGCATGCCACGCGCGTCGCAAACGAGTTCATCTCACAGTGGAAGAGACTAGGAATCGACGTCGATCATTTCATCCGCACTTCCGACCCCAAGCACATCGAGACGGTGCAGGACCTGTTCGAAAGGTGCAAGCGGAACGGCTACATCTATAAAGGTTCCTACACGGGTCAGTATTGTTTTCACGATGAGCTCTATGTTAATGACGCGAAGCCTGGCGATCCCTGTCCCGATTGCGGCCGAATAACCGAGACCGTCACCGAAGAGAACTATTTCTTCAAACTGAGCGCCTTTCAGGATCGGCTTTTGGAGCTGTACGAGCGCGAACCGAAATTCGTGCAGCCGGATTACCGCCGCAATGAATTGGTCCAATTCGTTAAAGGCGGATTGAACGATCTGTCGATTACGCGAACGTCGATCAAGTGGGGCATCCCGGTTCCCGGCGAACCGAATCACGTTTTCTACGTTTGGTTCGACGCGCTAACGGCGTACATGAGCGCGGTTCGTGGAACGGATTTGTGGCCCGCCGATCTGCACCTGATCGGCAAAGATATTCTGCGTTTCCACGCGATTTATTGGCCGGCATTTCTGATGGCCGCCGAACTGCCACTTCCGAAACACGTGTTTGCGCACGGCTGGATACTGGTCGAAGACAACAAGATGAGTAAGTCGCGCGGGAACGTGGTGCGCCCCAGCCCGATCGCAGACGTTGCCGGAACCGACGGCCTGCGCTATTTCCTGTTGCGCGAAATCACGTTCGGCCAGGATGGAAGCTTCAGCTACGATGCGTTGATCCAGCGCTATAACGCCGACTTGGCCAACGGGCTCGGCAACCTGGCGAGCCGCACGCTTGCGATGATCCATCAATATCGTGGCGGCTTGATCCCGGATTCGCCTGGCCTCGGAGATATCGGGGAGACGGCACGGAGCACGACCGAGAAGACGCTCGAATGTTTCAGCGCGTTCGATTTTTCGCGGGGCCTGGAAGCGATCTGGGCGTTGATTGCCGTGATCGACAAATTCATTGTGGAGCGCGCGCCCTGGGCGCTGGCGAAGTCCAAGAACGACAACGCTCCTGGAGTGCTGGACGAGACGCTTTATACGGCCGCTGAAACAATACGGATTGTTTGCGTGTTGCTATATCCAGTGATGCCGGACGCGACGAAAAAGATCTGGGCGCAGCTTGGCATGACAGAGCCGCTCGAGAGCCAGGGGGTTGCGGATCTGCATTGGGGCAAGCTGCCGGCGGGACAGAAGATTGGAAAAGTGGAGGCGGTTTTCCCGAGGATCGAGGAGAAGCCTGCAACCGACAAGATGAAAGAGCTGGAGATCAAAGAGAAAGCCCGGCAGGACGTGCTGCTGGGAAAAAAGCCGGTCGAAGAAGCGCCGGCCGCGGCCATCCACACGATTTCGATCGACGATTTCGGCAAGGTAGATCTGCGCGTGGGGCAGGTGATTTCGGCGGAGCGCGTGAAAAACTCCGACAAGCTGCTGCACATGAAAGTGGATATCGGCGAGCCGCAGCCGCGCACCATCGTCGCTGGAATTGCCGAAGCTTATCAGCCGGAACAGATGGTTGGACGCAAGGTGGTGATCGTCGCGAATCTGCAGCCGCGCAAGCTGCGTGGGATCGAATCGCAGGGGATGATTGTGGCCGCGTCCGTGGCGGATGGGAAGCCGGTGCTGGCGGGATTCCTGGAAGATATTCCAGTCGGCGCGAGGTTGAAGTGAAGGTCCGGTGCTGATCGATTCTCATTGCCATCTGGATAGTCCCGATTTCGATGCCGATCGCGATGAAGTGATCGAGCGTGCGGTGGAAGCGGGGATTGAAGGGATGGTCGCGATCGGTACCGGAGAGGGTCCGCCGGATCTGGAAGCGGGCATTCGTATGGCGGAGCGTTATCCGGTGTTTCTCGCGACCGTGGGAGTTCATCCGCACGATGCGGGCAAGGCCACCGACGATACTCTAGCGCGCGTTTCCGCGCTGCTGGCACATCCGAAAGCGATTGCGATCGGCGAGATCGGCCTCGATTATCATTACGATTTTGCTCCTCGGGAAGCGCAGCAGCAGGTCTTCATTGAGCAGATGCGGATCGCTGCGGCGCATCGCAAGCCGATTGTGATTCACACACGGGAAGCTTGGGAGGACACTTTTGAGCTCATCGAAAAACATTGGGCTCCGCACAAGATTCCCGGCGTGATGCATTGTTTTTCGGGTGGGCAGAAGGAGGCGGCGCGATCGCTGGGGTTGGGATTTTATCTAAGCTTCGGGGGGATCGTAACGTTTCCGAAAGCTAAGGAGCTGCAGAAGGTTGCTTCGGAGGCGCCGCTGGAAAGGATTCTGCTGGAGACCGACTCTCCTTATCTGGCTCCGGTTCCGAAACGCGGAAAGCGGAATGAACCGTTGTTTGTCGGGTACACGGCGCAGAAGGTGGCGGCGTTGCGGCAGATGACGTTTGAAGAAATCGCGGCGGCAACGACGGCGAATTTCAACCGCTTGTTACACTGGGAGAACCCATGAGCTCAAGCAAGCTTGGGCAGTCCTTGACGCCCCACGAAATTTGGGGCCTGGTCCAGAAAGATCTGGAGCGCGTGGAGCGCGAGATCGGCCTGGAATCCGTGGCCAGCGTGGATGTCGTCACCACCATCGGACGATATTTGCAGGACGGGGGCGGCAAACGACTGCGGCCGATCCTGCTCCTGTTGTCTTCGCATATCGCCGGCAATCCCACCGACGCTTCGATCCGGTTGGCCGCCGTGGTCGAGATGATTCATGCGGCTACGCTGGTTCATGACGATGTCATCGATACGGCGCGGACTCGCCGGGGGCGGCCTTCGAGCAATGCTATTTGGGGCAATCACACCTGCGTCCTGGCCGGCGATTGGCTCTACATGCAGGCATTCCAGGTGGCGCTGCGCGAGCGTAATTTTCGAGTGCTGGATGTTCTGATCAGCCTCACGCAACTGATGGTGGAAGGGGAACTGCTGCAGTTGGAACGGATTGGCAAAATCGATCTTAACGAAGCCGACTACATGGAACTGGTGGATCGCAAAACGGCGAGCCTGTTCTCCGCGTCGGCGCGGTTAGGCGCGATGGTCAGCGGCGCGGATGAGGGCGGTGAGATCCGGCTCGGGGAGTTTGCGTGGAATCTCGGCATCGCGTTTCAACTTGTCGACGACGTTCTCGATTTCACGTCGCGCGAGCAGGTGCTGGGCAAGCCCGTTGGAAGCGATCTTCGCGAGGGTAAGGTCACGCTGGCTTTGATCTATGCGCTCGCTGAAGCGAGTGCCGATGAGCGCGAAATGGTTGCTACCGTTCTGAAGGACGGCAATTACGATCGCGTCAGTTTCTCCGACATCCTGAATTTTATTCAACGACGCTGCGGGATTGACCGCGCGCGGCAGCGGGCGGAGCACTTCACGGAAAAGGCCCGGTCGATTATCGCAGAATTTCCGGACTCGCCCTATCAACGCGCTTTGTGCGCCGTTACAGAACTTGTTACGGATCGCGACCATTAGCGCGTCTAACGGATGTTATGCCAACCCTGATTGACTGCGCCACACCAGTTCCCGTTCCGGGGGGAAAACAAATCCACGAATATGTGGGTGTTGTGAATAGTGGAACTGAAACTGTAAGTATTGCTTTGATGCGGAGCCCGGCGGGATGGAGCGAACCAGGTCAGTGTCCCGCGTTCGACGAGTATACGGTGGTTATGAAAGGCGCTTTGCGCGTGGAATACGAGGGCGGCTCGATGGATGTTCGCGCCGGCCAGGCGGTGGTTTCGCCGAAAGGCGAGTGGGTGCGATACAGTACGCCGCATGGTGCGGAGTACATGGCGATTTGTTTGCCGGCGTTCACGGCTGAGCGGGTGAATCGCGACAGCGAGTAGGAATTTACGGATTGGAGATGGCATCCAATTCGTGAAGAGCCTGTCCGTAAATCGTATATGCTACCGCCGGCGGTTTGCGATCCGCCGTGTTCGTGACGTTTAAGACGGCCGCGAATTTTCTGTTTATGGCTGCAAGCTTGTCGTGCGCGGCTGGATTCTTTGAGGCCAACTCGGCCGAACGTTTCATCTGCTGCGCTGCCTTAATCGCGAGATCGAACTGCGCGCTGAGGTCAGCGGGCGTGGCGGCCGAGCGGGGATCCAGTTTAACTGTTAACGGTTGGGTAAGCGTCCGGCCAATTGCCGTCAAACGGACCTGATACGTTCCCGGCATGGCTAGCGGACCGGCTCCGCCTCCTTCACCCTCGTCACCTCCTCTGCGGCCGCCCGTTGATTCGGGTTCCGTATAGTGGAGATCCCAAACAAAACGATTCACGCCTGCGTGCGTGGAGATACGCGGGGGCGGAACGATCCAGATATCGGCGACGGCTCCCTGTGCCAGGGGTGCGCTCTTGCGATCGTTGCTGGAATAGCGGCGCACAATCCGATTCCGCGCGTCGAGGATTTCGAGCGTGACCTCGCCTGTCGCAGCGGCAGGTAGATAGTAGTCGATGACCGCGCCGTCGGGCGGGTTTTCGGCGTGCGGCCATTCGGGCGGGAAAGGCGTGCCTTGGAACCCGTCGTTTAGAATGCGTGTCGCCATGATCGGCTTATAGAGGCGCGGCGCGCCGTCCGGCATTTCTTCCCGCAACGGTCCGACATCGTCGAAGATCCAGAATCCGCGGCCGTGAGTTGCGATTACCAGATCCGCTCCATGGACAACCAGGTCGCGAACCGATGTGATGGGCAAGTTGAGTTGCAGCGATTGCCAGTGCCCGCCATCGTCGAAAGAAACATAAACGCCCATTTCCGTGGCCGCATACAGCAGTCCTTTGCGAACCGGATCTTCTCGCACGGCGTTCACGAACGCGGGCGCGGAAATGCCGCTGTCGATTTCAGCCCAGGTTTTTCCGAAGTCGCGAGTGCGGAAAATATGGGGGCTGTAATCGTCCAGCCGATGACGGTCCACCGCGGCGTAGACGACGGCGGGATCGAAATGCGAGGCGTCGAGTTGAGTGATCTTGCTCCAGTCGGAAAGGCTCTTCGGCGTTACGTTGGTCCATTGCTTTCCTCCGTCGCGGGTCAGGTGAATGAGTCCGGTGTCGCTGCCAGTCCAGATGAGGCCGGCGTTGAGTGGCGATGGAGCGATGGAATAGACGACGCCGTAGCCGCGTGCTCTTGTGTTCTCGTTTGTCGGCGGCTCGTCCGGAGCGGCGGATTTTCCTTTCGACTCCGCACCGGTGAGATCGGGGCTGATCTCAGCCCACGTCAAGCCGCCGTCGATGGTCTTCAACAGATATTGAGAGCCGTAGAAAAGTGCGTTCTGGTCGAGCGGGGAGAAGATGAGCGGAGATGTCCAGGTGAAGCGATATTTGCGCTGCGATATATTCATGCCGAAGCCGGACTCCGGCCACGGCACGATGTTCTGGCTTTGCGATGATCGTTTATCGTAGCGGACGAGATTGCCAGCGGTGTCGTTGACGTAAAAAATATTCGGATCTTTGGGATCGGGCGCGATGTAGCCGCTTTCAGCGCCGCCAACATTCCGCCGATCATTCTCATAAATTTGCCCATGATCGGTGCGGCTGGGTAAGGCGACGGTTCCGCTGTCCTGCTGGCAGCCGTAGACCCAATAAGGAAACCGATTGTCGGTGACGACGTGGTAGATCTGCGCGGTGGGCTGGTTGTACCAAGGCGTCCAGGTGCGGCCGGTGTCTACGCTAATATTGACGCCCTGATCGCTGCCCAGAATCATGCGATTCGGCGCAGTAGGGTCGATCCAAAGCGTGTGATAATCGTCGCCGCCGGGTTGGCCTTTGAGAACGTCGAACGTTTTTCCTCCATCGGTCGAGCGATAAACCGCGACGTTCGGGACGTAGACGATGTCCGGATTTTGCGGATCGACGGCGAGTTGTCCGAAATACCAGCCGCGGCTGACAACTCGGGTATCGGTTCCAGGATGCGTCCAGGTCTTCCCGGCATCGTCGGAGCGATACAAACCGCCGCCGGACTTTGCGTCAATCAGCGCGTAGACGCGTTCGCCTCGGCCTACCGCGATTCCGGCGCGGCGCCAATCGCCTGACGGCAGGCCATTGCCCGTGATTTGCGTCCAATTATCGCCGCCGTCTGTGGATTTGTAGAGACCGCTTCCGGGTCCTTCGATGGGACCATATTGACTCCATGGCGGACGATGGCTGTTCCACATCGTCGCGTAGACGATCCGCGAATTGGCGGGATCGAGAGCGATGTCGATGGCGCCAATGTTGGGTCCTTTGTCGAGTACTTTCTGCCAGGTCTGGCCGCCGTCGGTGGAACGATAGACGCCCCGTTCGGGGTTCGGCGCGTAGGCATGGCCGAGCGCGGCAACGTAGACGATATCTGCGTTCTTAGGGTCGATCGCGATTCGACCGATTTGCCGCGAGTCTTTGAGTCCGATGTTTTTCCAGGTCTTGCCTGCGTCAGTGGATTTATAAATGCCGTTGCCAACGGAGATATCGGAGCGCATGTCGGCTTCGCCGGAACCGATGTAGACGATGTTCGGGTCGGAGGGCGCGACTGCGATGGCGCCGATGGATGCGATAGGCTGGCCGTCGAAAATGGGAGTCCATGCGGTGCCGGCGTCGTTTGTTTTGAAGGCGCCGCCTCCAACAGAGCCGAAGTAAAATGTTCGATCGTCGCCGGGAACGCCCGACACTGTAATGACGCGTCCGCCGCGAAAGGGTCCGATGAAGCGCCAGCGGAGCGAGTCGAATGCCGTGGTGTTTTGAGTAAAAGCGAAGCTGGAAAAAATGAACGCAACTACGCCGAAGCGCGCGAACAGGGGCATAAGTAATGGTATACGAAGTGGCTACGGCCAGTGTTCGGGATGCAGCGGGGGCTTAAACTCATCGGTGCTGAAGACGCGCAGTGGTTCGTCCTCGCGCGCTACCCGCAGAACGAGCGCGACCTGGAAGCGGGGTCCTTGGAAATACGAGACGCGGATGCGATGAATGCCACCGGTCAGGTTGAGGCTGCCCTCCCGGCGTTCGGGCGGATGTTGGCCGTCGTTATCGATGATGAGCTGATCGTCGATGTAGAGACGCGCGCCGTCGTCCGACAGCAGATCGAAGTGATAGTGCCCGGGATTATCGATCCAGAATCTGCCGGTGTAATCGATGGCGAACCATTCGAAGCGCTTGGTGACGCCGGGAAAGCCGGCGTGAAAGTCTTGTGGCGGAATATTGAGAGAAGCCGTGTAGATCTCGCCCTTGGACTTTAAATCGTCGAAATCGGGCAGTCTCTTGGAATTGTGGTGAATGAAATAGATGTGCCCGCAGAGGCCGGCCGGTAAAACAACAGTAGTGCCGAAGGTTGGGGTCGGTTCATCCTGGCCCGCAAGCGCGGGGACGCCGACGGCAAGCGCAATCAGACAGGTGGCCGAGCGCACAAGGGCAATGTATCACGCGGCGTCTGCGAGAAGCGCCGTGTTACAAATTAATCTTCATGGCCTTTGTCAAAGTTGGGAACTTGTCCACGCTGCCGCCGGATTCCGTGATGGAGGCGGTGGTGGGTCTGAACTCGTACGCGATCTGCAATATTCAGGGACAGTTGCACGCACTCGACGGAACCTGCCCGCACGCCGGCGGACCATTGGGACAAGGCATGCTCACTGGCAATGCGTTGATGTGTCCGTGGCACGCTTATGAGTTCGACCCTGTAACTGGAGAAAATCTCGACAATCCATTGATGCGCGTCGAGAAGGTTCCGGTGAAGGTGGAGGGTGACGACATCCTGATTGAGGTGGCGTAAACCTGCCCGAGTTACCTGAAGTTGAAACTGTAGTACGATCGCTGGCGCCGCGGTTGACGGGCCGCCGTATCGTGGACTCCAACTTCTTTTCGAAGCACGTAGTCAAGCAGAATTTCGCCGAGCTTCGGAAGCGCGTACGCGGCCAGAAGATCCACTCCGTGACGCGGCACGGGAAATTCATAGTGCTGCAACTCGATAAGGGGACTCTGACGATTCATCTCGGCATGACCGGGAAACTGCTACTCGACGCGCAGGCCGGCCCTTACACGAGGGCGCTTTTCGAACTCGACGATGGTCTGCTGGTCTACGACGATATCCGGCACTTCGGGAAGATCCAGTGGAGTGAAGAGCTGCCGGCGCGCGTGGGGAAACTCGGACCCGATGCGCTGACCGTGGCCTGCGATGAGTTTCTAGAGCTTTTGCGCAAGAGGCGTTCCATGATTAAGCCGCTGTTGATGAACCAGGAATTCCTGCGCGGGATGGGGAACATCTATACCGATGAAGCGCTATTCCAGGCGCGGATCAATCCTAAAGCGATCGCATCGCGGCTGAGCCGTGTGAGAGCGACGCGTCTGCATAAAGCCATGGTGGAAATTTTAGAAGCAGCGATCGTTTTGAAAGGATCGTCTATTTCGAACTACGTGGATTCCGAAGGCCGCAAGGGAAGCTTCCAATTGCATCACCAGGTTTACGGCCGCGAAGGAGAAGCTTGCGTGGTATGCGGCACGCCGATTCGCCGGATTGTGCTGGGCTCGCGCGGCACGCACTATTGCCCGAATTGCCAGCGGAGTTAGGTCCGCGCGCCTCCGCCGGGTTCTTTGATCGCTTCGGGCACGCTTTCGGCGAAGCGATAGCCGACTCCGCTATCAGTCAACAAATACGCCGGGTTGGCGGCGTTATCGTCCAGCTTCTTGCGAAGCGCACGAACAAACGTGCGGAGATATTCGAGTTCCCCGCCATACTCAGGGCCCCAGACCGCATGCAGCAGGCGCGAATGCGTTACCGGCAGGCCGGCGTGCGACATGAGGTAATGAAGCAGATCGAATTCTTTCGGCGTGAGACGGATCGGCTCGCCGGCTTTTTGAACCAGACGCCGTGACGGATCGAGCTCGATATCCCCGATGCGGATAGGAGCGGACAAGTCGACCTGCGGCAACTGTACACGCCTGACCGCGGCCCGGATGCGCGCCGCCAGTTCGCGAACGTGAAAGGGCTTGGTGACGTAATCGTCCGCTCCGGCGTCGAGGGCCTGGATCTTGTCGTCTTCTCCGTCGCGGACGGTCAACATGAGAATGCCAATGCGCGAGGAGTGGCGGCGAATTTCCCGGCAGGCTTGAATGCCTCCCATTCCGGGCATGTTGATGTCGAGTAGCACGACATCGAAACGCGTGCCCTGAACTTGACGCACGGCAGATTCGCCGGTGGAGGCATCGGAGGCCTCAAAACCCATGGAGTGAAGGGCGCTCATGAGCGCCTTGCGAATAGAGCTGTCGTCATCGACGATCAAAACCTTACCGAGAGTTGCATTCATGGCTTTTTCCTTCTTCGTGGAAGTGCAAAAAAGAACGTGACGCCCTTGTTTTCCTCGCTGACGACCCAGACACGGCCGAGATGGGCTTCGGCGGTTCGTTTTGCGATGGACAATCCGAGTCCGGTTCCGGCCGCGCGGTGCTTCGATTCCTCGGTGCGATAGAACCGTTCGAAGATACGCTCGCGCTCCAAAGGCGGAATGGTGGGACCTTCATTGTGAACGGAGATGACGATTTCGTCCAGGGTTTCCTGTGCGAAGATGACGATCGGCGATCCTTCGTGGGAGTATTTCGCGGCATTGTCGATGAGTTGTCCGACGCCGCTTGCGAGCGTCTGGCGATCGGCGTATGCACTCAGGTCCGGAGGCTGAACGGAGACGCGGACATCGTGGCCGCGGAGCTGGTGCCGATATTCAGCAAGCACATCCTCAAGGAACCACGACATAGGAAACGACTCGCTATGCAACTTCAAATGGGCTTCATCGATTCGCGCGGTTTGCAGAAGGCGCGAGGCTAGCTGATTCAGGCGCTCCGATTCCTTGTCGATCAGGTCGACCATTTCCGCGTTGTCGCCGGTAAGCTGACCTGTTTCCAAGAGTCCGGAACTGGCGGTGCGAATGGCTGTCAGGGGCGTCTTGAAGGCGTGTGCCAGCGCGTCGAGCACGGCTGCCCGAAGCTGTTCGCTCTGCTTGGCTGCTTCGGCGCGGCTCTCGGCATCAAACGACCGGGCCCGCTCCAGGGCAATCGCCGCGAGCGAAGCAATGGAATCGACCACCGAGGGGTTAAGTTCGCCGCCGAAGATGACGATGGCGCCGATCGATTTCGATCCGAGCCGCAGGATCCGCTGCCATGTGCTGGCGCAGGTTTGGCGCGGAATGTTCTCGTTGAGATATGTGGCGCGGGCCAACTCCTCCGTCGCTTTCGAGTAGGCGCCCGTTGCATCAACCCGCGGCTCGGAGGCGTCGAACAGCACCGCCGCTTCGACCTGAAAAATGTCTTTGATCAGAAATACAATGTGGGGTCCCGGAGTTTGCCGCCGGTCGAGAAGCAGAATACGGCGGCTGAGCTCGTACACTTTTTCAAGCAGGAGCCGGTGCCGGGCTTCCCTCGCCGCCTGGATTCTTGCGCGCGTAGAAAGCCTGCTGACGATGAGCGCCGTGGCTTCGAAGGTGGCGAGAGCAACCCAGTTCTGAGGGTCGGAGACATAAAACGTGAACGCCGGCGCCGTGAAAAAATAGTCGAGACACATCACGGCGAGCACCGAGACGATGCTGGCTTCCCAAAGGCTGGAACGAATCGAGACAACCACCACGATGAGCAGGTATAGAGAGCCCGATGTAGAAAGGTTCAGATGGAGTTTGTAGGCGCAAAAAGTCAAGAGCGCGACGGCGGCCATGCCAGCCGCTGCACTCAGCGCGAAACGCAGGCTTCGCCCGAGGTCCGGCCGGCGAGGTGCAGTTTCACCTTCCCTGAACTCCAGACCGTTTTGTAACGAAGCGCTGGTCGCCCCCATGAACTGCTCCGAAACCATTGTGGCAGTATTCGGAAGCATTCATGTGGGAAGTCTCAACGAGTCGACGGGGCGCTCGACGGATTCCTTAACTGGCTAGCGTACGTAGCCTTCACCTCCCGTGCCATATCTCTTATATGCGCCGGAACCTGTGGACCAGGGAACATAACACGCAGAGTGAGAATCGGCGCTGGCAAAGGTACGAACGAGCCGATAAACATAAGCCATCCAGCGCGTTTCCGCGAGTGACACGAGGTTTGTAAGGGAACCATAAAGGAGCTCGATGGTAACGGCATTCAGTAAGTCTATGACGCCACACATGAAAAGCGCATACACGTAACTAACGTTGGCGATAAGCATTTCCGCGGGAAGACCCTCATGCTTTTTTTATGAGCCATCCAGCACAATCGATTGGTCGGATGTCAAAATCCTATGATTAGAAAATGGTTGTCAACACTTGGTCCAGCGGCCTTATTGGTCTGCATCGGTCTTTCTATTTACGGTCAAACAGCCAGCGCTCCGGACGCGGCGGCGGTGGCCACTGACGACGCTTCCGCGACAGTTCCAGCTGGCGCGCCAGCTTCCGATCCGATCGATGCGCCGGAGACAAAAACGGAGCAGAACGCCTCATCTTCAAAGGGTTTTTTCGGCAGGATGTTCCAGGCCTATCATGACGACTGGTTCCCAGCGCCGTCCGCTACACCAGCGCCGGAAGCTCCGTATCGGGGCTATCCGCCTGTTGTCGACAACCCTCCCTTTCCCTTCACCGTTTGGCCGATCGGAGGTACCGTGTGGCTCGGCTATTACAATGCCACGGCCTATCCATTGACAACCGCGCTGCAGACTGGCCCGCACGGAGACTGGTGGAAGAGGCACAACATCCAAATCTACGGGTGGACGGATGTGGGCGCGAATCTCAGCACTGCTCACGACCGCCCCTACGGAAACTCTCCGGCAGCTTATGCCGAGATCCCCAATGGATGGCAGCTCGATCAGTTGACTTTGTATATCGAGCGGACGCCCGACACCATTCAGACGGATCACTTCGACTGGGGATTTCGATTTACAAACCTCTACGGGCTCGACTACCGTTTTACGACAGCGGAGGGATATTTCAGCCAGCAGCTTCTCAACAATTCGAAGGTCAATGGCACGATTGGACAAAAGTATGGGTATGATCCCGTGATGATGTACGCGGATCTTTACTTTCCGAAAGTAGGTCAGGGCATGGACATTCGGATAGGGCGCTATATTTCACTTCCGGACATCGAGGCACAGTTGGCCCCGAATAACTACACTTACACGCACTCCCTTACGTACACGTACGACTGTTATACCCAAACAGGAATTAATGCAACCATCAAGTGGACTAACCATTTCAGCACGCAAGTAGGTTTTTCCGCCGGTTGCGAGGCAGCGCCATGGGCGGCGGATGCCAACCCGACCGCCAACGCGTGCGTGGCTTACACGGGAAGCGAAGGCCGCGACAATATTTACATTTGTGCCAATTCGATCAACGACTCAAAGTATAACTACAACAATCTTGCGGCTTACTACTTCACCTGGTATCACAAGTTCGGCCAATCCAAATGGCATTTTGCATGGGAGACCTGGTACCAATATATGAAGGACACTCCTAACGTTTTGAATCCAGCGGCGGCGGCGCTGCTGATAACCAACTCTAATGGGGCGGTATGTAAGAACGCTGTGGAGTTGACTTGTTTTGCGCCGGAATGGTCGAGCGTTGTATACGTGAACAGGCAGATCTCTCATCACGATGCGCTGATCTTCCGCACTGAGTATTTCGACGATCTGAAGGGCCAGCGGACGGGTTACAAGACACCGTATTCAGCGTCGCTGGTTGGCTGGAATCATTGGCTCGGATCGACGCTTGTATTTCGGCCGGAAGTTTCGTATGGACACGCTTTCGACAGTCCGGCTTATAACAATGGGACCAAGAAAGATCAGTTGATGGCGGCGGATATGATTTTCTTTTTCTAACGCTCAGATGCGGGGCTGCCCGTTCACGACTCGGAACGGGGGCGGGGGGGGCGCGGCGCGGTTGGAAAGCTGCGGCGTTGCGCACCCTGTTCGCCCTGTTGTGCGCGGCTTTGCGGCGCTGCGGGAACGTTCTCCTGAACCGTGTATTCGAGGATCTGATCGGCAAGTTGGACCACCGATTTCATGTCGAGTACATTGTGAACGCGGACCAGGTGCGCGCCTCCCAAAATGGCCGCGGTGACAGCGGCGGCCGTCATCAGTTCGAGTGGGGCTTCGCCTGGAGACTTGTGCCACTGCCCTAGGAAGGCTTTGCGCGAGGGACCGATCAGGATGGGCATCTCTAAACGCGCGAGCGTAGGCAACTGCGCGATGATCTCGGAATTCTGCTCCCGTCGCTTTCCGAAACCGAGACCCGGATCGATGACAATGCGCGTGCGGTCCGTCCCGGAGCGCACGGCGCGATGAACGCCGGCATCCAAATCGGCTGCGATGGTATTGATGGCATCCTTCATGGGGGGAAGCTTGGCCCAACTTTCCGGCGTGCCGCGCATGTGATTGATGATCAATCCGGCGTTGTGTTGGGCCAAAGTATGCGCAAGTTGCGGATCGAAGGTGAGGGCGGAAGGATCGTTGATAATCTCGACTCCCAATCCCAGGGCCTTTTCCGCCACCGCGGATTTATAAGTATCGACCGAAATCGGGATCGACAGTTTCCCGTTAAGGCGCTTTAAAACGGGTATCAGGCGGCGTAGTTCTTCGGCTTCGGAGGTGCGCTCCGAACCGGGCTTGGTAGATTCCGCGCCAACGTCGATGATGTCGGCGCCGGCATCTTCGAGTTCCACCGCATGGGCGAAGGCGCGATCCGGGTCATCGTAACGGCCGCCATCGGAAAACGAATCCGGCGTGACGTTGAGAATCCCCACGATCAACGTACGTTCGCCGAGCAGGATGGTACGCTCTCTTAACTTCCATTCGTGACGTCGTCTGTGCATTCAATTATTCGTAGCGGAGGCAAACAATCGGGTCGAGGTTGGCGGCGCGATTCGCGGGGTAATAGCCAAAAAAAATTCCCACTCCAACCGACATCACCACACCGAGCCCTACCCAAAGGTACGACACTTGTGCGGGCACGGACGGCAGCAGGTGGCGCACAGCGAAGGCGATGGACGCGCCGAGTGTGATTCCTATAATTCCGCCAGTGAAGGTGAGCAGGACGGCTTCGAGCAGGAACTGCACGCGAATATCGGAACGGCGCGCGCCTATGGCCTTGCGGACGCCGATTTCGGCGGTGCGCTCCGTGACCGAAATCAACATGATGTTCATAACGCCGATACCGCCGACCAGCAGTCCGATGGAACTGATGATCCCGGTGAGAATGGCGAGGGCTCCGGTGAGCTGGTTCCACAGCGAGCTGAGAAAATCGGGGGAGATGATTTCGAAATCGTCAGGAGCATTCAACGCGAGGCGGCGCCGGCGGCGCATGGCGTCGTGCACTTCGTCCTTGGCGCTCTCGACGTTCACGTTGCGGTCCACCGTAAACGCGATGGCGAGTTCCTTAACATCGGGATTGTTCTTGCGGAAATCGCTTAACGGAATGACGGCGAACTGGTCGACGCTGCCTCCAATGAAGAGGCCGGAGTCATGCTGGAATACGCCGATCACTTCGTACAGGCCACCGTTAAGCCGCACCTGTTTCCCGAGGGGATCGATGCGCGGGAAGAGCGTATCGGCGATATCCAGGCCGATAACCACGACGGGGCGGGCGTGGAGTTCATCGTATTTGGAGATGAAACGGCCCTGATCGACAGCGAACAGGGGAATGGCGTTAATGTACTCGGGCTCCGCGCCGCGCAGGAAAAGGCGCTCCACGCGGGCGCCGCCGTAGCTGATGGAATTTTGCTGGCCGAAAAAGAAGGCGCGGGTGCCGAAGGTGGTCGCGGCATCCATATTGGGGCAGGAATCGCGTAGAAAGCCGGCGTCGGAGTAGTCGATGTATTTGCGGAGCCGGTACTTAATTGGGAGCCG
>JBEKUT010000107.1:0-17840 GCA_049514735.1 Bryobacteraceae bacterium
ACGAACACGGGGCGTTGGTCGCGATAGTGGAAATGGTTGGCTTCGAGCGCCTGATTCGCGTCTCCGGTGGAACTCAACGCAACCAACTCGCACGCTTCGGGGTCTTCTAGCGCGGCCTGCACCGCAAGCGCATATCCGGCCTGGAGGTTCGCCGTGCGAATGCGCGCGATGCGCGTCTGACCGGCAACACGGCTCAGAACAAAGTAGCCGGTGCGGCCTTCGGCATGTCTGAGGGTCCAACTTGAGACAACAGCGGAAGGGCACCGGAGCAGGTGATTCGCAGCGGGATCGGGAAGGGAAGCGGCTCGTTCGGCCGACCACTGCCGCAAGGGAGCCGGGGCCGCAACGCTCCATGCATAGTTTCGGGCGAGCCTTGGCAGACCGCGCATAAGCCGCTCGGCCGGGCGCGTACGATGCTGCTTCCACGGCCGTAGCACGCGGACGTAGATGTTCTGATTCGCCGCCGGCTGAAACCCGATGCGCGGCATGATGGCGCGAGTAGCTTTCGATCCGCCAGTCGAAATCAAGACCGGCGAGATTTCGGCGAGCTTGCGGACTAGCGCGACACCCATCCCGGGAGGAAATCGAACCGCGGCCCAGTCGAGCAAATTCGCCGCGCGGACATTGCCGATTCTCAAAGGCCACAGCGACCCGTGGGCGAGCAGGGCGCCATCTTTCTCCAACGCGTAGCTGCGCGAGCCTTCCCAATCCAGCCCCGCGTCATAGTATTTCCATTTGAGCAGCGCGCTATCCAGATTGGGCGAATCGGGGCCGGTATGGAATGCCGACTGCAACAGGCGCTGTATCGCAGGCAGGTCTTTGATGTCAGTCGCGCGAAAGTCAGTCGGCACGCTTTCAATATAAGACGCGATTGATACACTGAGTCGAATGAACGCTGAGGCTTTCGCTTTCCACCATCTCGGAGTGGCCGTGAAATCGATCGCCAAAGCGATTCCGATTTATAAAGACCTGTTCGGATACGAGCTGATCTCCGGTCCTTTCGACGACCCGCTCCAGCGCGTTTCGGTATGTTTTCTAGGCCGACAGGCCGCGGGCGAGATTGTGATTGAATTAATAGCCCCGCTGGGAAACGACACACCGATCGACCGCGTGATTGCGAAAGGCGGAGGCGCGTACCACACCTGCTATGAAGTGGAAAATCTTGATGAGTCCGTGGAAACACTGCGCTCCAAGAAGTGCATCCTCGTCGGCGAGCCTGTGCCGGCCGTCGCATTCGCGAATCGCAGAATCGCGTGGCTGTTTACGCCGACGAATCAGTTAGTGGAATTGGTCGAGCGTTAACGATATAGCCCTGCCACTTGATGCGCGAACGACTCCACCGGATGCTCCGGTTCCTGATGCAGTCGCCGGAGTAGATACGGATTGGAATCGGCTGAATTGATCCCCTTCACGCCGGTCACAGCGGTTTCAAAACCGCATTCGCGCACCACGGCGAGGACATCGTCGTTGTAGTCGGCGGGCATTCCATTCGGATAGCAGAAATGGGCGATTCGCATTCCCAACTCCTGTTCGAGCCGCTCCTTCGACCCGCCGATCTCGGCGCGCATCGCATCCTGGTCGGGCAGGCGCGAAAGGATAGGGTGCGATCGCGTGTGCGCTCCAAATTCGACGCCTTCTTTCGCGAGCATTCGGATCTCCTCCCAACTCATGGGCGCGAAGGCTGGCGGCGGCGAGACTCGTAGGTTCGGCAACGTATTCAGATAGGCTCGGCGCTTGTCATCGGGGATCTTCTTCAGCCGGGTCTTGATCGTTTCGGCCGCGCCAAGGTCGCCTTGCTCGCGCAGGAATTGAGTGAGTTGCTCGGTCCAGAGCCAGGAGTTGTGATCAGGAAGATCGGTTGCCACGTACACCAGCGCGGGAATCGAATGCGCTTTGAAAATCGGCCAGGCGTTGGTCAGGAAGTCGCGATACCCGTCGTCAATTGTGACTACCACGGCATTCGCCGGCCTCTCACGCAGCGCGGTGCTGAGTGAAACAGGCCGGTAGTAAGTTGACAGGTGTTTGCATTGCGCGTCCAACTCGCTTTGCGCCGGGAAGCGATGATACATCAGAATGCGCACGCCCTTGCGATACCAAAATCGAACGCCGGCAGTTATACCGGAGGCGTGCAGGAGGTTGCGCGCGGCTGATTTTACGGCTCCGCTCAAAGCTGATTCTAGCAAGGCATCATGCGGGCCTAATGTGTGGAACTGCGATAATCGATAAATAAGTTATGTGTGGGATTGCGGGACAGTTATTGCACGTGGGACAGGCGGAACTGGGCCAGATCCGCGCCATGTGCGGCCGCATTCGTCACCGGGGTCCGGACGATGAGGGATTTCACATTGATGGCCCGTGCGGCATCGGGATGCGGCGGCTCAGCATCATCGATCTCAGCACAGGGCACCAGCCGATCTCGAACGAGGATGGCACGGTGTGGGTGGTCTTCAACGGGGAAATTTATAATTACCAGGAATTGCGCCGCGATCTGATCGCGCGTGGTCACCGCTTCGCCACCAACAGCGACACCGAAACGCTGATCCATCTATACGAAGAATTCGGACCGTCGAGCGTCGGCAAGCTGCGTGGGATGTTCGCGTACGCGATCTGGGACGCCCGCAAACGCGCGCTGTTTGTGGCGCGGGACCGCTTCGGTAAGAAGCCGCTGTACTATGCGGCGTTGCCGGATCGATTCATTTTCGGCAGCGAATTGAAATGCCTGCGCGAAGCGGGCGCACCTTTGGATATCGATAGCGAAGCGCTGCGGCTCTATTTTCTGCTCTCCTACATCCCCGATCCGTGGAGCCCCTACAAGGCGATTCGCAAAGTTCCACCGGGGTCATGGATGATGGTCCACGCCGATGGCCGCATTGAACAAGAGACCTACTGGAAGCTTCCAGCTCCGAGCGAATCTGCGCCAACGGGTGTCACGGAAACGCAGGCTGTTGCCGACGTGCGCGAGCTATTCGATGAATCTGTGCGGCTGCGCTTAATGGCAGACGTGCCTCTAGGCGCATTTCTGAGCGGAGGCATCGATTCGAGCGCGATCGTTGCGTCCATGGCCTTGCAAACGAAAGAGCCGGTGAAGACGTTCTCCATCGGATTCGAAGAAAGCGAATTCAACGAGCTGCCGTACGCGCGGATGATCGCCGAGAAGTACGGAACGGATCATCACGAGATCATAGTGCGTCCCGATTCCATCGACCTGGTTAGTAAAATCGGCCGCTATTTCGACGAACCGCTGGGCGACACCGCGGCCATTCCAACATTCATCGTCTCCGAGTTTGCGGTGCGTCATGTGAAGGTGGTGCTTACCGGCGACGGCGGCGATGAAATCTTCGGCGGGTATGAGAGTTTCTTCGCTACGGACCGTCTGCGGTGGGCCGATGCCGTGCCGCAAATCGCGCGCGGCGCGGTCTCATGGATTGCCGATCGTATGCCGTACTCGGCTTACGGAAAGAATTATCTGCGCATGATCAGCCGCCCATCGGGGCTCGGGCGTTATATCGAGAACAACACGACGCCATATTTTCTGCGCAGCCGTTTGCTGGAATCGGATTGGATGCTGCCGGCCGACGATGCCTACATCGCGCGGACCTTGTCGCACTGCCTGCTTCCGAACGGAGCGGATGTTCTGACGCAGGCGCTCTATTTCGAAGCGACCGCGAAACTCACCGGCGACATGCTGACCAAGGTGGATCGTATGTCGATGGCGAATTCGCTCGAAGTGCGTTGTCCGCTGCTCGATCACGTGCTGGCCGAGTACGCGGCGACCCTTCCGCATTCCTGGAAAATTCGGAACGGCAGGGGGAAGCAGATCTTATTAAAAGCTATGGGCGACCGGCTTCCGGAAGATCTGGTGAACCGGCCCAAGCAGGGATTTGGAGTCCCGATCGCGCGCTGGTTCCGCGAATCCCTGCGCGAGTTTCTGTGGGATCATTTGACGAGCGCGGCGTTTTTGAATCGTGGGATCGTATCGCCTGATTTCGTACGCCATCTGCTTGAAGAGCACCAATCGAAGCGGCGCGACAACAATCACTATCTGTGGATGCTACTTATGATCGAGCTATGGTTCGAAGACTCGTCGCAATGCGAAGCCAGTCCGGCCGGCGTTATCGAGCAGGCGATCTGAGATAGGCATCCTCGCCGCGGATCCAATCTTCGCGCGGCGGCGAAAAAAGATCGACGGCGATCGAATCTTCCAGCGCCTCGGCGCTATGCGGAACATGCGGAGGGATGCGCAAAATCTCGCCGGCTTTGATCGTAAGCGTCTTCCCTTCCATCACGAATTTCAACGAGCCTTCTTCCACCATGGAGATCTGCTCATTGTGATGGCTGTGCACCGGCACGAAGCAGCCCTTCTTCAAAAAGAGGCGCGCCACGGTCATCGTTTCCGCATGGATGACCTGGCGCGTTAATGCCGGATTAACCTGTTCTTTTTCGATCTGATCCCATGCATAGGTCTGCATGGTTCAAGAGTACTCGATTAGCCGGCGCTATGCGGCTTTGCCGTCTTTTGTGTTTCGATCCACTCATTGATTTGCTGGTCCAGAACATCGAGCGGCAGCGCGCCGTTGTCGATAATAGCGTTGTGAAATTTTCGGAGGTCGAACTTGTCTCCGAGTTGGGCCTTGGCCCGCGCGCGCAATTCTTTGATCTTCAGTTCGCCGAGTTTGTACGCCAGCGCCTGACCCGGCCAAACAATATAGCGATCCACTTCGACAACAATGTCATTTTCCGCTTTCGCGGTGTTGTCTTTCATGAAATCGATAGCTTGCTGCCGGGTCCAGCCCAGCGAGTGCATTCCCGTATCCACCACCAGGCGGCACGCGCGCCACATTTCGTAAGTGAGCTGTCCGAAACGGGAATAAGGATCTTTGTACATTCCGATTTCCGATCCGAGGCTCTCCGCATAGAGCGCCCATCCTTCTACGAACGCCGTGTAACCGCCATTGCGGCGGAATTCAGGCAATCCCTTTAGCTCCTGTCCACGCGCGATCTGAAGATGATGACCCGGGACGGATTCGTGCAGCGTCAACGCTTCCATTTCATACTTAGGCCGCGTGTCCAGCTTGTACGTGTTGATCATGTACATACCGGCACGGGAACCGTCCGATGCGCCTTGCTGATAATAAGCCGTTGTCTGCGCCGGCCCTTCGTAGGCGGGGATGACACGTATCCCGTATGGCTCGCGCGGCAGCTCCGCGAATAACTCCGGTAAGTGGCCATCGATCTGTTTTGCGATCAGGGCATAGCCCGCCACTAAGTCATCGGCGTTTGTGTAATAGAAACGCGGATCGGTCCGCAGGTAAGTTAGAAACTCGGCGAACGATCCTTTGAAACCGGTCTCGCGAACTACGTCCTCCATTTCTTTGTGAATGCGCGCGACCTCGCTCAACCCGATCTTATGAATCTCGGCCGGAGTCAGGTTAGTAGTTGTCTCGCGCCGGATGCGGTCTTGATAATACTCGACGCCATCGGGAAACGTAGATGCGCTGATTTGTTTTCGCGCGCGGGGCAGGTAGGTGTCTTTCAGGAATGCGTCGAGCTTGCGCATCGCGGGCATCACCTGAGTGGCGATCGCCTGCTTTCCGTCGGCTGCCAAGCGGTCGCGAGTGGCCGCGGGAAGTTCGCGCGGTGTGTTTTGGAACGGCTTGTAGAGCGGGCTCTCCGTGGCGTCGCTGCTGAGTTGTCCTTCGATCTGTCCGGGCACGGAACGGAGCGGAACGGCGGGTTGGACCCACCCGCTCTCAAGCCCCCGCTTCAGCAGCGCAATCGTCTGGTCCACCTGCTTCGGAAACGCGGCCAGACGCGCTAGGTAGTTGGCATAATCCTTCGCGTTCTCAAACGGGCTATTGGTTACGAGTTGTCCGAAATCGATCTGCAATCCCGCCATCTGGCTGAGGGCGAGATACTCGACCGGGAATTTCTGCTCTTCGACATCCAGCTTGGCGTCGCGTAGAAACAAATCGTAGGAGACCTTGTCTTGGGCATCGAGCGCGCTGCGATCGATAGCTTGAATGCGCGCGAGCATCTCACGCTGGTGCGCCTTGCGGCTTTCGATCGCCTCCGGAGATAAATCGGTCAGACGATTGTCATAGCGATGGTCGCCGTAGAGAGTCGCCCCTTCGGGACTCTCTTTCAAACCCCATTGCCAGTCTTCATCGAAGAGAGCGTGGAGCTTCTGCGCGGGTTGGGCCTGCAAAACGAAGCAGCAAGCCAGAGTCACAATTAAGGCAAAGCGAGTTGGAGTCAGGTTCATTTATTTCACAACGAAATTCACGAGTTTGTCCGGCACCACGATAATCTTCACGATTTGCTTGCCCCCGATAAAAGACTGTACTTTCGGGTCGGCGCGGGCGAGAACTTCCAACTCTTCGCGCGGCATTTTGAACGGGACGAATATCCGGCCGCGCAGTTTGCCGTTCACCTGAATAACGACCTCAGCCTGTTCGTCGCGCGCGAGTTCGGCGTCGTATATGGGCCAGGGCTGTTTGAAAACCGGCCCGGTGCGGCCCAGCTCTTCCCACATTTCTGCGGTTAGATACGGAGCGAATGGCGCGAGCAGCAGCGTCAGCTTTTCGAGCGACTCCGCGATCACGGGACCGCTCATCTCCGCTTCATGGGCATGCAGCACGTTCACCAGTTCCATCACGGCCGCGATGCAGGTATTGAAGTGCCAGCGCGATTCGAAATCGTCGGTGATTTTCTTTATCGTCTGATGCAGTTTGCGCAGAACTTTGCGATCGCCGTCGGTCTGTTCAGTTGAGCCTGAACCTGCGCGATCGAGATTGCGTGTCAGGAAGCGGTAAACGCGACCCAAGAAGCGATACGCTCCTTCGGCGCCGGCGTCGGTCCAATCCATTTCCTTTTCCGGAGGCGCGGCGAAGAGTTCGAAGAGACGGCCGGTGTCGGCGCCGAAGCGCTCCATCATGTCGTCGGCGCTAACGACGTTCCCTCGCGATTTGGACATCTTCGAGCCGTCTTTGATCACCATGCCTTGATTGAAGAGGCGCTGCACGGGTTCGTTGTTCCGGATCAGCCCAAGATCGCGCATCATTTTTGTCCAGAAGCGCGAATAAATCAGGTGCAGGATAGCGTGCTCGATGCCGCCGATGTATTGGTCAATCGGGAACCAATGAGCGACCTTCGACGAATCGAATGGCGCGCTCGAATTGTGCGCATCGCAGTAGCGATAAAAGTACCATGAGGAATCGACGAAAGTATCCATGGTGTCGCTTTCGCGGCGGCCCGGACCTCCGCACTTGGGGCACTTCACGTTGATAAACTCCGGCACGTTTTCAAGCGGCGATTTGCCTTTGCCGGTGATTTCAACATCGGTCGGCAGCACCACCGGCAAGTCACTTTCAGGAACCGGAACGATGCCGCATTCCGCGCAATGGATCACTGGAATCGGAGTGCCCCAATAGCGCTGCCGCGAGATGCCCCAGTCCTTGATGCGATAAGTGATGGCAGCTTTGCCGAAACCTTCTTGCTCCGCTTTGGCAGCCATGGCGCGGCGCGCCTCTTCAGTGGGCAGTCCCGTGTATGGGCCGGAGTTGATCGAGACGCCGTACTCGGTAAATGGGAGATCGACAGGCGATTGATCCGGCGGAGCGACCACCTGCGGAATCGGAATGCCGTACTGTTTGCAAAATTCGTAATCGCGTTCGTCGTGCGCGGGAACGGCCATGATTGCGCCGGTGCCATAACCCATCAAGACAAAATTCGCGACCCAGATGGGTGCGCGCTCGCCGTTGAACGGATTGACCGCGTATGCGCCCGTGAAGAAGCCTTCTTTCACGACGTCGCCCGGACCCTGCTGCGCGCGCGCATCGATCATTTTCTTGACGCGAGCATCGTCGCCCAGGATCTTGCGTGTCAACGCATGTTCGGGGGCGAGCAGCACCGCCGTCGCGCCGTAGATCGTATCGATACGCGTAGTAAAGACGCGAATGGGATCGCCGGTTCCTTCCAACTTGAAGTCGACCTCAGCGCCTTCAGAGCGGCCGATCCAATTGCGCTGCATCACAAGGACGCGTTCCGGCCAACCCTCCTCGATTTCTTTAATGTCGTTCAGCAACTGGTCGGCGTAGCCGGTGATGCGCAGGAACCACTGATCCAGTTCGCGCTGTTCCACAGGCGTGTTTTCATGACGCCAACAGCAGCCATCCACCACCTGCTCGTTCGCGAGCACGGTGGCGCATTCCGGACACCAGTTGAGCAGCGCCTTCTTGCGGTAAGCCATACCGCGCTCCAGCATCTTGAGAAAGAACCACTGGTTCCAACGATAATATTCAGGCTCGCAGGTGGTCACTTCACGCGACCAGTCGTAACTGAACGCCATGCGCCGATGCTGGCGTTTCATGTTCTCGATGTTATATTTCGTCCACTCATAGGGATGGCGTTTATTTGCGATGGCGGCGTTTTCCGCGGGCAAACCGAACGCGTCCCAACCCATCGGGTGCAGCACATTGAAACCGCGCATCCATTTATAGCGGGCGAGCGCGTCACCAATCGAGTAATTGCGGATGTGGCCAATGTGCAGCGTGCCGCTCGGATAGGGCAGCATTTCGAGGACATAGAACGTCGGCTTCGAGGAATCGTCCTCGGTTTTGTAGAGGTTCGGGTCCTGCTGCCAGCGTTCGTGCCACTTCAGCTCGATAGATTTTGCGTCGTAAGACTTTTCCGGCATAAATGTTGTTGATGAAACGGGCTTCGCCCGTACAAGGATTTAGGGAGACCTACTTCCAATATAGCGTCCCAACAGAAGCGGACGCATGTGCGTCAGACTAGATATTGACTCCTATGCGCGCGCGTGCAATGTTCGCGATGATCGCCGCGGTCGTAGTGTGTGCGCAGGAGCGGACACCCGTGAAGACGTGCAGTATCGAGGGCACCGTGACCGATGGGCGTAGCGGCGCACCCATCGCACACGCCACGCTGATGCTGACTGGATCAAAACCGAAAGTATTCGCGTCCGCGACGGACGGAGCCGGTAAGTTCCTGTTGAAGGATCTCGCGCCGGCGAAGTACGGGATTGCAGCGGTGGCGGATGGCTACTCGAGACAAACGCAGACCGCGGCGTGCGGCGACGTAGTGACATTCGCACTCGCGGCCGAGGCTGCGATTTCCGGCCGCGTAATTGGCGATGATGGCAACGCTGTTTCCGGAGTCCGCATTGTCTTGCTTCGCCTGGCGTATGCAGGCGGCGAGAAGCGCCTGATTGCGGTGAATGGCGCGACGCCGAAAGACGACGGCTCGTACCGGTTGGACAACCTCAGCGACGACACATATTATCTGCTCGCCACCGTCCCGCCGCAAGCGAAGAACGAAACGGAACTGGCATACGTGCCGACCTTTTATCCAGGCTCGATGGACGCGTCCGGCGCTGCAGCAGTGCGCATTCGCGGGCCTGGCGAGATCGGCGGTAGCGATATATCGTTGCTGAAAGCGCGCTCGTTCGCGGTGCGAGGCAGGGTCGTCGGCGCGCCAGATTTCGTAGTAAAAATGTTCCCGGCGGATCTGCGCAATCCTGGTCCTCAGTTTACGAATCACGATCCCAAGGGCCGCTTCGAGTTCGATGGAATCCTTCCCGGTTCGTATACGTTGACGGCGCATCCGGGCGGGTCTGCGACGCCAGCAGCACGTCTCCACGTCGACGTTAGCGACCGCGATGTGGAAGACGTCGAACTGGCGCTTGCACCCGGCTTCGCGGTCACAGGCGCGCTGAAGTTTCCCGATCCGGATCAACATGCCGCGCCTGCCGCGCAAATCAGTTTGCGGTCCTGGGAAGACCCGGCGCTCGCCTTCCGCTCCAGCGTCGCCGGCAATCAATTCGCGTTCAGCGACGTGCCACCCGCACCTTATCAGGTGTCGATCTCGAAATTGCCGCAGCAATCTTACGCCAAATCGCTGCAGGTGGACGGAAGCGATGCGCCCGATTGGATTGCCGATTTGAGCGCGTCGAATCCGCACACCATCGAAGTCGAGCTTGGCTTCGATGCGGGCAGCGTGTCCGGATACGTGCGCGATACCAGCGGCACGCCCGTTCCGAAAACGCTGGTGACTTTGGTTCCTGCAGGAACAGGCCGTCTCACCATGCCGCAGTTTCTCACGACCAATTCCGATGAGCATGGACGCTACATGTTCACGGGCGTGAAGCCGGGCGTCTACAAAGTTTTCGCTTGGGAAAAAGTGAATCCGGGCGCCATTCAGAATCGCGACACGCTGCGGCAGTTCGATGCGCAAGCGACGGAGGTGCAGGTGCAGCCGAATACTCCGGCGACCGCACCAGTGTCGATTATTTCGGCTTCCGCGGCGGCTGCGATCGAATAGCGAGGCGCTTCAGAGTCGCGATATCGGCGCGGTGGTCCTCTTCATCGTGGTCATCCGGAGTTTCCAGAATGAACGGCTTCGTACGAAGCTTCGGATGCGTCAATAGGTTCCGAAAACCCTCTTCGCCAATGTGACCCTTGCCGATATTTTCGTGCCGGTCGATGTGTGATTTCAGCGGCGTCTTCGTATCGTTCGAGTGGATCACTTTGACGTTGTCGATACCGAGTACGCGGTCGATTTGTTCAACCGTGCTTTTTACTCCGGCAGCAGTGGACACGTCGTAGCCGGATGAATGGCAGTGGCACGTATCGATGCAGAAGCCGACCGCGAGATCGGTGACTTGCAGCGCGCACTCCCGCATCAAGGCCAGTTCTTCAAAGCGGCTGCCCAGCGCTTCGCCAGCGCCCGCGGTGTTTTCGAGCAGGACCGTAATGCCGCGCGTATCGATGCCGGCCGCAGCTTCAGCGAGGGACCGGATCACCGCAACAATTCCTTGTTCCATGGTGTAGCCTTTGCAATTGCCGGGATGCACCACCAGGTATTCCGCGCCGAGCACGAGCCCGCGCTGAATCTCGTTTCGAAACGACTCGGCCGATTTCACACGCAGCTCGCCGGAGCAGGATGCGAGATTGATGAGGTAGTTCGAATGGATCACCAGCGGATGCAAGTCGAGCTTTTCGCGCGCGTTCTTCAGCAGCGTCACCTCCTGCGCGCCGTGCACGCTGGCGCGCCACATGCGCGGGCTGGTAGTGAAAATCTGAAACGTGTTCGCGCCGATCTCAGCGGCTTTGAGAGCGGCCTTTTCGAGCGAGCCGGAGATGGAGGTATGGCAGCCGATGCGCACTCGAATACTTCAGTATAATCGTCCCTAGATGAAGAGCGATTTTAAGATGAGAGCCATTTTACTCAGTTGTATTTCGATTGCGTGCTTGGGTGCCCAGACTCCCACCCCAGCGCCCGTTCACAAGGCGACTGGAACCAGCACCGCGCGGCACAAGCCGTTGATGACGAATCCGGCCTTGTATAAGGCGACGGCCCCCGCGGTTTTCCGCGCGAAGTTCACCACTACGAAAGGCGATGTCGTGGTGGAAGTGACGCGCGCCTGGGGTCCCAATGGCGCGGACCGTTTTTATAATCTCGTGAAGGGCGGATATTTCGACGGCGCTCCTATCTACCGTGTGATTCCGAATTTCATGGCGCAGTTCGGCTTCAGCCCGTCGCCCGCAGTCAGCAAAGTCTGGGACAAAGCCGTGATCAAAGACGATCCGGTGACTCAGAGTAACAAGCGCGGTTACATTACGTATGCGAAGCCAGAAGTGCCGCCGCATAACAATCGCACGACGCAGTTGTTCATCAACTACAAGGACAATTCGTTCCTGGATTCGCAGGGCTTCGCCCCGTTCGGCCAGGTAGTGGAAGGGATGGAAGTGGTGGATAAATTTTACGGCGCTTACGGCGACACCGACCAGGGCAAGCTGGCGGAAGAAGGCATGGCTTACGTGAAAACGAGCCTGCCGAAGCTGGACATCATCACCGCAGCCGTGATCCTGCCACCTGCGCCAGCCTCGCCCGCGACTCCGCCAACTCCGAAATAGCCCGCGCTATTCTTTGAACGGAATGTCGAAGTAGAACAGTTCCGTGCCGCTTCCGGCGCGCCTGATACGGTTGATGTAGATGGAATCGCCGGGGCGGTAATGAGCTTGGAAATAGAAAAATCCGGAAGCGGAGTCGTGCGCTGGGAGCATCTTGGCCGCGAAAGCGCGGGTCTGGATCTCCGGACCACCGAGAGGATTCTTGTGCTTCTTGCGAAGCTCCGGAGGAATCGGATTTCCATCTCCGCCGGCGCTCGGACGCCGTGGACCCTCGACTGTGAACGGCACATCGGCCGCCGGCGTCGCGTCAATCTGCTGACCGTTGAAGTCGCTATATCTTATGTTGATCCGGTCCAGCGCCAAGGTTTCGTTCGTGTCATTCTGGACAATTACAAGGACTGGAAGAATGCCGTACTGATATGGATGCAACTTGCCGAACGCGGTGTGCGCCAGATCTTCTGTGTCGTATGCCTTCACCGCGATCGTCACATTCTCGTTGGTCTGTTTCGACGGATAGGATTGAACGGGCTCCGTGGAAAACTTCACCTCTTCCTTCTTGTCGGCGAACACCGGGGCAAACAGAATGACCGCCGGAATCAGTAAGCGGAGCGGCTTCATTTATCTCCTTTATTTCTTCGCGCGGGTTATCGCATTCCCGCTGCTTGTATTGTATTTCTTATATCGCGGCTACCGCGATCCAAGATACTTCCGGAACTTCAAGGAACGGCTCGGAGTGTTGCCGGCCACCTTCCAGCGGACGGCCCCAGGTTCCATCTGGTTGCATGCGGTCTCGGTCGGCGAGGTAATTTCGTCGGTGCGTCTGGTGGAGGAATTGCGAGCTGCTAATCCCATTCTTCCGATTTATGTTTCCACCACGACGCTGGCGGGACGAGCCATCGCCGCGCAGAAATTGGCGGGGCGCGTTGACGGAATCTTTTTCGCGCCCATCGATTATATCTTCGCCGTGCGACGCGTCTTGCGGCGGATTCGTCCGGCTGTCGTAGTAGTTCTTGAAACCGAGATTTGGCCGAATCTGTATCGCGAGGTGAAGCGCGCGGACGCAGCGCTGCTGGTGGTCAACGGGCGAATTTCGGATCGCGCCTTGCCGCGGTATCGACGATTCCGGCCGGTCTTTCGCGCGGCGCTGGCATGGCCCGATGCCATTTTTGCTCAGAGCGAAACCATTCGCAATCGCTATATCGATATTGGCGCGACGCCGGATCGCGTGATGGTCGCTGGCAATCTCAAGTACGATGCCGCGCCGGTTCAGGCTCAGCCGCCGGCCGTGATCGTGGATCTGATCGGCCGCGTGCAGCCCGATCAAATTTGGATCGCCGCCAGCACGATGCCCCCCGTTGACGCGCTGGATCTGGATGAGAACGAAGTGGTGTTGAACACGTTTCAGGAACTGGCGGCGAAGTATCCGCGTTCGCTGTTGATCGTTGCGCCCCGCAAACCGGAACGATTCGATTCAGTCGCCGATGCTCTGCGGGCGCGCGGGATTAATTTTGTTCGACGCTCGAAGCTGGAGCCGGATACAACACTTTCGATGCCGGGTGTTTTATTGCTCGACACTATGGGAGAACTGGCGAGCGTGTTCTCACTCAGCGATGTCGTGTTTATGGGCGGGACGCTGGCGCGGCGCGGCGGGCATAATATTTTGGAGCCGGCCTTCGTTTCGCGTGCGGTGGTTATCGGACCGCACATGGAAAACTTCGCCGCCATCGCAAGAGAATTTCGCGATGCAGGCGCGGTCCTCGAAATCGAATCTGCCGCGCAGCTTACGGACGCGATCGAGAGCTTGTTCGCAAACGAGGCCAGGCGGCTGGAACTGGGACGCCGCGGGGCGGAACTGGCGGAGCGCAAACGAGGCGTCACGGCGCGCATCGTTCGTGAAATTCTTGCGGCTCAGGATGGCGCAGTTCCGGCTTGGAATCGGCGTGGACTTCGAAAGCGCGTGGCCGGCTGGCTATCGATGTTATGGCAATGGGGCGGCGCTCTGAAGAATCGCGCCGAGCAGCGAGCCCTTGAAACACCGGTGATCAGCGTGGGCGGGATCGCCATGGGCGGATCGGGGAAAACGCCTTTCGTGCTGATGCTGGCGCGGCGTTTTCGCGAGCGCGGTTTGACGCCCGCAATTTTGACGCGGGGTTACCGGCGCAGATCGCTGGAGGAAATGATCGTCATTGAGGCGGGAGGGTCCGCGCCTGCTTCCGTAACCGGCGATGAGGCCCAGATCTTTGTACGTGCCGGGGTCGCGCACGTAGGCATCTGCTCGGACCGCTGGGAGGCTGGCCGGGCGATCGAAGAGAAATCCCACGTCGACGCATTTCTGCTCGACGATGGCTTTCAGCACCGGCGCTTGCAGCGCGATCTGGATATCGTGTTGATCGATGCGCTCGATCCGTTTGCGGGAGGCGCAGTATTTCCACGCGGCCGTTTGCGGGAGCCGCTCAAATCGTTGGCCCGCGCCGATGTTTTTGCGATCACTCGCGCGCAGCCCGGAAGAAATTACGAAGGTATTCGAAAGCGCCTGCGCGAACTGAATCCGACAGCTCCGGTGTTTCTTTCTAAGGTCGTGCCGCGGCGCTGGATCGACGCCCGGACAGGATTCGAAGCTCCGCAGCCGACCGGTCCCGTAGCGGCATTTTGCGGGCTCGGCAATCCGAACAGTTTTTGGGAGACGCTGAACTGCCTGGAGATCGAACCAGTATTTACGTGGGCATTCGGCGACCATCACGTTTATAAGCCGCTGCAGCTTCGACGCCTGGCCGCGCAAGCCCGCAGCCATGGATCGGCGGTTCTGGTTACGACTCAGAAAGACGCTATGAACCTGCCGGATAACTTCGCGAAGGCAATCGCCCCCGTTGAATTGTACTGGCTCGAAGTAGAGACCAAGATAGAAAACGAGGGCGAATTTTTATCTTTTATCGATCGCGTCTTCACTGACCGGCCCCAGCCTTCTCGGATGTCAAGTCAATATTTGTCGTGAAGTTACCAGATGGCCGCCCGCTTCGGTGAAGCGCGCGATTGTCTCAGCGGCGGCGCTGTCATCCAAACTGCGGATCGCGTCGGTGACGATGGTGACTGACTTTCCCGTCTTCAGTAACCCGAACGCCGCGAACTCAACACAGATCTCAGTTACAACTCCATAAACGACGTAGCTATCGGCATTCAGACGTTTCAGAAGCGGGAGTAAGTCGGGATTGCTGAAGACATCAAGCTCCTGTTTCAGCATGAAGAATTGACGCGCAGGATCGTTGAGCAGCGTTACAGGGGGTTTCTGCTGACCAACAGTGCCGACCACGCAGTGATGTCCATAAATCGCAAACTCCGGATCGTCTTCGGAGTGGGCGCACATACTCGAGATCACGATCGGCGCCTTGCGGTTTAATGCGGCAATGATCGGAATCATTGTTTCGGCACCAGGAACATAGAGCGCGCCGGTGGGCAGCATGAAGTCGATCTGAGTGTCGATATCGAAAAAGACAGTGCTCATTTTCAGGATTTATTTTGCGGCGAGAGGGCGGGCTACTTGCGCCACTCGCTGCGACTGACGCTGTAATTCGCGGCTGTGCTCGACGCGGTATTTCTGCTCTGTGTCGAAGAGGCTGCGCGTGGCGATGGGCAGGCGCTGAATACTCTCGGCCGCATGGTCGCGGGCCTCGCTCGCGGCCGGGAGAGGTTCCACGAGGTTCCCTCCAATAATGACGGGCCGCTGCAGCGCAACCGCGTCGCCATCTTCGCAGCCGTGGCATTCCCAGGCGCAGGCGAGAATATCATGATCGGCGAAACGAAAGACCTGCTTCGAGCCAGGGATCGTTTGCTTGTCCTCGCTGTATTTCGCGGTCTGGCGGCCTTCGAGTTCGACCATCTTATAGACGACGCCGAGGCTGGGCGAATCGGCCGAAGTTGCGAGATCGGTCCCCACTCCGAATGCGTCGATGGGCGCGCGGGCCGCGGCGTATTCGAGAATCTTGTATTCGTTGAGGTCGCTGGTCGCCATGATCTTGGCGTCTGGCAGGCCGGCTTCGTCCAATACCTTGCGCACCGCGCGCGAGAGTTCCACGACGTTGCCGCTGTCGAGCCGCACGCCCCACAAGGGACGGCCAAGCTCCGCGGCAAGGCGCGCGCCTTCCACCGTGTCGTAGGTGTCGATCAGATAGACGGTCTGTTCGCCGAGCATTTCCTGGAGCCGTACATACGCATCGCGCTCACTCGAGAACGCCTGCACCCAGGAATGCGCGGCCGTGCCGAACACCGGGATGCCGAACCGATAGCCAGTTTCCGTGTTGCTGGTGCCGATGCATCCGCCAATGTAGGAGGCGCGCCCGGCGATCACACCGGCTTCGGGAGAGTGTGCCCGGCGAGTTCCGAAATCGACGACCGCGCGGCCGCCTGCGACCTCGACGATGCGAGCAGCCTTGGTGGCAATCAGCGACTGGAATCCTACGGTAGCGAGCAGGTATGTTTCGGGGATTTGAGCTTCGATCAGCGGCGCACGAAGCGTCAAGAACGGCTCGCCCGCAAAGACCGGCGTGCCTTCGGGTATGGCGAACAGATCGCCCGTGAAGCGGAACGCCCGCAGCGAGTCGAAGAATGCGGCGGGCACGCGCGAGAACTGCGGAAGCTTCTCCAGATACCTCACTTCATCTTCGGTGAAGTGAACGTTTAGAAGATAGTCGACTACTTGTGCCAGACCGGCGCCGAGGACGAAATTCCGGTACCTCGGGAGCTTACGAAAAAATAGCTCAAACGTGGCTATCTCGCGTGTCTTGCCGGCCTGGAAATAGCCGGCGGCCATGGTGAGTTGATAAAGATCGGTAAGGAGTCCGCCCACGGTTTGAGTGTAGCGGACTCGAAAACGCTGGTTGTTACTTTTTCGCTGGCGTGGCGGGCTTGACGTCGCTGGCGGACTTTTCGAGATCGTCGACGGTCTTCGAATCGAGCTCGTACTGCGCAGGCTCGTTCTCGCGTTCGGCGAAATACTTATCCCCGGCCTTCGCGAGTAGCACTTTCTCGACGCGCTTACCGTCGTTCGATGTTACGGTAACGTCGATCGTTGGCGTAGTGAAGCCTGTATCAACAAACTTACTCGCAGACAGGTCGCGCAATTTATCTAAGAAGGATTGAACACTCGTAACATCCATCTTCTTCCCGTTGGACGACCAATCCTCGCCGGTCTTCGTGAATAGATACGACTTAGAACCGTCGTGCATCTCGATCTTACTCGGATCGTTGTATCCGAAATCGAAGAGTTTCTTGTTACGGAAATCGTCGAGGGATTTATCGAGCCCCGTGCCTAGATCGTTCGACACTTTGTACACGCCCGCAACCTCGCTCGATTTCGCGTAGTAGTCGTCTTTGTTTTTGCGAACCTGAAGCTCCTGCGTGCCGGCAGGATCGGTTACTTTCACGGTGGCGACAGCGGTCCCGGAAGCGAACGCCGCGGCCGCTTTCTTGGCGTCTTCGTCGGACACGCTGGTGTCCATTTTGGCGTCTTTGACTTTGCGAAGCAGCTCTTCGACTTGTAGCCCGTCGGCGCGCAGCGGCTTGGGTTTGAGAATCTGCCACTGGTCTTTATCGCGTCCGAATTCGACGTTCGATTTGCCGATCAACTCCACCTGGCTGATTTTGTCGGTATCGACCGGCAGCAGACGTTTATCGCGCAGGTCCTTCTCGCCTTTATCGATGCTGGTCTTGCTGTAACTGGCCACGGTGAAGACACGCGGATCGTTTTCGAGTTTCACGAACGCGCCACTGCCGGTTGGCGTATCATCGCCGATGAGCAGTTGACGCGTCTTGCCGTCCTTCAATGTGACGGTGACGGTGAGAGCGGGCGCATTGAGCCCGTACTGATTCAGGTCGGAGCTCTTATCTTCCACGAGCCGGTCCGAGGTGAGAGAGGCC
>JBEKUT010000108.1:0-17805 GCA_049514735.1 Bryobacteraceae bacterium
GTTCCACGCAGGCGTCTGTTCCACGCAGGCGTCTGTTCCGCGCAGCTTAGAACGAGTACCCCATCGCGATCTGATAACTTCGCGGCTCAATAAAATGTGTGCCGCTGAACGTCGACAAGAAATTGTATAACGCTACTTTGTTCATCAGATTCTCTACGGTGAAGCGCAGCGTCACCTTCCCACCCTGTTCCCTGTGAAACAGGTTGTCGGTGCCAACCGCGACGTTAAACAGGCTGCGCGGCTTCACGCGATCGGGATTATGATCGTCGTTCTCCGTGCCCGTTTGAGGCAGCGTCAACAGCTTCGATGCACCGATTCCATTACACACCGCGATCGGATTGCTAAGAGTGGCATACACTCCGTTGCACGAAAACCCGATGTCTACTTGCTGTGACGGAGTCAGAGTGAGCGCGGAGGCCACGTCCGGCACGCCGCTGACGACCAGGCCGCTGTCATAGCGCCACGTGAAATCGATCCACTCGAAATTCTTCCGCTGGTAATGCAGTACAGTATTCTGCTGATAAGCCTGATCGTGATCGATGCGGAACACCCCGCCCGCATATCCACCCAGTGGAACCAACCCGCCATCCTCCGGAGGGAAGTAGCGCGCGCGTGTGTGGCCGAATGTCATATAAGCCTGAAAACCGTGCAAATTAATGGTGCTGACACGGCCTGTTACGCCATCGAGCTTGGAGTTATGCCAAGCGATCGGAAAGGTAATCGGCGTATTGAACAAGACATCGAAGTCGTACGCGTTGTGCGTGAACTTCCAGAAATAATCCGCGTCGACAACAAGCCAACGCCCGATTCCTTGTTGAAACCCGGTGTTAAATTGATTCCGCGCGCCCGGCTGAATCGGCGTCGAGCTCGACCCAAAGACGTTCTGGGCCAGCCCGCCACCGCCGGTCCCGCTTGAGAGGATCAGGTTCTCGTTAAACGGAGTCTCATAGGTCCTCGCGTAGGCAACCCGCAGCACGGTGTTCGATTTGGGGAGATTGTACGCCAGCCCCAAACGCGGCTGAATTCCATTTCCCGAACTTAACCCGTTGTATTGGTCGTCACGCAGACCGGCTGTCACGGTGAGGTTTCCAAACTTCATCGTATCGGTGATGTAGACGGCGTATTGGTTAATGTTCGCTTTGCCGCGGAAATTGAATAGCGACCCGCCGCGCGTCAAATCGTACGGCACGATTCCCGGCTGGAGATTCGGATTACCCGTGTAAGTGGGATTGATGTTGGAGCATTCGTTCGGATTCGTAACTCCCGGCAGCAATAAATATCCGCCGGCCGCATTAAGACAAACCGGATTGTAAGCCGGGTCGGTAATGCCGAATTGAAAACCTTCGTCAAGGCGCGTCTGTTGAATTTGAGTGCCGAACTTTACATCGTGCCTTCCGTGCGTATAAGAAATGTCGGTCTTGATACCGTAATTTGTCAGAAACCGGGCTTGCGAGACCGTGGCCGGCGTGTCCGCGAAGGGATTGCGGCTGCCGTAATAGTCCACTTGGTCGCGGCGGGAAAACGGATTGACGGTGAGTAGCATGTGCGAATTGAAGGTGTGCTGATATCCCGGCGCAATGCTCCAGGTCTGAACTCGCTGCCGTTGATCCTGCGATAACTGGTCGTAACTGTTAGGAACCTGAAACCAGTTTCGAGCGACAAAAAAGTTCAAATGGATAACATCGGTAGGACCAGGCTGCCAGTCCAAGCGATCGAATATGCTCTCGTTGTTTCCACGGTCGTGGATGGGCAGAAACTCCGGCGTGTCTAAGAAGTGCCCCGACTCGGTCGCGTTCAGCACGATAAAATTTCCATATTTCGGCGTTCCGAATCCCAAGGAGGCGCTGCCGCCCCAGGTTCCGAAGGATCCCCAATCGGATTCGATATTCCCAAAAGCCTTCGTCGCGCCCAGTCCGGAGCGCGTAGTCGCATTCACCACGAGGCTCGACTTATCTCCGTATTGTGCATCCGGCGACCCCGTAATTAATTCCATCGACTGCAGCGCGTTGGCCGGAATCTGGGTTGAAAAAAGTTTGCTCTGCTGATCGCTGATGGGTTGTCCATCGATGACGAAGGTGGTCTGTGAATGGTCCCCGAGCGGATGGAAAAATCCGTTCGCGTCGGCTGCTACGCCGCCAGTGCTGTAAGTCACCGCCTGGCTCAGACTTCCTCCCGGATCGAAATTGGGCAACTTCAGGAACGTGCTTGCATCCACGTCTTCGTGCGCCGAAGGATCGCCTTCTACCTTGGTACCGGTGGCTTCCACCGTTACGGTAGTGGACTCCGCCGCGATGTTGAGCGTAAGATTGACGGTCAAGGGCAACCCGCCGTGGACATCGACGTGCTGCGTCACGCCGGTGAAGCCGGACGCCTCTACCTTAATGTCGTAGCCGCCCGGCGGGATGTTGTTGAAGCGGTAGCTTCCGTTGGAATCTGTTCTTGCCGTCTGTGAATAGCCCGTGATTGCATTATGCAGTTGCGCCGCGACGCCCGATACCACCGCGCCGGACTGATCGCTCACGGTCCCAATAACGGTGCCGCTACCTATGGATTGCGAAAACATCGGCCCCGATGTCAACAGAGCCAGCCAGAGTAAATTATGAAAATAACTGGAACGCATGCCTATCTCCTCGAAGAAGTTCGTTTGAAAAAATACCAAGAGACCCGGCGAATACATTGACCGAATGGCCGTATCAGCCGAGCGCGGGACAAGACGAAGGGAGGTTAGGCGGGCGGTGCGCGGGAAGAGTTGAATACGGTTGGGTTCTCGCCGAAGCACAACGTGTCCTGAGGGCTTGTACGCCATTCGCCGAGAACGGGCGCGGCGATCGGAATTGTGCTAATCGCGTGGAGAAGCGGAAGATGTCCGGCGTGGCAAACAGGACAGCAATGTGTGTGCAATCCGCCGTCGTCATGCGGATGAACGACTGAGGCCGTCTGGAGACCGACGAAGCCAAGCAACAACAGCGCGATCAACGCCGCTCGATAAAACGGCGTTCGCTTATGAATTGTGTTGCTACCGCTCATGAAATCGAAATCGTCTCTTACAAGAATAGCAAAGCCGTTCCAGGCCATCCGGTTTCTTCTAAAGTAATAGTTGTCGTGAGAGACTCGTTGCACCTCAGTACCCAACTCCATTACCTGCTCACCAGGCACGCAATCGAAAGGGGCCACGCGCCAGACATCGAGACGCTCTCCTCGCTCGCCGGCTTGTCCATGGAAGAGACGGAGCGCGGCCTTCACAGTCTGCATGAAATGCGAGGCGTCATTCTCATGCCGGGCTCGTCGACGGTCTGGAGTTTGCATCCCTTTGCCTTCCTGCCAACTCGATTCCGGGTCACGGCCGGGCAAGGCGGATGGTGGGCCAACTGCGCCTGGTGCTCCCTTGGAATTGCGGCGACCCTCGCAACCGGTGTCACCATACGGACCGGCGATGGAGCCGAAGGCGATGAACTCGAATTCAGCGTCGCCGGAGGCACTTCCAGCCGGCCCGATTTGCCGATGCATTTCCCCTATCCTCCAGCGAGGTGGTGGGACAATCCGTACTGCCCCTGCGGCAACATTTTGTTGTTTTCTTCTCAGGATAAAATCGACGGCTGGTGTGCGCGTCACGGGCGGCCCAAAGGCTCCGTGCTCGATATGGCAACGGCAATCGGCCTTGCGCAAAGGTGGTTCGGCGACTACGCCTCGCCCGAGTGGCGCCGCAAATCCCCGCAAGACGCCAGCCGCATCTTCGACGAGTTGGGCCTGGATCGCGCGTTTTGGAAACTCCCATGAAGCGGCGCAGCTTTCTTGCCGCGGCGGCAATGGCGCCGGCCGCGGCTCAGCAGACAAGAGAGCAGCCGGATCGCGACTACTGGCTGACCGTCCTCACGCGCATTTCGAGTCCCGTGCTTACGGCGCTAAGCCAACGAAAGCTGGCCGCCACGATGCCTGTCGAAGCGCCGCACGGCAACGTGGAAGATCGGAAACAATACACGTACCTGGAAGCGCTCGGCCGCACGGCCGCAGGCATTGCTCCCTGGCTCGAATCGGGAAGCGGCAGCCCGGTAGCACGCGAATTAGACTTGCGATCCCGTTACGCGGAACTCGCGCGCGCTGCGATCGCGGCAGCCGTGGATCCCGCTTCTCCGGACTTGATGAACTTCAACCGTGGACCGCAGCCGCTTGTCGACGCCGCGTTTCTCGCACTCGGCATTATGCGGGCGCCCACCGAGCTATGGCAGAAGCTGGACCCACGGACCCGCGGCCATCTTATCGAAGAGCTCCGCGCGACGCGCGCGATTAAGCCAGGATTCAACAATTGGCTCTTATTCAGCGCAACGATCGAAGCCTTCTTCGCAAAAATCGGCGAGCCCTGGGACGCCATGCGAGTCGACTACGCCGTGCGTCAACACGAGCAGTGGTACAAAGGCGACGGCATGTATGGCGACGGTCCGCAGTTCCACTGGGATTACTACAACAGCTTCGTCATTCATCCCATGCTGCTTGCGGTGTTGGAAGCCACGTCGAAAATCGAACCCGCGATTCTCGCCAGAGCGCAGCGTTATGCCGCCATTGAGGAACGGCTCATCGCACCCGACGGATCGTTCCCGGCCATCGGCCGCTCACTCCCATATCGCTGCGGAGCGTTTCATCTTCTCGCCGATATGGCCCTGCGCCGCCAATCTCCCGGCGTGCGTGCCGCGCTCACGGCCGTTATACGGCGAACCATGGAAGCCCCCGGAACGTTCGATGCCGACGGCTGGCTGCGAGTCGGATTGTGCGGCCATCAGCCGTCCATTGCGGAATCTTACATCTCGACCGGCAGCCTCTATCTCTGTTCCACCGCTCTCCTGCCGCTCGGCCTGCCGGCTTCCGATCCATTCTGGAGTAGCCCCGCGCAGCCTTGGACGTCGCAGCGCGTCTGGAGCGGTCAGGATGTAATCGCCGACCACGCGCTCTAAATCATCGCTGATAAACCGCTCCGCCCTTCATCACAAACTTGACCCGCCTCAACGAAGAAATATCCTTCACCGGATCGCCTTCAACGGCGATAAGGTCGGCCAACATGCCCGCGTTCACCAGTCCGATATCCATGTGCAAAACGCGCCCCGCCACCGACGTCGCCGCTTGCAGCGCGGCTAACGGAGCCATTCCATAATCGACCATCAATTCGATCTCCCGAGCATTCTCGCCATGCGTAAAGACGCCGACGTCGCTGCCGCTGAGGATCGTCACGCCAGCATCGAGCGCAGCCTTGAAGCTGACGCGCTTCTGCGCGATACCGCGAGGCTCCGGCTCGCCCTTCTTCCAACCGCCGTAGCGTGCGATCGCATCTCCCGCGGCTAGGGTCGGACACAGCGCCACATGATGCTCCACCATGAGCCGGAAGACCTCCGGAGTTCCGTCATCGCCATGTTCGATGGTTTCGACTCCGGCCAGGATCGCGCGCCGCATCCCTTCCGGCGACGCAGTATGTACGGCCACCGGAACACCCGCGCTCTTCGCCGTCTCCACCGCGAGCTTCATCTCTTCGAGCGAAAACGTGGGATGCGCCCCTGGATTCGGCCCCCAGCGATAATCGCCGTACAGCTTGATCCAGTCCGCCCCATGTCCAATCTGATCCCGCACGACGCGCGTCAGGCTGTCGATTCCGTCGGCCTCCTCGCCACCCTGCGGAACTCGAAATTCGGGCGCGAAGCCTTTGGGCGCGTAACTTCCCGTCGCGACAATCGCCCGCGTCACCACCAGCATCCGCGGACCCGGAATAATTCCCTGATTCACGGCCTGCTTGAGTTCGACATCGGCGTATCCGGCCCCTTCGGTACCGAGATCGCGAATCGTCGTAAAGCCGGCCATCAAGGTCGCGTGCAGATGATTGACGGCTCGCGCGGCGCGCAATGCGAGGCCCTCGTGCAGCACCTGATCGTTCCACGGCGTTTCGTTGTAGGGGTGCAGCAGAACGTGCGAGTGGCCTTCAACTAATCCAGGCATGAGTGTCGTGCCCGGCAGTTCCACGACTTTCGCGCCTGCAGTATCGATGCCGGCGGCCGGCCCCGCGCTCTCGATGCGGTCGCCTTTCACGCGCACGGCCCAGCCCTCGTGAACCGTCTCCCCATCGAATACACGATCCGGCTTGAGGACAATTTGTCCCAGCGTCACAAGCTGCGCCAGCGCCAGCAGTGTGGCGACGCGCATGCGTTAGACTCGCTCCGGAGCCACGCCGCGCACCTTGATCGAGACGCTCTTCGTTCCCAATACACCGTGCCGCGCGGTAACGGTAATCGTACCCGCCGCTTCCTTGCTCTTGACCCACACTGCGCCGACGCCGCCAACGAGCCCAAACGGATTCTCTCCCACCAACTCGCCAGGACCTTCCAGGCTCAATGCCAGCGCGCCCGACGCGAACTGCCTCGGACCGCCGTATTCGTCGGTTACGCGCAGCACCAGCCGCGTCGCATCGATTCCATCGCCATCGAGTTCCGCGTCGTCCGGCTCCAAATGCAGTTGCGCGTCGATTCCCTTCCCCGAGTAAATCTTCGTGATGGCCAGCTTGTCCCCGATATAGCCTTCAATCTTGAGATCGCCCCACGGGTCCAATGGAAGTCCGCTCATGTCGGCAATAAAAGGCGCATGCGCCAGGCCGGGATACTGCTTCACATCGGGATGCATTTCTGTTTTGAGATCGCCGCCTACGAAGAGCTTTAGCCGCTCGCAGTTGGACCAGATCGGAACACGCCCCGGCCCGCCGGCGCCCGAATGATCGCCGGAACTCCAGTTAAACCCAGGCTCCAGCACCACTTCATCTTTGGGGTCGCATTGCGATTTATAAAATCCTGCGGCGGGCTTCGCGATCCGGAAAATATCGCTCACGCCGTGATAGCAGATGCGGTCGCCCGATCCAAAATTGCCATGCGTGTTGTAGTCGAAGGCGCACCACCCAATGCCGCCCGCATACCGATCGTTGGTTCCGAGCTGGTTGTGTACGCGCGCGTGCCGCAGGCCATGCTCCGCAACCCGCTCGACATTGTCGATGCGCTTGGTCGAATAAGTATGACCCACAAACTCCGTATTCAGATACGCTGGATGATTCGGCGGCATCAGCGGGAACCCGAAATCGTTCATCGTCATCACGTCTTCGAGCAGTTCCGTATTGTAGAGATAACGGATGCCGCCGGTCTGCCGCGAATCGTCCAGGTGATGCGCCAGATCGTTCGTGCGCGTATAAAAATCGTGATTATCGTGCGACTCGTTGATGCGAACGCCCCACAGAATGATGCTCGGATGATTCCAGTCCCTGCGAATCATCTCGCCCACGTTGCGGACCGAGAGGTCCTGCCAGGCATTCTCGCCGATATGCTGCCAGCCGGGAATCTCCTCGAGCACCAGCAGTCCGATCTCGTCGCAGGCATCGAGAAAATGCGTGGATTGCGGATAGTGCGATGTGCGCACCAGGTTGCATTTCAACTCTTTTTTCAGGACAAGGGCGTCGCGAACCTGCGCCCGGGCGGGCATGGCGCCACCGACGTGTGGAAATGTTTGATGCCGATTCAGGCCGCGGAGCTTGATGTGTTTCCCGTTCAGATGGAAACCTTCGGGCGTGAAGCGAGCCTCCCGGAAACCGATGCGAACCGTGTGTTCGTCGGCGAGACCGTTTGCCCCGGTGAGCTTCGTGACCACTTGGTAGAGCTTGGGGCGATCCAGGTCCCAGAGGTCGACCTCACCGATTTCGGGCAAAGAGACATCATGATAATCGTCGGAGGCGCCCGCGCCTATGTCTCGCGTGACGCCCTTCATCACGCGATCGCCGTCTTTAAGCTCGACTACGAGCGTCATCGGCGCGAATGCCCCGGCGGTGCCGTTTAAAGACACCCTGACATCCACCTTGCGATCCGCGGTCAACACGCTAACGGGCTTCGCAAAAACATTATCGATGAAAATGGCCGGGACAAAACGCAGGGACACCTCGCGGTAAATGCCGCCAAAAGTCAGATAGTCGATATTGCCTCCAAACGGAGGGATATCGGCGCGCTCGGTCGAATCCACTTCCACCGCGAGCACGTTCTCGCCGGTCCAATTCACGTGCGGCGTGATCTCGAATGAAAACGGTGTGTATCCACCGCGATACTCGCCCAGGCGCTTGCCGTTGATCGTGACCGTGGACGCCGTCATGACGCCCGCGAAATCCACGAACACACGATGCCCTTCCAACTCGTGCGGCGCGCGGAAATGCCGCCTATAAATCGAGATGAACTCATAGGCCTTGTCGTCGAAGCTGTGCCACGGCAGCATCACATTCGAATGCGGAATCGTCACGCGTTCAAAATGTTTGTCGTTGAAATCCACGGCGGCCGAGCCCGGCACAGCCTTACCGCCGTACAGCCAGCTCCGATTCATCGAAAACACTTGACGCTGCGCGGACGATGGTGCCGCCTCAGCTGGCAGCGCGGCGACTATGGCCGCGGCCGCCTTCAGGAAATCCCGGCGTTGCATGTTAACAATGTGCCACAAAAACGTCGCGCGGAGGATCGATATGTTTCCGGGTCATTTGCTGGACTCCGCCTGAGCGCCCTGAATCAACCGCATGCGCTCCTCCTGCGTCCAAGCGAAAATCGCATCCACATCCGCCTCCGACAGTTTCGCGTCGCGATGCATCCACGTATAGATGGTCAGCGGCATGCCCCCGTCCTGCACCTGGTTTGCGATCTCCGACAAAGCTCGCTCCTGCCGCACGACTGGATATTGGCTCCATTGCGAAAAATTGAGATGCTCCCGTCCGCGTTTTACATCGTCGCCGATTAATCGCGATATGGGAAACACGTAGCTGTACAACGGATATCGCGTCGCATACGAGTGGCAGTCGCGGCACGATCTTTCGATAACGGCCAGCACTCGAGGAGGAACTTTCGCGCCGGCGAGCAACCGGTTGTCACTCACGCTCGAAGGAGGCCGCGTCATAATCGACGCAACTAAAACAGCGCCGAATAGAACCACTGCGACAATCCCCAGTAGCTTCTTCAAGCCGCCGCTTTCTTCCCTCGCCCGGTAATTTTCCGGATGAACTCCACCTCCTCCGGCCGGTACGGGCGTCCATCCGGATAGAAAATATCGTGGAACCACATCTCCGGCTGGCGGTCCGTATAGGGATGCTGCCATGAATCCCACGGCAGATTCGTCTGCGATTTGCCCGTCACGAATCCCCAGTTATACGCGGCAACCCCGTACTTTTTCGCGATCGGAAGGATGCTTTGAAAGGTGCTGCCGCGCGGCCGCGCCATGTATTCGGTGCAAACCAGCGGACGCCCGTATTGCTGCAGCAACTGCACGTGTTTTTCGAAATTCTCCGGCGCCTCGTAGTTATGAAAAGAGATCACGTCGGAATAGTCGATCTGAATCTTTTCCATCGGACCGAGCTTCTCCGGCGTGGACCAATCGCCTTTCCAGACGCCGCTCGTCAACGGCTGCTGCGGATGCGCCTCACGCGCCCAATCGAACACGCGAGGCAGTAATTCCAGCACCCGATTCACTTTGCTATGCGGGTCCGAGTAACTGGAATCGCTTAGATTATCCGGCTCGTTCCATAGATCCCATGCCAGCACGCGATTGTCGGAACCAAACGCTCCCACTACTCCTTTTACATAAACTTCCAACCGCTTATATTGCGTTGGATCGTCCAGCGCCTTGAGCCCCGGACTCTGCACCCAACCCGAGTTGTGAACCCCGGGTTTCGGATCGCGCTGCTTGCCGAGCTTTGGATTCGGATCCCAGCAAGAGTCGAACAAAACGAACAACGGCCGAATATGATGCTTGTTCGCGATGGTTAGAAAGGTATCGATGCGGTTGCGAAACCCTGCGGCATCTTGATTCCACAGCAGGTCATGCAAGAATACCCGCATCGTATTCATGCCGAGCCCCTCTGCCCAACCGAGCTCCATATCGATGCGCTTCGCATCGAACGTATCGGCCTGCCACATCTCGAGTTCGTTAATCGCATTCGACGGAATATAATTGCTTCCCACCAGCCAAGGCTGCGCGCGATACCACGCGGCCGCCTTCTCCTGTGACCACGGCTTCTCCGCCGCCACAAGCGCACTCATCCCGCACGCCAACGTAAGAATCCAACGTAGTTTATGCATTATCCTCTGTTCGCCCCAGACAGCGCATTCTGATTCTAGAACTCTTTTGGACGGCGCCGCGACCGCATAGCCCAACGAACGACCAACTAACAACTACGAACTAACAACGCCTTCGGATAAACTAGTCTCCAACATATGGAGACCCGACTCACTCTCACACTGCTCGCTTGCACCCTGTCTGCCTTCGCCCAAAATCCGAACATTTCACCCGAGAAAGAAGCCGCGATCAAAGCCGACCTGGCCGGCCAGATCGACGGTATGAAGAAGCAGGCGCAAGTCATGGTCGATACCGTCTTCAGCTTCGGAGAACTCGGCTTCCAGGAGTTTGAAACATCGAAGTACCTCGCTTCCATCCTCGAGAAGGAAGGCTTCCACATCCAGCGGAACTTCGCCGATATTCCGACCGCATGGATCGCCACTTGGGGTGAAGGGAAGCCCGTCATCTCTCTCGGATCGGACATCGACGATATTCCGCAAGCATCGCAGAAACCGGGCGTCGGCTATCACGATCCGTTGATAGAAGGCGCGCCGGGACACGGCGAAGGACACAATTCCGGCGTGCCGTTGAACATCATCGCGGCTCTGGCGGTCAAAAAAGTAATGGAGCGCGAACATCTGACAGGCACCATCCAGGTGTGGCCTGGAGTCGCCGAAGAGTTAGTCGGAGCGAAGGCGTACATGGTGCAAGCGGGGCTGCTCAAAGATGTCGACATCTGCCTCTTCACTCACGTCGCCAGCAATTTCGGAGTGTCTTACGGGCCGGGCGGACAGAACGGCCTGGTCTCAGTCGAGTACATGTTTAAAGGCGAGAGCGCCCACGCCGCCGGCGCGCCATGGCGCGGTAAGAGCGCACTCGATGCCGTGGAATTGATGGATGTCGGCTGGAATTTTCGGCGCGAGCATCTTCGCCTGGCGCAGCGTTCGCATTACGTTATTACTAATGGCGGCGACCAGCCCAACGTAGTTCCGCCGAATGCCGCCGTCTGGTATTACTTCCGCGAAGCCGATTACGAGCACATCATGAACATGTGGCGCATCGGCGACAACATGGCGAAGGGCGCGACCCTGATGACTGACACAAGCGTGACTGAGCGGCTCCTCGGCAGCGCCTGGCCCGGCTACTTCAGCAAACCGATCGCGGAGGACATGTACGAGAACATTAAGAAGGTCGGCCTGCCGCAATGGTCGGACGACGACCAGACTCTCGCCAAGGCGCTACAGAAAGAGTTGAAAGTCACGGTGAAGGGCCTTCCATCGAAGATCGACGAACTGCGGGCGCCGCGCAAAGAAGAGGACATGGACGAACAAGAGAGGAACATCGGTCCCCTGGGCGGCGGCTCCGACGATATCGGAGACATTTCCTGGAACGTTCCGACTGTCACGCTACGCTATCCCTCGAATATCCCGGGCGGACCGGGTCACAACTGGGCCAACGCAATATCCATGGCCACACCGATCGCGCACAAAGGAGTGATCGCGGGCGCGAAGGTTCAAGCCATGACCATACTCGACATACTTGTTCACCCCGACCTGGTTGACAAAGCGAAAGATTATTTCAAGGAGCAAACAAAAGACGTCAAATACCAGACCTTCATTCGCCCCGGCGACAAACCAGCGATCTGGCTCAACAAGAAAATCATGGACGAGTATCGTCCCCGCATGAAGGCCTTCTATTACGATCCCTCAAAGTTCCCGACTTATCTCGATCAACTGGGAATTAAATATCCGACCGTCAGGCCGTCCAGCGGTCAGTGAAGCGCGACTATGTTGGAAAACGTCAACCTGAAGAAGAAGCTGTCCAGGGAAGAATACCGGAAGCTCATGCCTGGCCTCCAGAAGCGTCTCTACGATCTCGAAAAAGCATGTTGGGACCAGAGCGTTCCAAGCATGGTGGTGTTGGAGGGCTGGGACGCTTCGGGCAAAGGAACAACGATCGCCGCGCTGACGCAAAGGTTGGACCCGCGCGGGTTCAAACTGTATCCCATCACCGCGCCTCGAACCTATGAACAGCAGCGGCCCTGGCTGTGGAGGTTCTGGCTGAAGGTTCCCAATCGGGGCGAGATGGTGATCTTCGATCACAGTTGGTACGCACGCGTTTTGGAGGAGCGGGTGGAGCGCACGATTCCCGAAAAGGTCTGGCGCGACGCCTACCGCGATATCGTCGATTTCGAGCGCATGCTGGCCGATGACGGCGTAGTCATTCTCAAGTTTTTTCTGCACATCGGCAAGAAGACCCAGAAGAAACGCTTCGAAGCGATCGAGGCCGATCCACTGGAAGCATGGCGCGTGACTGCCGACGATTGGGCGCGGCACAAAAAGTATGACCAATATCTGGCCGCCAGTGAAGAGATGCTGGAGTTGACCGATTCCGAATATGGACCTTGGACCATTGTGGAGGCGACCTCACGATGGCATGCGCGGCGCAAGATCTTCGACACGATTATCGATGCGCTGGAGAGCCGTCTGGGGCCGAACGCTCCGCCTCGCACAGAGCCCGAAAGCGTTGAGAAGGACGCGGATCTGCGGGCGGCCATGGATGCGCTTAGCGGCGGAGGTCTCTAATGCTCGAAACTGTCGATCTCACGCTGAAGCTCGATCGCGAGTCCTACGTGCGGGAGATCACGCGGCGTCAGATTCAGCTCCGCGAGCTCGGCTACCAGATTTATCAGCAGAAACGTCCGGTAATGATTTTGTTTGAGGGATGGGACGCGGCCGGCAAAGGAGGAGCGATCAAGAGGATCACCGAGAAACTCGATCCGCGTGGATACGTTGTGTACCCGATCAGCGCTCCGCAGGGTGAAGACAAAACGCGCCATTATCTATTCCGTTTCTGGCGGCGCATGCCGGAGCGCGGGCAGATCGCGATCTTCGACCGTTCCTGGTACGGCCGCGTGCTGGTGGAACGCGTCGAAGGATTCGCCGCGGAAGAGGCCTGGAAACGCGCGTACAAGGAAATCAATTCCTTCGAGCGGCAGTTGCGCGATTTCGGAACCATCCTGGCGAAGTTTTGGGTACACATTTCGCGCGAGGAACAATTGCGGCGGTTCGAAGAACGCAAGGCGCTCGGCTACAAGTCCTGGAAGCTCACCGATGAGGACTGGCGCAATCGCGGGAAATGGAGCGATTACGAGGAAGCCGTCGAAGAAATGCTGGTGAAGACCAGCACGCGGACCGCGCCGTGGTGCCTGGTGGAAGGCAACGATAAATATTGGGCGCGCGTGAAAGCGCTGTCAACATTGGTCGAGATATTGTCGAAGGAACTGGGCTACAAGCCTGCCGATCCGCTGAAGAAAAAGAAGAGTAAGGCGCAGCCGCGCCACGAATCTATTCGAGGCGAGGAAGATGCTCGGGTTTAACCAGCAGCCGAATCGATCTCGCCTTCCCAGGAGTTCTTTCAATGAGACTATTGCGCTCCAGGGTCTTGATCATTTCGTATATCGAGGGAGGCGAGACCCGGAAGTAACGCACCAGATCCGGCTCCGAGGGCGCCTGGCGGTGGATCTTCGAATAGTTGTAAATGAATGCCAGGTATTGGCCCTGTTTTGCTGTGAATGACGGCGCAACGGAAGGATCGGGTTTCGGAACCGGTTCTATCGTGACCTCGAAAGCGTCCTCGCCGAAGCTATCGTGGACGCGGACTTTGACGATGTAGACCTTACCGCCGATAGCCGTGCGGAGGGGCTTCTTGTGGACAGCATTGAGGTTCTCGCGAAGCTCCTTGCCTTCCGAGCTGGTACTTGCGAAGTTCGCAATGCTAAAGCCGCCAGCGACGACCCATTCCCGCCCGTCTTTGTATTCCACCTCGATTGAATCGACGCCGAATGACAGCACATGAGCGCATAGGTGCTCCAGCAGTGTCACGGGTTTGCCCATATTAAGACGATTTTATATCGATTTCGATACGTTCCCATCGTCCTGCTTCACCCCAGGATCGGGTCAACCCGCGGCTTTTCCACGGCGGAGCATTTGCACGGCGCGGCGCGCGGTGTGGAATGTTTTCAACTTCAAAGAATCGCGCCAGCCGGAATGAAACGGCGGCGTCGGACGCACGCCGAAACGCCGGAGACGCTTGTTCATGTAGTGAACCACCGCTTGACGTTCCGCCAGCGGCGTTCGGAAGGCGATGCTGAACGAGATGGACACTTCATTTCCGTTCTGCACCCAATGAGGCGCGCCGAATGGAAAATGGAGAGCCTCGCCCGCATTGAGATCGAACATCGTCGCGCGGGGCAGGAACTCTTCTTTGTAGGGCAGATAGTAATCGTAGGAGTCGTCATGTGAGAGTTCCAGCATCGATTCCGCCTGCTCTTCCGTCATAACCGTGCGATCTTCGAAGTCCCACATGGCGATCTGCTTCTTACCCTGCACCTGCATGAGAAAGCTATGCTCGTCGTCGACGTGGCAGGGGGTGACCGTCCCGGGCGATGAGATGAAGACGAAACCGTACGGCCGGTGCATATCGCTAACCAGATGCTCGCACGCTAAACCCGCGAACTGCGCGCGCACTTCGGCAAGCAAGCCGTGCAACAGTTCCCGGTATTCGGGAATCACTTCCACGTTGCGTAACGCCACCCAGGCCGGCACTTCCTTTAGGCGACGCATGGTATCGGCCATCGACAGACCCGTCCCGGGATAGTTTTTCATCTCGACGCTGTAGCCGACTTTGCCGGAGCGATACTCAACTTTTCCCTCAGGAAGACGGTGAGCTAAATCTTCGAGGCTCGGCAGCGCGAGGAGCGGATGGTCGCGAAGTTGATGTTTGACGATGAACCCGCGGTAAGGGAATTTCGTCTCGAAGGTTGCGCGGTCGAATTCAAAGATGCTCTTCGTCTGTGCAGGTGTATCGATCACAGTTCAATCGCCTTTCCTTGTGGAGATTTGTAGATAATCGGGCGTCTTGTTGGGCGCGATTAGCTTTCCGGCCCAGCGCATGAGTGGCAGTGCGGATATCAGGAAGTCGCCGGTTTGGGAACCGCAGGAGAACAGAGACCGGCGGACCATGCGGCGTTCGCGGTAGAAGCGATTCCAATGAGCGTGGCGTGGCGCGGCACAGGAGTCCATCCATTCCACCGAAGGATGTTCGTACGCTAAACGCATCGCTTCCAATTCGAGGAGCGTGCCGGGACAGAACTTCGCATAGGTTTCGTGGTACGCGGTTCGGAAGGCGAAGGCGCCACGGCCAGCCAATAGAGTGTGGCGCATCGCGATCGGTTTTCCGTCGAGCGTCAAGGAGAGCAGCATCGCGCGGCGGCGTTGGAATGCTTCCTTCGTGATGGCGCGGAAATAGACGGCGTCGGGATGGTAAGTCGCGAAAGCGCGTCCTCCTTCGCGGCCTTTCCAGCCGGCGGATTCCAACTTAAGGAAGTCGTCGGCCCAGGTTTCTGCATCGGTGGCCGTTGCCGCCATCCTGTATTCGACGGAGCCTAGTTGTGAAAGCAATCGCTCACGGTGCTCGAATCTTTTCGCGCTCTTGCGGGAGAGGCTCCGGGCAAGATAGGAGGGGAGTGGGCAGTCCGGTTGATACAACGCGCGTGGAAAATCATTGAGCATGAGGGAGGTGCGGCCCAGCGCGAAATCGGTCCACAAGGCATGGAATGGACCATCCGCAAGCAGCCAATTTGTATCGAGCACGTGCGCATTCAGCGGATTGTGCTCCAGCCATCGCCAGAACGCGTTCAACGTTTCGCGAGCATGCGCGGCATCGAGCAGCGGCGACGTCAGATAGCAATAACGATGCTGCCAGAGCGCCAGATTGCGAATCGGCAAGTGCAGGCAACGCGACTGAATCTCGATCGGAAAGAATCCCCAGAGCTCTTTGCATGTGGCGTCGAAGACTAGTAGAAAACAAAGTTGTTCGGTGCTCTCCAAAGCTTCAATCGCGGGGAGCGCCATCCAGGGTTCGTAAAAAATATTCGGGACGAACGCGTTGGCGGCCAATCGTTGCCAGGCATCGACGTGGGGCGCGAGATCCGAGGCAGTTACAAGACGTACTGAGATGTCGCGGCGGGCGATGCTGAGCGACGCTCCAATGGGAACTTCGGTCTGCGCACTCATGCGGCCGCCCCCACCTTCGCGAGCGCGGGCGATGGTTTGGCGAGCTTATGTTTCAACCAACGCATGAGCGGAAGCGCCGATACATAGAAATCTCCGCGCCGTGAGCCATTCGAGATCAGCGTTCGACGAATGAGACGCCGCTCGTTCGAGACGAGATCGAATAGAGGGTGGCGGGCGGATGCACCGCTATCGATCCAGTTCGATCTGGATTCGGAGTGGAACATGCGCAGGTGATCCAACTCGAGAAGAAGACCCGGCGAATATTTGGAGTAGTCCTCGTCGTAAGCGATCTTGAAATCGAAGCTGCCGTCGTCCGCGCTGAGGACGTGCTTCATCGCGATGGGATTTCCGTTCAACTCCAGTGAGAGCAGCGTCGCTCGTCCTTTGCGGAAAGCAGCGTTCGTTAGCTCCCGGAAATATTGAGCGTCCTCGGGCTTCGACGCGAGAGCCGTGCCCTGCCGCCCTTTCCAGCCGCTCGACTCCAGTCGGAGAAATTTTTCCATCCACAATTCGAGGTCGCCAACCCTGTCGATTTGGCGCGAGACCAGGGAGCCGAGTTGCTCTAAGTGCCGGCGGCTGCGGCTGAGGGCATGGTGGCGCTTCTTCGAGAGCTGGGTTTCAATGTACGATTCGTAGCTGGCCGCTCTGGTCTGAAGACCGCGCGGGAATTCATTCAGAACAAGCGTGCAACGCCCAATCAGGAAATCGGCCCAGGCGGTGTGGAACGGGCCGTCGGCTAACAAATAGTTGGTGTCGAGAATGCGGCAACCGAGCGGATTGGTTTCAAACCAACGCCAGAAAGCGTCCAACACTTCTTCGGCATGATGGCGTTCGATCAAGGGCGCGGTGAGATAACAATAGCGATGCTGCCAGAGAGCGAGAGTCCGCAGCGGGAGATGCAGGCAGCGGTGTTGTACTTGAAGAGGAAACAAACCCCATAGTTTTCGAGCTCCGTTTGAAACGGCCGGCCCATGCACCAGCAGAAAATGCAAGTTGTCGTCTTCGCGCAGGTGTTCAATGGCTGGCAGGAGCATCCAGGGTTCGAAAAATACGTTGGGAACGAGTGCGTTTTCGACGAGTTGCTCCCATGCGCCGCGAAACTGGAGTAACTCCGCGGGCGAGACACAAATTGTTTGGAGCGTGCTCATGCTTTGGACTCCACCGCAGCAATGAGCGGCTCACTCAGGGCCCGCAGCAGCATGTAGACGTTACGATAATTGCGCACGTCGTAAGAGACCGCCTTCGCATACCAGCGGATGGATTCGGCAAGAGCTCCGCGATTGAAAAGAACATCGCCGCGTTCCCGATGCAGGTTGGCCAAGCCCCGGCGGTATTCACGCAGGCTGGCGTGGCCGGCGCGAAAATGCTTTTCGAGGAATCGCGTTTGCGAGATCCGCGCGCGCTCCCAGTCGTGACTGAGCGATTGCGGCAGGACGCGGTAATGGGCGACAACTTCGTTCAGATAGGCGATGTCGAAAAAGCGCGCAATGCGAAACCAGAGGTCGCGGTCTTCCGTGGAACGCATGCGCGGGTCTTCATCGAAGTTGCCGGCCACCCCGAGACAGGAACGTCGAAACAACACTGTGGGAGCGAGCAGGTGCGCGCGCCTGGCGTAGATGTGCTGAGCGATTCT
>JBEKUT010000109.1:0-17466 GCA_049514735.1 Bryobacteraceae bacterium
ACAAGACGCGCTGCGTTTCATCATGCGCTGGCAGCAGTTGACCGGACCGATCATAGCCAAAGGCGTGGAAGACACCACGCTCTACATTTTCAACCGCCTGGTTTCGATGAACGACGTGGGCGCCTCACCGGAGCCGGTGTCCATCGAGCAGTTTCACTTTTTCAACGCGGAGCGTAATGCACATTGGCCGGCAGCGATGAACGCGACATCGACTCACGACACCAAACGCAGCGCCGATGTCCGCGCAAGGATCAACGTCCTGTCTGAGATGCCGGACGTGTGGGCCAAGAAGGTCCGCCGCTGGGGACGCTTGAACCGGCAGTTCAAACGCAAAATCGGCGGCGCGATGGCGCCGGATGCGAACGACGAGTATCTGATTTATCAAACCCTCCTAGGAGCGTGGCCCATCGAGAAGGAGCGGCTCGAACAATATTTGGTCAAAGCGTTGCGAGAAGCCAAGGTGCACACGAGTTGGCTGCACCCGAGTAAGGAATACGAAGACGCGGCTCTCGAATTCGCCGCGAAGATTCTGGAATCGTCAAACGCGTTCCCCGGGCAGTTCGAGGCGCTACGGAAGCGCGTCTCGTTCTACGGCGCAGTGAACTCGCTGGCACAAACGCTCCTAAAGATCGCCAGCCCCGGCGTCCCGGATTTTTATCAGGACACGATTCGCTGGAGTCTCCGCCTGGTGGATCCCGATAATCGCGTGCCACCCGATCCCGCGCGGGCCGAGGCGCCCAGCCGTTTCGATCCTGAACTGCTCGACAATTGGGAGGATGGCCGAATTAAGGCCTGGATCACGGCGGCGGCGTTATGTTTTCGCAAAGACAATCCCGATCTGTTCACGAAGGGAGAATATTTGCCACTTACCGCGTCGGGAGAAGCCGCCGACCGGTCCATCAGCTTTGCCCGGCGTCACGGCCAAGTTTATTGCGTGGCGATTGTGCCGCGTTTCAGCAGCCAATTTTCAACGCTTCAGAAATGGCCGGCGGGCCGGAGAATCTGGGGCGATAGTTGCGTCATCCTTCCCGACGACACTCCACCAACCTGGCGCAATGTGCTCACGAATGAAACGGTCGGCGGGGCGGTGGTGGACGGACGGAAAGTGGTTTACATTTCCGACGCGTTAAAGACATGTCCGGTGGCGCTTTTAGAGGCCACGGGGTCAAGCGTTGTTGGTTCGTAGTTCGTAGTTCATGGTTCGCACGCATCGGGTTTGCGTCTAGGGCGGGCGCGCGTTTTCGTCAGCGCGTTCTACGTTCGACGTACTACGTTCTACGTTTGTGAGCGTTGGTGGTTCGTGGTTGGTGGTTCGGGCGTAACGCGTTCTACGTTCGACGTACTACGTTCTACGTTCGTAAGCGTTGGTGGTTCGGGGTTCGTGGTTGGTGGTTCGGGCGTATCGCGTTCTACGATTGACGTACTACGTTCTACGTTCGTAAGCGTTGTTGGTTCGGGGTTCGTGGTTGGTGGTTCGGGCGTAACGCGTTGTACGTTCGACGTACTACGTTCTACGTTCGTAAGCGTTGTTGGTTCGTGGTTGGTGGTTCGGGCGTAACGCGTTTTACGATTGGCGTAGTGCGTTCTAGGTTCGTCAGCGTTGGTGGCTCGGGGTGCGGCGTGTGATTGGCCAGGGTTGAGGCTAGACGCGTGTAGAGGGCGGCTAGCTGGTTGGGGAGGATTTGGGCGAGTTTGGCGAGGACTTCGTCCAGCGGTTGTGGGTTGGCGAGTGGCTCTAGTTCGATGGTTATGGCGCGGCGGGCGAGGTCGGGACGGGGTTTGAAGTTTTCGTTGGCGGTGATTAGTATTGGCCGGGCAAGGTCGAGTTCGATGGGCGGTTGATGGCCGGGCAGGCGGATGGTGACGCACGTTCCGGTGGAGAGGCGGCAGAGGGCGTCCGCTACCGAGTTCGACATGCGGGTGACGTGATCGAAGGCGAGGATGCGGTTGCGGTAGGCGAGTTGCATCACTTGGCCTTCTTGAGACGGCAGCGGGTGCAGGGGCGCGGCGACGGGGTCGAGCAGCGCGCGTATGATGCGGGCGGCTGTGCTCTTACCGCTGCCTCCGGGTCCCTGGATAATCAGGACCGGGAAGGGACCTTTGGGGCGGAGCGCGGCGAGGAGCCAGGTCTGGAGCTTGTCCCAGTTTGCGGTATCGATGTTGAGTAGATCGGGAAGGGAATCGGCGGCTTCCGGAGTGGACTCGGGCAAGGGGAGGGTGAGCTCGCCCCGGGTGCTGCGGAAGGCCACTTCGGACACGGTGGCGATGCGCCAGCCTTGCGGCGTGACGACCACGGACTCACCGCGGCTGTTGCAGAGGTCGATATGGATGGCTGGATCGGGGCCGGTACTGCCGATGACCCGAACATCGACGGGACGGCGGCGGGAGGAACACATAGCACGGGCCCGAAGAGTGGCGAGGACATTGCGCAACCCCGCTTCGCCGAGGGGCGATGCTTGAATACGGAAGTAGCGATCGCGGAGCCAGTCGGCCAGGCGCGGGTCGGCGATGGAGAAGGTCTGGCTGAGGTTGCCGAGCGGTAACGCAAGGCAGGCTTCGTTGGCCGTGGAGCTGAAGATGGCATCGTCGTCGAGGTCGGCTATCATTTCGGCAACGACTGCACTCTCGCGGCGGTTGGCGCTCTGTTTCATCTGCCTCGATTTTGCGGCGAGGGTGTGCGGGTTGGATGTGCCGCGTCGTGTAAGTTGTTGCAGGCGGGGAGAATTTAGTTATGCGATTATGGTGAATCGAAATATGACTTACTTTTTTTGCAGGCTCAATGCGCCGCGTCGGACGTTTAGCCAGGATATGACTCCGGAGGAATTTGCGGTCATGCAGGCGCATGTGGCTTACTGGTCCGAACTGACCGCGAAACGCATTGCGATTGCGTTTGGTCCGGTGGCCGATCCGAAAGGCGCCTGGGGGTTGGGCGTTGTCGAGGTGGAGAACGAGGACGAGGTGCGCGGCGTCGTCGATAATGACCCGGCGATGAAGGGCGGCGCGGGGTTTTCGTTTGACGTTTATCCCATGCCGCGAGTGATTTCGAGAAGCTGAGTTTGTGCTACAAGTAGTGCAAATAGTTTCATGCAGTTCCGTGTTGTATTCTTTTTTGTTTTGAGCACTGTTGTTGTCTGCTCCGCCGTTAACCCCCTGGATGAAATTCGCCGTGGAGATTTTGCGCGGGAAGCCGCGGTTGGGAACGAGCTTCACGTTCTCGATTGGAACATCGACCGGGGGGCGCGTTTAGAACAAATCGCCGCGGGAATGGCGTCGCAAAAGCCGGACCTGGCGATTCTGCAGGAAGTCGATTTGCATGCGCGGCGCAGCGATTTCCAGGATGTGGCGCAGGTTCTGGCGCAACGATTGAACCTGAATTTTGTGTTCGCTCCCGAGTTTCAGGAACTGGGGCAGAGCTCCGCGGATCAGCCGGCATATCACGGGAACGCGATTCTCACTTCGCTGCCGATCCGGTCGACACGGATGCTGCGCTTCGAGAGCCAGTCGGGATTTTGGAAGCCGCATGCTTACGTGCCGTCGTGGGCGCTGTTTCAGAGGCGGCTGGGTGGGCGGGTGGCGCTGATCACGGAACTGGAGTTCGAACATCGGACGCTGGTGGTTTACAATTTGCATCTTGAAAGCCGCAGCGGCGGGCGCATTCAATATGAGCAGTTGCAGGAAGTTTTGAAAGATGCGGCGCGGTATCCGGCCGACACGCCGGTGGTGGTGGCGGGCGATATCAATACGAAGTATCCACACTCGATCGCGGAAGTGGCGAAGCTGATGCGGGATGCGGGGTATCAGAGCGCGTTTGGGGATAAGCATGTGCGGACGCACGTGATTGTGGGGGATCTGGACTGGATCTTTGCGCGGGGGCCGGTGCGGTTGAGCGATGCTAAGGTGCATCGAGAGATGCCGGGGTCGGATCATTGGGCGGTGTCGGCGAGGTTGGCGGGGCGGTAGGGGCGGCTAGGTTTGAATAGTGTGTGATAGGTTCTTGCCGTCGCAGCAACTTGTCCCGATAATCAGATCTTTGATGGATCTGCTGTAATCTGGGAAGTGCTCCTCTAAGATCTCCGAAGGGACAGAAGAATGGCACGGATCGAAGGCATCCGGATACGCAATTTTCGCGCGTTACGCGATGTCACGCTGGGGAAAGTCCTGAGCTTACAGGAACCGGACCCTCTTTCGCCGATGACTGCGGTGATCGGGAAGAATGGCGCCGGTAAGAGCACACTGTTCGATGTTTTTGGATTCTTAGCGGACTGTCTTAAAACGGGAGTTGAGGAGGCCTTCGAGGCCCGCGGGCGTGGCGGCTTCGAGCGGGTCAGATCACAAGGGGTTGAGGGACCGATTGGGTTTGAGATTTACTATAAGGAGGAGGGTAATGCCCGCCCAATCACCTACGAACTGTCGATTGATCGAGACGCTTCCGGCCGTCCTTACGTTCTGAAAGAGAGGCTCCGGCAACGGCGTAAGGGCCAAAATCATGGTTGGCCGTTTTCCTTTCCGATACTCAACGAGGGTAAAGGCGTCGTGTGGAGTGGTGAAAAGGAAGGCAGGGAGCTTGATGAGGGTGAAAGCCACTTCAATCTAAGCGACTTCATTGAAACCATCAAACGCACCGAAGACAAGGAAGAGAGTAGGGACACTGAGGTCGTGGAACTTGACGACAGCCGGAAACTTGGCATTGCGACCTTGGGATCGCTGAAGCAACATCCACGTATCTCGGCGTTCCGGCGTTTCATTGAAGGGTGGTACATAAGCTATTTCAGCCCCGATGCGGCGAGGAGCCTCCCCCTAGCGGGCCCCCAGAAGCACTTAAATGTAAATGGTGACAACTTGGGAAACGTGGTGCAGTTTATGGAACGCGAACACCCGAAAAAATTCGGGGCGATCCTAGAACGCATCGCCGCGAAGATACCGGGAATACAGAGAATTGACACGGAGAAGACGCCCGATGGACGTTTGCTGCTCCGGTTTAACGATAAGGGTTTCCAGGATCCTTTCTATGCGCAGCAGATGTCTGACGGAACATTGAAGGTGTTTGCGTATTTCCTGCTTCTCGAGGATCCCACGCCGCCCCCTTTTTTGTGCGTCGAGGAGCCCGAGAATGGCCTATACCATAAGCTCCTGGGGGCTCTGGCAAAGGAATTTCGCGCCCATGCTACAAGCCAAAAATCCGGATCACAGATATTCGTCACTACGCACCAACCGTATTTTGTTGACGGAATGAATCCAGAAGAGGTCTGGATTCTCGAGAAGGGCGTGGATGGGTTCTCAATAATAAAACGAGCGAGTGAAGATCCCATCGTTGAGAACCTGGTTTCGGAAGGACTGCCTTTGGGCGGCCTTTGGTATAGCGACTATCTCGACGCGAGGTGATTGTGCACATCGAGGTGCTGGTTGAGGATCTTTCCGGGAAAATAGCGTTGGACACTCTGGTGTCCAAGATAGTAGGGACGGAAGACTCGTTCCGTGTCCATCCTTACAAGGGGATCGGCGGTATACCGAGAAATATGAAGGACGCATCCGACCCCAGCAAGCGAACCCTCTTAACTAAATTGCCAAAATTACTGAAGGGCTATGGTCGCACGTTCGCCGGCTAGCGGAGGTGGCGAAGTTGATGCGGGATGCGGGGTATCAGAGCGCGTTTGGCGATCAGCATGTGCGGACGCACGTGATTGTGGGGGATCTGGATTGGATTTTTGCGAGGGGGCCGGTGCGGTTGAGCGATGCGAAGGTGCATCGGGAGATGCCGGGGTCGGATCATTGGGCAGTGTCGGCGGGGGAGCGGGTGGCGGGGCGGTAAGCTCCAGCGTGAGATCTTGCGGGTTCACTTTTTAGCGTCGGCCGGTGGTGGCCTCGATCATTTATTACCTATATTTCAACTCCCGAAAAAGAGGCAGGCATGGACATCGTGAACGACATCTTCAGCAAGTACCGCGAGAAGCAAGGGCTTTGACATGGCAGCGAATTCCCCGATCGAGTGGACCGACGCGACCTGGAATCCGGTGACGGGCTGCGACAAGATCAGCACTGGATGCAAGCATTGTTACGCCGAGCGGATGGCGAAGCGACTGAAGGCGGCGGGCAATCCAAACTACAAGAACGGGTTTGAGTTGACCCTGCAGCCGCAGATGCTCGCCCGCCCGTTGGAATGGAAGAAACCCAAGAACATTTTCGTCAACTCGATGAGCGACCTGTTTCATGAGGACGTGCCGTTGGAATATATCCAGCGGGTTTTCTCCGTTATGAATGAGGCCAAGTGGCACCAGTATCAGGTGCTGACGAAACGGGCGGAGCGTGTCCGCGAGCTGAGTCCCCATCTTAAATGGGCGCCGCACATTTGGATGGGAGTGAGCGTTGAGAACGCGAAGTATCTCGATCGCATCGACCATTTGCGGGAGACTGGCGCTCACGTAAAGTTTCTATCTCTCGAGCCGCTGCTCGGACCACTTCACGAAATGAATCTTTGCGGTATCGATTGGGCAATTGTCGGCGGGGAGTCCGGGCCAGGCGCGCGCCCGGTTGATCCTGCATGGGTGACCGGCATCCGCGATCAGTGCCTCGAAGCCGGCGTGGCGTTCTTTTTCAAACAGTGGGGCGGCGTCCAAAAAAAGAGAACCGGACGCACTCTTGAAGGCCGGACTTGGGATCAAATGCCGGAACTTGTGGTTATTTCCTAATGGCCCGTCTCGTTGTTCACTGTAAGAAGGAAAAGTATGACGTCTATATCGGAAGAGCCGTTCCCAGGAGCGGTCTGAAAGCGTCCATCTGGGGCAACCCTTTCGCGATCGGCAAGGACGGCACGCGGGAAGAGGCGATGATGAAGTACCGAGCGTGGTTGCTTGGGAATCCGGAACTCCTCAAGAGGCTAGGGGAGTTGAAGGGGAAAGTGCTCGGTTGCTGGTGCTCGCCGGAAGCATGTCACGGCGATATATTATCTGAACTGGCCAACAAGGAACCTTAATATAAGCGCCAGAGCGCGATAGAACCCCGGGCGGGGCAATCCGCTGCCGGGAACGAGCTTCACGCGCTCGATTGGAACATCGACCGGGGGCCGCGTTCAGAACAAATTACACCGTGGCAAGGAGCCGGGCGACTGCATCCGCGATTGGCTGTCCGCTCAACTGTTCGTAGTATGTGAATGCAGGCGAGGGATTCACCTCAAAACAAAACCAGCGATTGTCGGGTGTACGGCGCAAATCGATTCCGGCCAATAGGAGTCCCAGCGAAGCGGCCAATCCGACGCACCTCTCCCGGATATCGTCCGGAAAATCCTGGGCCTGAATTTTGGGGGCATCTTCCTCGCAGCAGGGATAACGATAGTCAGTCGCGGACGATTCGACGCGGCACGCAAAGACGTCCCTTCCAACAACGTGTGCACGAAAGTCCGTGCCAGGAATCCATTGCTGGAACTGCGTAGGACAGTTGGCGAGAACGGCGAAGCGCTGGCGATGGGCCGGCGTCATCCGCGTAACGATGCTGCGCACGCCACTGATCGATTTATAAACGATGGAACCGTGTTTCTCCCAAAACGCCTCCAAGGCGTCTTTGTCGGTGGTGACCAGAGTCTCTGGAATAGCGAATCCCTGCGCCTGGATGAGAGAGGATTGATAGGGCTTGGAGTTGTTGGAGGCCATTGCGGAGGGGCGATTTAATATCCGCGCAGGGGCGATTTCGGACCAGCCCAGCAACGCCTGGTCTAGAATCGCCGCACGCCGGAGTATTGCATCCGCAGCGCCTGCCATGGCTGGCAATCGTCTCGATTCATGTGGCCGAACGTATACGCCCGAGATTTCTTCGAGTTTCAGGTGGCCATTGGGAAGCCGCAACCAACCTGTCACGCCCAGACCCACGGAGATTTCCAGTTCCGCTTTAGCGGCATCGTGCTGATCGAAGAATCGAAATTCCGAGCCGAGACGTTCGACAGCAGCGGCCACTGCGGCTGCGACCGAATCCCCGAGGACGCTCCAGATCAATATCATGCGCGGCTCTCGCGGCGATTTCCTAAAAGTTCTCTCAGGGCGACAAGGACTTCGGCCTGGGCAAGCGCCGGCCAGGTAGTGGCGGAGAGAAAGTGGCCTTCGTGCTTCGAGAACCGGACCGACAACAGCTCTACGCCGGCCGCCCGCGCAAGTTGTAACGAGGTTCTTCTTAAAGTTGAATCCTGGCAGCCGAAGCAACGCTCGGCTACGGTAATAATTTCGCATGCTTCCGGGGAGGTCTCAAGCTCGCGCCGGGCGGGAACTGTGCGCTGGTATTCGGCCGGAATGCCTTGCCGCGCGACTGCTAATGTCCACTGCTCCGCGCACCAGTTGGGTCCGGCGAGGCAACAGGCGGTGGGCCGGTTCACGACGGGGCAGGTCCGGGCGGCCAGCCAGGCGAGCAGGAACGCATTCAACTCCGCCGCTATATAGCTTCGATGCGCCGCTCCCGTGCTTAGCAGTTCTTCAGGGTATATACAGGGCCTGAGGGTGAGCACACCCTGGATTTCAGCATCCGCTACAACCTTTCCGCCTATGACAGCCATGCCGTTTGGCGACCCAGGGACCGTGAATTGCCAGCCTGGCTTGCAAAGATCTTCCGCAGTGAGCATCGTGGCGCAGTGAGAACCCCACTGCTCCACGACGCTCCGCGCCCGTGGATCGAACGCGCTTGCGACGACAACGATCATTGGCCCATTACGCGGGTCTTCTTTCCTCGATTGGAGGCAGGAGCGGCAGGCCCGGTGAGACCTTCGCCGACTTCAGGACGCTCACCATGGTTAATGAACGGCTGCCCAGCCTCAGCATCGGACGCAGCTTGATCCGCGCGCTCCGCGAGAGCACGGACCACTTCGAGCAGTTGCGGATCGGCGGAACTCTCGCCGGCGGCGGCGGTGAACACCTCGAGTTCTTTGATCTCGACCTTGAGCTCTTTGATCTCGATCTTCTTGACGGCGACAATGTTGACGCTGACCGCGGCGGACGCGATGCCGTTGGCAGTCACTGTGATCTGCGAGGCGCCGAGTTCGGCTCCGGCCGGGACCGTGAATTGGGTATTGTGAATCACGGTTCCGGTATTAACGCCCATCGTCGAAAAATTAGCGGTACGGCAATAGAAAACATGGCCGGTTGCATTGTTGCGGATGGAGACGATCGGATAGTTGGTTGCCATCTGGGCGTCATCTCCGTAGCTCACGGCCTGCGAGAGTCCATTAATCTGACGGCCGTATAAGGTGTATGTTGTGTTCCGCAGCAAGTTGGCTGGAACGCTTGTAATCGTGGGCTTCCACACGGGATCGGGGGTGCCGACGGGGGTATAAACCTGAATATCGCTGGACCCGTTGGCGAACAGCACCTGGCCGGTCGGCAGTAACAATAACCGGCCCACATACGGGGGGCCACTGTTAGTCGGCGGATTCGTCGTCGCGGCTAAAGTGTTTGTGGCTGGATTAAACTCGAAAAAGTAACTGGGACTCAGGTAATCGCCACTCACGCCGTCGACGGGCCCGGCGACGCATAACACCAGACCGTTGGGCATCAAGCACCCTGGCGCGTCTTTGGCGCCCAAGGTCACGCCGGCGGACGGTGGTGGAAAGGTTGGTCCATTGGCCCAGGTTCCGGGTTGGTTGCTATTCGGCGGCATGGTGTAAAGCGCGGTAGCACCCGTTGCTCCCACTGCGAACACGCGGCCATCGGGCAGCAGCAAAGCGGGGCCGATCTCAATGGAAGAAGTCTCCACGAGGCCGGTGGGAGTGTTTCCGCAGCTAACCCATTGATTAGACGCAATAAGGTATTTCTCGGTCGCGGGACTGCCGCTGCATTCCGGCGCAAGTATTGTTTGGTCCGGCAGCAGCGTCCATGTTTCCTCACTGGAACTGGCGTTAAGCTTGTTAGCGGCAGCGGTCCAGGTATTGGCGGCCGGATCGTAAATCGCACATTGGCTGGCTTCGATGTAACCCAGCAGGACGCGTCCGTCCGGAAAGACGCAGCTGGGCGCATCACCGATGTTTGTCCATCCCGGGGGAGTTGCGATCGGGGTCCAGGTGTTCTTGACCGGATCGTAGATTTCGGCCGCGAGCAAATCCGTGGAAACTCCGGCGTTGTACTCGCCACCGGCGACGAATACGCGGCCGTCGCGGAGCACGGCGGAAGCGAAATAGAGCGGCGAATTTGGGCTATTCGCGAGAGCCGACCACGTTCCGTTTACATAGCTGCCGCTAATATCGGGTGTTAATTTCCACCACTGATCGGTATCGCTGTTTTGGCACATCACGGTGCCATCGGTTAGCAGTAGCATGGTGCCCGCGCCAAAACCAGGTTGGTGGGCAAGAGATCCCCAGCTTCCAGACATAGCTTCCTCCTATCGGGATGTTAATTCGCCTCGACCCGTGGTGAATCGACAAATCGAAACAAACTACGTATAGATGTGAGGGATGGTGAAAAAGCGTTTCGGAAAAATGTGATTTTTCGGGCTGGCCGTTACAGTGTTCTCCGCGACCGAAGCGTTGGAGACGATTTTACAATCGCCAGAGCGCGATGGCCGCTCCGTGAGTTGTGCTACAAGTGAAAACGGTCGCAGAGCCGGTCCAATCCTCGCTAAGAGTGTAGCGAATACGCACGACTTCCGGCGTCAAGGCGCGCGAGGCTTTCGTGACGCCTGTATCGATTCGCTCCCGATGCACGAATGCGCTAGGTACGATTGGCACGACCTCATTATCCCGCGTATTGGAGCAGCTGATCGAATTGCGAATCACGGATATTATTAATAGTTTTGACATCCAGGCTTATGAGGCAACGCTTGCAGAGTTCGCATTTGCCGGGAGAGACCAACGGCAGATCAATTCATGACGCAGATATACGCGTCTCCGGCAAGACCAATACCACCGAAATTCTGGGTCACGGTTAAGCCGGTCGGGACGCCTTGGCTGGCCAGCCGGACCTGTTTGTATCGAAGATCGACCGGGCTCAGAACCAATATATTGTCGATCGGAACTTTGACACCAGTCTCCTCCAGGGCCCGCTCGACCATATGATAGGCTCCACGTGCATTGCCGGCGCCGACCAGGGGTGAGACGATTACCAGGGCCATTCGTTCGCTTCGTCCTCGTTCAGCCAGAACGCAGCCGAGATCGGCAATCGATCCTGAAGCGCCTTTACCAATTTGCGGCCATTCTGAACGTCCTGCTCTACCAATATTTTGATATACATGACAAGATCCCATGCGTGTCATCGGCGATAGCCGCGAAAAGAGCGTCAGCCTCGCCTTTGTGCCGCCCAGCCTCGTACCGGCTGGTTTCCGGCCAGCCTTTAACGATATTCCAGTTGTCGCGCAAGTCCGGATCTTTCGCGAACTCTCGATCGACTGCTGCCTTCAGCCTGGACGCGTCAAGGAGTTCCTTGAGATTGTGCGTGTACACTTTCTTTGCAAGGTTGAGGTCTGGAAATTCATGCCGCCGGGTCTGTACCGCGATCACCGCTTTGAGCGCGCACTCCACTACGTAGCCGGCTGACCGAAAAGGGCCTGGTGCCATTTGAAGCTGCCAGGCACGTCGCCCACACCTATGATCGCCCACGGGCGCTTCATCGGGGAGTGTTCACTTCAGCCTCGCCGCGCTGCCTCAATGGCGGCGATGTCGATCTTCTGCATCGTCATCATGGCCTCGAAGGCACGCTTTGCCTCAGCGCCACCAGCTGCAAGCGCATCGGTTAGCGCGCGCGGGGTGATCTGCCAGGAGAGGCCCCAGCGGTCCTTGCACCAGCCGCACTGGCTTTCTTCGCCGCCATTGCCGACGATGGCGTTCCAGTAACGGTCCGTCTCTTCCTGATTCTCCGTCATGATCTGGAAGGAAAACGCCTCGCTGTGCCTGAACGCCGGGCCGCCGTTGAGACCGAGACAAGGAATGCCCACGACAGTGAATTGCACAGTCAACACATCGCCCTTCTTGCCGCCCGGATAATCGCCGGGAGCCTGGTGAACGGCAGTCACTTTACTATCCGGAAAGGTGGCGGCGTAGAAGCGCGCCGCCTCATGCGCGTCTTTGTCGAACCAGAGGCAAATCGTGTTCTTTGGCTTCATGGCCGTGTGCTCCTTGTGCTCGATGAGGGCGACTCGCGCACCTTGCGGGCGGATTCGACGCCGAAGACCGGCAGAGTGGGGTCTGTTATTAATCCAATCTGCTTGAGTACCGAGGCCTGGTCCCAGTAGATGTGTTCGTGCGCGAGCTTGCCATCGCGGAAGCGCACGATCGCGACCAGCGCCACTTCCACGTAGCGATTGGTCGGCGCGATGCCCGGTAACATCCAGGGCATTTCCTGGGTATGCGTGAACGAGAAAATCATTTCATCTACAAGTTGTTCTTCGCCCACGGTGCGGGAAATCGGTGTGAGTTGCGTGTCGGGCGGCATGCTCGGAATGAAGTCCACCGAATAAAAAGCGCGCAAAGCGTCCTTCCCCGCGCCGCCGGTTAACACCGGAACGTGGTTCACGTAGGCGTCTTCCACCATGGTGGCCAGCGTGGACTCCGTGTCGCGCGTCGAGAATTCGTGAGCGGTGTGTTCTTCCCACAGCCGGGTCAAGTCTGCTTGGGGCATGGAGCAATTCTAGCCGATGGTGACGGTGTCGATCGCGCTTTATATGATGGAGACCATGACCACTCTGGCCTTCCCAGAGACGCCTACAGTCGATTCGATATCCGATGGGCTATACTACACGCTTCCACGAGTGTCTTTCGCCGTCACAAATGTCCATACCAGAGTGGCTAAGTTCGACCATGTTGTTATAAAATTGCCAACCGAACGCGCGCTCAGCTTTCACCAGAATGCCATGTACCGCGGCCACGCGGGGCCGAACAGCATTCGCGATCCTAGTGACCTTGAGCTGCCTGCTCGAATGGACGAGGCGCTTGAGGAATATCCGGAATTGAAGCAGCCGATCAATCGGTTCGAGTCATACGATATTTCGATCGATGCCGAAACGATTCATCGATACGTGCATTACTTAATCATGCATAAACATCACGTGGTGAGGCTGAAACAATTCGGGTCAGTTAATATTCCCGATGCGCGGTTCGTGCTATTTAGGGAATCGGGAGCCCAATTCAGCCTGAGACACTTCAAGAAGATCCACTATGATCGAATAATTCCCGGAATCGTGCAGCAGCGGGCTTTCGGTCACTCGCTGTGGAACATCTATTCCCCTTGGATGGGCGTTTGGCCTAAATGGCGGCCCTATCTGCCAGAAATCTCCAAAGCGGCCGCTCCCCTTTTCCGTGAGCACTTACGGGATTTCTTTGACTGGAACCTCAGAAACTTCCTGTATAACACGGATGAACGCAGCCTAAGCTACGTCGATTCGAAGCCATCCGTATTCGCGGGTAAAATTGAAAACGATAATAACTTCAGGTCATTCCAAAAAGCGTTTGGGGAGATCGCTCGATTCGGCGAGTAAGTATGGCGCGTCGCCTGCCGCTCGCGCTAGGCCAGCGACATAGTACCCATAGTACTCAAGTAGTCTGTTAATCCCGCTGAAGAAATGATATTGCGGGGCGCAGGCTCTCTGTGTATACTAGCGGGCACCGTGACTTTCAAACGGGCAATGCTGCAGGGCGATCTTTTGGATCTCAGCCCGTTGCGAGGCTAGGATCGGAAGATCTGACCAGCAAGAAAGGAGACGTGGCTAAACATGTGGTGGTTGATCCAATTGCTTTTTGAGCTTCTTTTCGGGTGCGGAAAAGGCGGACGCAGCGGCAGCGGTAATACTGGGCCCTCCTAGCCGATCTGCGCGACTGATGACTCTGTTACAACAGGCCGGCCTATGGCCGACCTCTCTCCCAAGAATCGCCGCCGCGCGCCGAGAGGCAGCGGCGGCGACGTTTGCGCCAGCGGTGAACTCTTCACGGTATTCACGTCTTTAGCTCTGTGATTGCCGCCGTCTCACAAGGAAATAAGCGGCGGTTAGCACGCCCAGCCAAGGCAATCCGGCGACAATCGTGATCCGCATCCCCTCGATCCACCAGGTTGTCACAATGATTGCGGCTACCAGGCTTGCTCCGAGCAGTGAGGTGTAGGGATAACCGATCATTCGCACAGGCAAGCGCGGGCCTCCCGAGGCGTCCCATTTCGGCCGGAAATAGAGATGCGTTACGAAGATCATGAGCCACACAAACAATCCACCGAACAGGGAGATGCCGAATAAATAGACGTACGCGCCGTCCGGATATAGCAATGCGACGAGCAGTGCGAGCGCCAATCCCGCGGCCGAGACGAACAATGCGACCACGGGCGTGCCGCGCGACGAAACGCGGCCAAACGAAGCGGGCGCATACCCGCCGCGCGCGAGCGAAAACATCATGCGGCTGACCAGATAGAGATTGCAGTTCATACTGGACGCCGCGGCGGTGATTACCACGAAGTTCACGATGTGCGCGGCGGCGGGGACGCCGATCAACTGAAACACTTTCACGAAGGGACTGGCGGTGACGCCGGAGCCAGACTGAATCTGGTTCCATGGAACGATCCCGATCAGCACGACGATCGCGCCAAGATAAAACAGAATCAAACGGCCGACCATGGATCGCATGGCGCGCGGCACGGCTGTTTTGGGATCTCTCGCTTCGCCCGCGGTGACCGCGACCACCTCCGTTCCGACAAAGCTGAAGATCACGAATGCCATTGCCATCCACACGCCGTGGAAACCGGCGGGGAAAAACCCTCCATGCGCGGTGAAGTTCGAGAATCCGATGGCTGGCACCGGGCCGAATCCAGCGAGCAGCGAGAAGCCGAACACGATGAACAAAACGATCGCCACCACCTTGATCATCGCGAACCAATACTCAAAGCTGCCGAAGCTCCCGACGCTGCGAGCATTGACGTAAAGCAGGGCGGCCGAGAACGCGAGAATCCACAGCCATTTCGGACTATTCGGGAACCACCACTGACAGTAGATGGCGATAGCGATCGCGTCGCCGCCGATGGCAATGCATTGCGCCGCCCAATACGTGTAGCGGACTACGAAGCCGGCCCAGGGATTAACATAAAGCTCGGCATAGACTCCAAAAGATCCGGCGGTCGGATGAGCGACTGCCATCTCCGATAATGCGCTCATGAAGAGCAGGGCGAGCGCCGCGCCGATCAAATAACTGACAATCACGCCGGGGCCGGCGATGCGCACGGCGAGCGAACTTCCGAGGAAAAGTCCGGTGCCGATGGCGCCGCCGATGGCGATCATAGCGAGCTGGCCGGAGGAGAGTTGACGCGAGAGCTGCTCGCCCTTTTCGATCTCAGCCTTCGCCGGGTTCATAAGCTTCGCCGGGACTGCCCGAGGGATAAAACGCGCCCAGCAGTTTGATGGTGGAAGTCCCGGGATTCTCCACGCAATGACGTACGCCTATAGGGAAGTAAATGCTACATCCGGCCGCGAATTCGCACGATTCATTGTCGGTGTGGACGATGCCGTGGCCCTCCAGGATGAAGATGCCCTCTTCATAGGTGTGATAGTGGACCGGAGCTTTGCTGGGCGGAATCCATCCCGCGAACTGCGTGATCTGTTTGCAGCCAAGGTCGGTGTAGACGAGGTAGCGGAACAGACGGTCCTGGCCGGCGCGTATGTCCTCGCGCAGGTCTTCATGAACCAGCAACGGCGGCGGGTCGCCGGATGCTGCGGGAAGCGGGTTGTCGACGATGTGACGGCGGGGGTCTTCGGGGCAACACGAACTGACGAGACGCAAAGTGTCCACGCCAGTGTTCTCGATGTTGTAGACCGCGCCGGGAGGAATGAAAATCGCAGCGCCTCTACTGAGCGCGTATTCGAATCCGTTAACCCGACATTTTCCTTCGCCCTTCGCGACGTACAGGACCTCTTCGGCGCCTGGATTCACGACTGCGGGCGATAATCCCGGTGCGAAGTCACTCACGGTTTGCGTGATGCGCTCCGCGCCACTGTTGTGGGAAATGACCGTGCGCGCGGTCCAGTTGCCGATCGTTGAAAGCTGCCCGTCAGCGGCGGAATACACGCGGCAACCGCCGGTAAGAATTTTCACGACCGCACCATGAGATCCAGCGTGTCTTCGAGAGCCGTCAACGCGACGTCGACGTCCTCCAGAGTATTGTATACGTGGAACGCGAAGCGCACTCCGTCGCGGCGCGTGGACGCGGCGATGTTACGCTCTGTCAGCTTGGCGAGCACCGCGGCCGCGTCTTTGGCGCGGAGCACCACTAGCGGCCCGACGCTTGACGATGGGGTTTTGGATTCGATGCGCAAATCGTGAACGCCCGTCAGGAAGGCCTTCGTGAGGCGCTCGATCTGCGCGGCGACGTTCTCCATTCCGATGCCTGTGAGTAAATCGATGGCCGGGCGCGCGAGATAAATGTTCGGGATGGGAGGCGAGCCGCCTTCGAAGCGGCGGGCGTCCGGCGAGGGATCGAGGCGCTTCGTATTGAACGTGAAGGGGTCGCGTTGCGCCATCCAACTGGTGATGGTTGGCGTGAGTGTTTCGATGAGCTCGCGCCGCACGTAGAGGAAACCCAGGCCGGGCGGCCCGAGCAGATACTTTAGCGTGCCGGTGACGAAGAAGTCGACGTCGAGCGCTTTCACGTCGAGCGGACGGGTGCCGCAATCCTGATAGCCGTCGAGAAAAAGAAGAGCGCCTCGCGCGTGCGCGATCTTCGCGATCGCCGCAACGTCGGAACGGTAGCCGTTGACGAAGGAGACGTGCGTGAGCGGCACGATGCGCGTGCGCTCATCGACGGCGCTTTCATAACATGCGGGGTTGTTGACGCCGTCAAGGAAGTGAATCTCGGCGCCGCGCGGGCGCTGGGCGAGCCAGATGTGACCCATGGTGGGAAATTCGTACTCGCTCATTACTACTTTGTTGCGTGCATTGTTGAATTGCAGCGCGTTCGCGATGGGATTGATGCCGGCCGAGGCGCTAGTGACGATGGCAACCTCGTCCGGTTGGGCGTTGATGAAATGCGCGAAGGCGGCGCGCAGGGCTTCGCAGGCTTGCATCCATTCGTCCCAGGGCGCTGGCGAGGTGCGCCAACTGGCGGCATATTGCTGCATGCCGGCTTCGACGGCGTCGCAGAGGGCGCCTTGGGAGCAGTTATAGAGATAAGTTTTTTGGTGGAGAATCGGGAAGTGCGATCTCAGTTCCGAGATTTGGTCATCGGTGAGCATTATGGGTTGGGATTCAGCTAAGTTTAGCGGATTGGACCGGCAGTCGGATTGAATTTGGTTTAGTCTGGTAGGGGTTTCACTCCATGTCTAACATGCCAGCCAGCTTGATCGAGGCGCTGCGGCGTCACGAAGTCATACCCTTCGTCGGCGCCGGAGTGTCCTTGGCGGTGACTGACCTTAACGGAACGCGGCTGTTTCCTACGTGGCGGGAACTGCTGGAGCGTGCGGCGGAGAGGTTGCGTGCTGAAGGCCTTGCCAAAAAGGCCAACCGCACTCAGGCGGAATTGGAGGACGACGATTTCCTTA
>JBEKUT010000110.1:0-17156 GCA_049514735.1 Bryobacteraceae bacterium
GTTATACACGATTAAGACGGAGCTTTCTCTCAGGCGTAAACTCGACCCGTCCAACCATAATGAGCGGAAGGACCGCGGATCGAATTCCAATTGTCGATTGCGGCGATGTTTGCCGGACCCTTTGAACCAGGTCGGACATGGTGAGTCCGTCGTGATCGTCCTGCTGCAGCGTCCTGATAATCTGCTCTTGCACGATCAACACGCCAACAGCGTACCCGATTTCGTTTGTCATGTCAATAACCCCTGCATCTTCATCAATATAGACGATCCAGCGAAGTCAAACGCGGCGGCCGATAATCCGCCTGAAACAACCACGCCGTCCGATCCGGATAGTACTTTCGCAGTTCCGCATCTTCCGCATCCCCAAGATCCCAAGCCCACACAACGCGCGACGCGTCCACATCTGCGCCGTTATAAACCCAAGCATCGAACCCCTGTCGCGCCGAATATCGGACGAATACCAGGTGCTTGCCTGGCCGCCCCAAAAAATCCCGATTAACCGCCAGCCTTCCATTCGAATCTCCATAGTTGATCGCATCCCAGGACTCATAGTCGATCGCCGCCCGCGCCCACTGCTGCCCCGTAAAGAAATGGAGACCGTACCAAAAAAGGAAATACGCCAAGCAAAGGAAAAGAATTAATTCCGCGATGCCTTGGAATCGGCGGGAAATGCGCTCCAGCCCCGCGACACTCATCAGAACGAAGAGACAAGTGATCGCCGCAATGTAATGGGTAAAAAAATATGGATAAAAGTTCGTACCGAGACTGAAAAGTAGCACCGTGGCGAACACCCAAACAAAACGCCGTTCGCGCAGCCGAAAGAAGAACGCCGGCAAAGCTAGATACAACGGAGGCAGAAAGAAAAACCGGTAGAAACGGATACGGCTTGCGAGCCGGCCGAAGTAACCTACACGGTCGTCGTGAATCGAGCATTGAACTTGATACGCCAGTTGTTGCTCCGCCGTCAACGCAAGGTGCGGAACGGGATTCGGCTGGAACGTGAAGGAACTGGGGATGCCATATTGATACTGGCTCAACATATATGGAAGCGTGGTCCAACTTCCCGTAACTGCTCTGTTCTGCAACAGCATCAAACCAATTGCGGGAAGCAGCGCCAGCCCCGCGATCCCCGCCTTCCGCAGCGGCAATCCGTACAGTACGAAATACGCCGCGACTCCGATCAGCAGTAAAACAAATTCGAACGGCCGCGTGAGTAACTGCACACCGAGGCCGATCCCCAGCAGGACGGCGTAACGTCTCCCGTTCAGCCTGGGAAGCGATCCAAATACCAGGCATCCCGCACAAGCCGAAACCGCGCCGCCCCAGAAACTATTCATCCACTGATTGAGCGGGCCGAACTCCATCACAGCCAACGCGCCTCCCACTAGCGCCCACGAAGGTGTGGTCCACGCGCGCAGCATCCAATAAGTCAGCGCGCAGAGTGCCCCAATCGAAAGAGCGACTCCCGCCCAAGGATTTCCGAACAATATCCAACCCAGCGCCAGCACCATGCCTTGTCCGAGCGGAAACATCGAGCTGTAGCTAGGCTGTTGAATGACAAACAAAGTCTCAAAAAACTGCGGCAATGCATGCGGAGGATTTGCGAAACGGAAATGCCGTAAAGTGTCGGCCAACAACACGTAGCTGAAATCGTCCGCAACGTTAGGAGTCGGAATCGGATGGTTCGCAAGCAGAAGCAACCGCAGCCCCACCGGCAGAATCGCAAGAGCGATCATGCACCAGACAGTTTTCCCGGCAAACGCCGCAAGCGGCCCCTGCAGCCATCGCCTCCACGTCAGCGCGAAAACCACAATCGCAATTGCCAGCGCCAGCTCAATGCGATCGATAGGGCTGAAGAGCGGGAACATCAGGCGCCAGATGATTCTGCGAACTTTACCAGATAACCTCGACTCCGTATCGTTCCAGCAACTTGTGTTTGCTCACTAAGGGAAGCTTTTCCGATAACGATTGTGCGACCAGGATGCGATCAAATGGATCTTTATGAATGCCCGCTAGTCGTCCCATGGTTAGAACGTGCGCAGTCTGGATGCTCAGCGTTCGAATCCCAGACCTTGCAACATACTTGTTCCACCAGGCTATCGGATCGTCAAGCAACGCATCTTTCTTGCCTGTCTTTAAGACGAGTTCCCACAAATTGGCAACACTAGCGGCGACATCCGACTCCATCAAGACCTTGCGAGCGGTTGCGCTAAGCGAATCTGGATCCGACAGCGCCCACACCAGAGTATGCGTATCGGTGAGAACCCTCACCGCCCCTCTATCCAGCTATCGGCCTCTTCATCGGTCATAGGTTGCCACCACTCATCACCAGGCGGCACAAGCGGCTCTAGCCGGTCGACACCTAGCTCCAAGCCAACGTTTCGAGCCGGGACCAGTTCAGCCACGGGCCTGCCGTCCTGCATAATGATCACGGTCTCGCCTTCCGCGACGAGCTCCAGCAAACGCGAGAGCTGGAATTGGGCGTCCTGCACACTGCCCTGCATACCGTAATCTTAGTCCGAAAATGCGTTGCCGAAAATATCACAACAACATTTCCCTCATTTTCAACAGCTTCCCGGCTCCGAGCCCTCCCGCAAGCACACCCGCCCTGTATCCTCAACCTAGAAAACAAATGCACGCCGCCCACCCAAATTCCCCGAAATCACGCAACACGATGCGCACTGCGGAAGCAGACACCTCATTCCAGCCTCCGCAAAGCCCAATCCAAATCGCTAACCCCCTAAGCAATGAATCGCTTAACTCGGTGTACCCACTCTTCACGAACTCACGCACGCGGCGCCAACCCGATCGCGAACTACGAACCACGAACCACGAACGCCCATCCCGACTTCACGCACGCGGCGCCAACCGGATCATACTCAAGCTCACCGTCAACAGGCGCCCATCCCCATCCGCCATCCACACCGGCGACGCCTCAATCGTTACGCGATATTCCGAAGCGTCCGGCAAATCCGCCTCCATCACGAACAGACCTGCCCGCTCGAGCTTCCACTCCCCCACAGCCGCGCCGTTCACGACGACACGCAATTCCACCGCATGCCCTTCCATCGCATGACCACGCACACGCAGCCGCTGCTCACCGGGACGAACCGGCTTGAGCAAAGCAGACGCCTCCGCCCCAATCCACCGATATTTATTCCCAAACACGCCTTCCAGCTCATACCACTCGCCCAACAGTCGTTTCTCGTGACCTGCCAGCGAAAAGTCGATAATGTCCGCGCGATCGCCCGGATACAACTCCGCCCTATCCGCCGATGGCAACAAATTATAGACACCCTCCTCGTTCGCCGCCTCATAACCACACTGCGCACACCGCAATCGATCGCTCGCATCGCGTCCCAACGCCGACCTGCAATCCGGACATCGCAAATGCGTCTCAAACCGGGCCGCATCGAACGGAACCGCAGACGCGGCGCCCCCCTTTACGCAAATGGCCGCCAAAGTCCCACCCAGCAGCCTTCCCGCTCGCCATTCCGAACCATACGGATCGGCCCTGATCGCCGCGCGTTTCACAATCCGCTCGCCCCACCCCCGCTCCGGCACAAAAATCTCGTATCGCGCATCGTCGAAATGTTTGCCGATCAGCACGTGCCAATCCTTCAAACCCATCGTGTGGTTCTGATGGATCCCGAAGCTCTCTTCCTGTTGCGCGCCAATCACGTCGCGCACCAAATATCCGAGCAGCCCCCATTCAGAAAGCTTCCGCTCCCAAGGCTTCATCGTGTCGTAATAAGGACAGCGATACAACCGCATCGTCAACAGCCGCTTCAACGGCTCTTCGGCGAAAAGAAAAATCCCGCCCGGCGCCAGGACGCGTTTCACCTCCAGAAGCACGGCTTCCATATCCATAAACTGGCTCAACATCTGGAACGCCATCACCAGACGCAGCGACCCATCGGCGAAAGGAAGGTTCACGGCATCGCCGGCCACGCGAATCGGAGCCCGCGGCATCCCCCAAATGTCTTGCAGCGCCGCGCCATAACGCAACGAATCGGCCGAAATGTCCAACGCAAAACCGCTCGCCCCATAGCGATTCGCGAGCATGTAACTACTATGACCCGCATTCGCGCCAATCTCGAGAAACGGCGTCATCTCGCCAATGAAGTCGCGGTATTTGACGATCAGCCCGTTGCGCCGGTCATTCTGCTCCTCATAATGCGCTACCACTCGCGCCGGTTCGCCCAGCGATGCGAAGTTGTGAAACTCCACCTCCGCACGTTTTACGGAAAACGCCTGCGCTTCCATACGGCTCACAGCAGCATCTCGATCTTCAACCCGCGCAAATCGGGCAACAAAATGTCGGGAGCGCACACAGCCAGTTCTTCTGCTCCCACAACGCCCGTCGCCACCGCCACCACGCGCACCTTGTTCGCGCGCGCCGCTCGGATATCGTTCGGATGATCGCCAATCAAAGTCACGCGGCCCTGTTTCGTGATCCAGCCTTTCTCTCGCGCCTGCCGCACCGCCAACCGCACCAATCCCGCCCGATCCTTCGCCAATTCCGCAAAAGCTCCGAATCGGAAAAACGGGCGCAACCCGGCCTGCTCCATTTTCTTCCAGGCGATCCGGGTCAGGTTGCCCGTCACCAGACCAACAACGGCGCCGCTCTCGTCCAACCGCCGCAGCAACTGCCGCACTCCGGGACAAACTTTCCGCTGCAAATCCGGGCACGACTTGGCATAAATAATTTGCGCCCTCCGCATAATTTCCGGCAGCGCCTCCCGGATCTGTCCCGGCTTCATCCCCGCTTGCGACAGCATCGTTCGCAGAATCTGGTGGTCCAGCATTCCCGCCACCGGAACGCCGTGGGTTGTGGTCTCGACCCCGGTCGTCTTAAGCACCGCATCTACCAGCGCCTGACGGTGGTGCTCACCCGCACGCCGGATCAGCGTTCCGTCAATGTCAAATAAAACGAGTGCATTTGTCCGGTCCATCTTCTAATATAGCGGCATGGAGATTAATTTCCCTCACGGGAAGAAACTCCGCTTGCTCATCGGCGATGTCACCAAAATCCGTGTCGACGCGATGGTGAACGCCGCTAACGAGGCTCTCGCTGGAGGCGGTGGCGTCGATGGCGCCATCCATCGCGCCGGAGGCCCGTCCATTATGCGCGAACTGGATGTTATTCGGGCGCACACCGGCGGATGTCCCACCGGTAGCGCTGTCGCCACAACCGCCGGTTCGCTCCCGGCCCAGTATGTTTTTCACGCCGTCGGCCCCATTTATCACGATGGCAAGCAACAGGAACCCGAGCTGTTGGCATCCTGTTATCGCACCTGCCTTGAACTCGCCGAAGAGCGCGATATCCGCAGCATCAGTTTTCCATCCATCAGCACCGGCGCTTATGGCTACCCCATGAATGAAGCCGCCCGCATCGCGCTTCAGACCGTCGAAGGTCACCTTCGCAATGAGGACACCCGCATCCGCGAAGTCCTCCTAGTCCTCTGGGATAAGGGCAGTTATGACGTGCATTCACGATCCGCCGCCGCCCTCTTCTCCCACAGCCAGATAGAATAGAGTCTTATGCAGGTTCTTCAGGCGGGCGAGCACAAGCTTCTTTTACTCGAGCTCGATCCGGAATTCGTGGCCAACATCGCCAAACAAGCCGGCTTCGAACACAAACTCGCCGAGACCGCCCGCAGCATGAGCTTAGAGCTGGTAGCGATCGACCGCCAGGCCCCCCTCCTCCTCTTCGACGCCGCCGATCCCGGCAACCTCGGCTGGTTTTCCCGCTGCCAATTTTACGTCGATGGTTCCACCGGCGCCGTGCTCCAAACTCCCATCCTCCTTGCTAATCAGCGCGACCGCACCGGCCGCCTCCTGCCCAACGCCGTCAAACTCCAGATCGCCAAGGAGCTCCCCGCCAGTTTCCGCCTGCCCGGAAAACAGGCCGTCAGTGAGCGCATGGTCTACGCGGTCCTCTTCAATCTGCTCAACGCGTTGGTAAGCTCCGGCGTCGGAGTCTGCGGCGGCCCCATCGTGAAACCCCTCGCCGGCCGCACCGAAAGCATCGGAGTTCGCAACTAGCCGAACCGCCGTAACCGCACCGCAATTCCGCAATCCATCGAAACCCATGACCCATCGAACCCCATAACCGACTGCAAACTACGTGACTGATCGAAACCCGTAATCGATCGAAACCCGTAACCCACCAAAACCCGTAACCCACCAAAACCCGTAACCGATTCGAAACCGTAACCGAATCGAAACCCGCAACCCACCAAAACCCGTAACCGATCAAAACCCGTAACCCGCCAAAACCCGTAACCGAGCCGCGCCCGGAAGGAAGCGGTTGCCCCATCTATCTCGACTGCAGAACCCGACCGTTAGGGAGCGAAGCCGTTACACTAAGAATAAGCACGCATGAATGACCGGCAACAGGCGCTTATTAAAGCGCTCGACGAACGAATCCTGATCCTCGACGGAGCCATGGGCACGCTCATTCAGCAGCACACGCTCACCGCTGAGGACTTCGGCGGAGCCGCGCTCGAAGGCTGTAACGATCATCTCGTACTCACCCGCCCCGACGTCATTCTCGGCGTCCACCGAGCGTACTTGGAAGCCGGCGCCGACATCGTCGAAACCGACACGTTCAACGCCCATCCGGTCTCGTTAGGCGAATACGACATCGGCGAAAAAGCTTTCGAAATAAATCGCACCGCAGCGCAACTCGCGCGCCAAGCCGCGGAAGAGTTTTCCACTCCAGACCGTCCGCGTTTCGTCGCCGGCTCCATGGGCCCTACGACGCGCTCCGTGACGGTCGCCGGAAGCGTCACGTTTGAAGCGCTCCGCGAAGGTTACTACATCCAATCGAAAGGTCTCCTCGAAGGCGGCGCGGACTTCCTCATCATCGAAACCGCCAACGACACTCGCGCTATCAAAGCCGCCCTGCTCGCCATCCAGCAACTCGAGCGCGAGTACGGGCACCCGATTCTCAAGTCCGTCTCTGGAACAATCGAGGCCACCGGAACCATGCTCGCCGGCCAGACCGCCGATTCTCTCTACGCCTCCGTCGAGCACGCCAACCTGCTCTCCATCGGGCTGAACTGCGCCACCGGTCCGGAGTTCATGACGGATCACGTGCGCACCCTCGCCGAGATGGCCGCCACTCGGATCTCCTGCTACCCCAACGCCGGCCTACCCAACGAAGAGGGCAAGTATCTGGAGACCCCGCAGTCACTGGCCGCGCAACTCGAGCGTTTCGCCGACAACGGCTGGCTCAACATGGTAGGCGGCTGCTGCGGAACCACGCCCGATCATATTCGAGCCCTCGCCGCCATGGCTCGCAACAAGACCCCGCGCGCCCTGAAGCCGCCCGCGCATCGCGCTTTGTATTCCGGCATCGAGCTGGTCGAAGCCGAGGACAGCAACCGTCCGTTGATCGTCGGCGAACGCACCAACGTCATTGGCTCGCGGCTGTTCAAAAACATGGTCGCCGCAGAGAAGTGGGAAGAAGCCACCGAGATCGCAAGATGGCAGATCCGCAATGGCGCGCATGTTGTCGATGTCTGTTTGCAGTCGAGCGACCGCGACGAGATGAGCGACATCCCGCCGTTCTATGAAAAACTGATTCGCAAAACCAAAGCGCCGATCATGATCGACACCACAGATCCTGTTGCGATCGAGCTCGCGCTCACCTATTGCCAGGGCAAGTCGATCATCAATTCGATCAATCTCGAAGACGGCGAGGAAAAATTCGAGCGCGTATGCCCCGTCGCTCGCGCGTACGGAGCTGCGCTGGTTGTCGGAACCATCGACGAAGACAAACTTCAGGCCCAGGCCTTCACACGCGAGCGCAAATTGGCGGTCGCCCAGCGTTCCGTCGAATTACTAACCACCAAATACGGAATCCCGGCCGAAGACATCATCATCGATCCGCTGGTTTTCCCCTGCGCCACCGGCGACGAAAACTACGTCGGCGGCGCAGTCGAAACCATCGAAGCAATCCGTCTGATCAAGGAAAACATCCCCTTCGTTAAGACGATTCTCGGAATTTCGAACATCTCTTTCGGACTGCCCGCCTCCGCCCGCGAAGTAGTCAATTCGGTTTTCCTGTATTACTGCACCAAGGCCGGACTCGACCTCGCCATCGTGAACGCCGAAAAGCTGGAACGCTTCGCGTCGATTCCAGTAGAAGAGCGGCGCCTGGCCGAGAATCTGCTGTTCAACACACCTCCGGCCGACATCCCCGCCGATTATTCCGATCCCGATCTGCTCAAAACTTCGCCCGAGGACTGGCGTGAACAATCCCGCGAGCAGAAAATCGCGATCAACCAATTTCACATTGCTGCGATTACCGCCCACTTCCGCCACGCCGTCAAAAAAGACAAGCAAAAAGCCGCGGATCTCCCGCTCGACCAACGCCTCGCGAATTACATTATCGAGGGCACCAAGGACGGCTTGGTTGCCGATCTCGACCGCAAACGCGCCGAAAGCGTCGCGCCTCTCGATATCATCAATGGACCGCTGATGGCCGGCATGAGCGAGGTCGGCCGGTTGTTCAACAACAACGAGCTGATAGTCGCCGAAGTGCTGCAATCGGCGGAAGCGATGAAGGCCGCTGTCACGCATCTCGAGCAGTTCATGGAAAAGGCCGACACCGCGGCCCGCGGCAAAATCGTGCTGGCCACCGTCAAGGGCGATGTTCACGACATCGGCAAGAACCTTGTCGAAATCATTCTCTCGAACAACGGCTACACGGTGGTGAATCTCGGCATCAAAGTTCCGCCTGAGGATCTCATCAAAGCGTACGAGCAGCACAAGCCCGACGCCATCGGCCTTTCCGGGCTGCTGGTCAAGAGCACGCAGCAGATGGTGATCACCGGCGGCGACTTGAAGACTCACGGAATTCAGATTCCGTTGCTGGTGGGCGGCGCGGCGCTGTCTGAAAAATTCACAACCACGAAAATCGCCCCCAGCTACGGTTCGCCGACCTTTTACGCCAAAGACGCCATGACCGGCCTTCGTATCATGAACGAGATCATGGATCCGGCCACTCGTGAGCAAACGCTGGCAGCGCGCATGCCGGCCGCGTCCGCAACCACGCCGGACATCCGGCCAGCGCTCGCGTTTCCGCAAACTACCCGGCGCAGTCCCAAAGTTCGCACCAACATTCCGATTCCGCCCGCGCCGTACTTGGACCGCAAAGTTCGCAACGTTCCGAATCTCGCCGAAGTATGGAGCTACATCAACCCGTACATGCTCTACGGCAAGAATCTCGGCTTCAAAGGCAATTTCGAAAAGCTGCTTCACGATCGCGACGCCACGGCTCTCAAGCTCTTCCATGACGTCGAGCAGGTGAAACAATGGGCGGCCGGTTTCATGAAGCCCAAGGCCGTCTGGCAGTTCTTCGGAGTAGAGCGCGACGGCAATTCTATCCACTTCTTCGCGCCCGGCGGCGAATCGCCGATCCACACCTTCCACTTCAACCGCCAGGACAAGGACGACGGTTTATGTTTGAGCGATTACGTGCTCGATTCCGACGATGGCCGCCGCGATCATGTCGCGTTATTCGTCGTGACCGCGGGCGATGGCAACCGCGAGCGCGCTGAAGAAGCCAAAATCGCCGGCGAGTATTTCCGGTCCATCGCTCTGTCTGCGCTGTCGACCGAAACCGCCGAAGCAACCTCCGAGTGGCTGCATCGCCGCCTGCGCGAAGATTGGGGTTTCCCCGATCCTCCCAGCATGACCATGCAGGAACGTTTTACCTCGCGCTATCGCGGTAAACGCTACAGCTTTGGTTACGGCGCTTGCTCCAACATGGAAGACCAGAAGGGCATTTGGAAGCTGCTTCACCCCGAGGAAATCGGCGTTCATTTGACCGACGGCATGATGATGGAGCCGGAAGCGAGCGTCAGTGCGCTGGTTTTCCATCACCCCGATTGCGCCTATTTCACCGCCGCCGGCGTGGAAGAAGAATTAGTTGCTCAGGTCTCTTGAACGGTCGTGTATTTATCCATCGGCAGGTCGGTCAACCGGGTCACTTTCTTGCTCGGTCCGGGCCATTTGATTTCGACATAATCGACCTTCGCCGCTGTTCCCAACCCGAGCACCATTCTCGGATCGTGCGACGACAAATAGCTTCCACCGCTGTTTTTCTGACGCGATTTTTTCACTCCATTCACCGACCACGTCACCCGTGCTCCGACGGCGTCCCGGTTACACGTCTTGCCTTCAAGCTTCAGCCCGATCCAATGGTTCCCTCGCCCGGAATTGTTCTTCAGCAGCACGACATCGCCGCCATTATTCCCGATCAAAACATCCAGCCGCCCGTCGTTATTGAAATCCCCGATTGCGAGTCCCCGCGCGGTGTAGGATCGCGCAAACGCCGGCCCTGCTTCCGCGCTCACGTTGCGCAGCTTGCCATTCTCCTGATGAAACAGCAGCAGTGGTTCTTTGTATTTCACCTGCGGCGAATACATCTCGATCATGTCGTCCGGATGCCCGTTCGACAGGATCAGATCGATGAATCCGTCGTTGTCGTAATCGAAATATTTCAATCCCCACCCGCTAAGCAGCCGCGTCGCCTGCGCGACGCTCTGTTTTCCCGCGACGTCCACGAACCTCTCTTTGCCGGTGTTGCGGTACATCGAAAAATCCTGCTGGTCGATGTTTGCGACGAACAGATCTTCCCATCCATCGCCGTCGTAATCTCCGGCATCGACGCCCATCCCGGAGCGCGCCGCGCCGTTGTCGCTGAACGCCACTTCCGCCGACAGCCCGATCTCTTCCCAACGGTACTTGCCGCCGGGTCCCGGCCCACGATTCACGAATAGATAATTCTGAACCGTGTCGTTCGAGACGAACAGATCCATGCGGCCGTCGTTATTGATGTCGGTGGCGACCACGCCTAACCCTTTGCCGACTGCTTTCTCGATGTCGGTGCCGCGTCCCACCTCGGTAAACGTGCCGTCCCCGTTGTTATGAAATAGGAAACTCGGCGTGCCTTTGTACATTCGCGGGATGCAGTAATAATGGCGTCCCAGTTTGTTGTCGCCGCACATCAGATGCTGCGTCTTGCCGAAGTCTACAAAGCTGCAAATGAAGAGGTCTAACTTGCCGTCGTTGTCGTAGTCGAACCACACGGCGCTCGTGGTCCAGCCATCCATTGGCAGGCCGGACTTCTCGGTGACATCCGTGAATGTCCCGTCGCCATTGTTGCGATAGAGAATCGTGCGGCCGTAGGATGTTACGAAAATGTCCGGGAAGCCGTCGTTGTTGTAATCGCCGACGGCGACTCCCATCCCGAATGTTCCGCCCGCGACTCCGGCCTTCTCGGTCACATCGGTGAACGTGCCATCGCGATTATTCTTATACAGCGCGTTGCGCAGATGCTTCGACGGCTTGAAAAAATCCGACGGTCCGCTGTTGACCAGATAGATGTCCATCCAGCCATCGTTGTCGTAATCGAGGAACGCGACGCCGGGGCCGAGGCTCTCCGGCAGATAGCGCTCCGGCGACATGGCGTTGTCGTGGACCCAGGTGAGTCCGCTGACGCTCGACGGAACTTCCTCAAACAGCGGAGACGCCGAAGCGGAAGCTGCGAGCATCTGTAGAAAAAGGCGGCGGCTGAGATGCACTTTATCAATCGTACCGGAACGAGGCGTAACCGGAACCAGGAATACAATGAGGGCATGCTCATGGGAATTGGATGCCGCGGCATCGCCGTTCTGCTGACGGCCCTTGCCACAACACTTTCTTTCGCACAATCGATAGATCAGAAGCGCCCTTGGAAAGGGTATTCGATCCTGGGCAACGGCCGCGTTACCGCTGTCTACTCGGACGACGCACGAATTCCCGGGCGAGGAATCCAGCATCTTTACTTCAAAGACTACACGGCGGATTATGTCGCGTCGACCTCGTTCGAGTTGCTAGACGTTAAGGGGCGAGCGGGCGCGCCCGAGATCGGGATGAAGAATTTCTTTACCGCGCAGACACTGACATCCTGGCCGGACGGCGCGCGCACACGAGCGCTCTGTTTCGTGCATCCCGAAGATGCCGTGGTGCTTTCTCTCAGCTCCACGCGCCCGAATACCGCGAATCTATTCCGCTTCGAAGCGAGACTGCGCAGCCCGGCCAAGACTCAGAATACGGGCCATGCTGCTATGGCCATCTGGCCTAACGGAACGGTGCTCGCGATCGCTCCTAAGAATTTGCATGACAACGTCACGGTGAGCGGCTCATCCTTTTTTGTCACCGGCAGCCTTGCGGGAGCCAGCGTCGAGATTCTATTGATCCCCGCTTCTTCAGATGCCGAAGCTATGTCGAAGGTGCAAACGCTGCAGCGGCAGGAAGATCTGGAAGCGACGGCCAAAACCTACTGGGAGTCATGGATGAATAGCGGGATTCTTCCGAAGTTCCCGAATGACACTCCCGAAGCCGCGGCTTATCTCGAAGCATACAAGCGCAATCTGTACTGCGTGAAGGCGGCTAACTTAAACGGTCAGATTCCCGCCGATATTACTGGTCAATTTGTCACCGATAACATGCCGCAGTTATATCCGCGTGACGCCATGATGTGCGCGCGAGTGCTGCTGCTGACCGGGCATCCGCAGGAGGCGCGGCAAGTGATTGAGTTCTGGGCGAATCGCAAGATCGCGATGAAGACGCCCGGTGAATGGTACGCCCGCTACGACGCATATGGCAAGGCAGTGGATGCGGGAACTGGGGCGCGTTTCGATGAACCGGAGTGGGACGCGAACGGCTATTTCATTTATCTGCTCGAGAAATACCACGAGTCGCAAGGCGTCTGGCTGGTGGATCGCAAACTGGTTTATGAGTTATCCGATTTCCTGGTAAATCATATTAGTCAGAATGGTCTGCTGGAGGAAGGCGGCATTGTGGAATGGACCGGATATCTGCCAGCTACGAACATGATCGACGCCGCCGCTCTGAAGACTGCGGCTAAGATGGCGCGCGAATTTGGGGATGCGGCGAAAGCACAAACATATGCGGCGGCCTCTGAGAAAATTGCTGCGTCTTTGCCATATATGTTCGATCAGTCCCGGCGAACTTATGCCGATGTTCGTTTTACCGGGAAGAAAGGTCCGAATGGTGAGAGTCTGACGGATCAAAAGGGCGAGAAAACTTATCTCTGGGACACCACGGCCAACGTTGGCGCCATCTGGGGTTACCCGAATCATCATGAGCTGGAATTGTCGAATGTCTTTTATGCTGAAAACACGGTCAAGCTCGGCGGCGGCATGCAGTATTTCGACTCTCCCGATCCCGGTCTGGCCTCGTACGGTCACGCGGTCTTCTTTTTCACCACCGCCGCAGCGTCGCAGTATCAATCTCTTTACGGCAACAAAACCGCCGCAAAGGGGTTCGTCGACTGGATGCTCCGCAACGCCAATTCCTATGGCTTGATGCCAGAGCGCATTTTTCTCGATGGCAGCGACTGCAGTCCCGCCTCGCCGCTCTCCTGGTGCAGCGCCGAATTCGCCGCGGCGCTGCTCGCGTGGAGCCGCGCCTAAAGAATTCGCCGGATTACATCGACGCTAACGTTGCGGCCGGAGAGCACCACGACGGCGGGCGACGATAGGCGGCCTACCTTTCCGGTTAAGCACGCGGCCACTGTCACCGCCGCGGATGGTTCGATCAGATACTGATGCTGCGCCAGCACCCATCGTGTGGCTTCGTAGATCTCCTGTTCCGAAACCAGTGCGACGTGATCGACTCGTGACTTCAAAATCGCGAAGGGTAATTCGCCGAGTCCTCCTTCAACGCCGCCTGCTACTGTCTCGATAGCCGGCAATCGCGTGATCGCGCGGCCCGCCTCGAGTGACAGTTTTAGCCCGGGCGACTGTTCGTGCTGGCAGCCGATAACGACAGCCCCGGGCCGCTTCGCTTTGACGTGGAACGCAAGCCCGGCCGCCAATCCGCCGCCTCCCACTGGAACGATGAACGTCGCTGCTTCCGGCAATTGCTCCATGATTTCGGCGGCGAGCGATCCGCCATTACCCGCCATGATGCCGATGTCGTCGAAAGGCGAGATGAACGGCTTGCCTTCGTCCAGAGCCTGTTGCTCCGCCCAAGCTTGCGTGTCGTCGTAGCCTTCAAACTCCGACATGCGCACTTCCGCGCCCAGCGCCACCATTCCTTCGTACTTCGCGCGATCCACTGAAGACGGCACGCAAACGATAGCCCGGATACCCAGTTCTCTCGCCGCGTACGCCACGCCTTTACCGTGGTTGCCCGCCGAGCAGGTTAGAATACCCGATGCTCTTTCGTCGGCGGTCAATTGCGACAGCCGAAACCATGCGCCTCGAATCTTGAACGATCCGGTAGTTTGCAGCGATTCCAGTTTCAGCCAGACTGGCGCGCCGAGTCTGTTTGCCAAGGCAGGGGAAATTTCCACTGGGGTTCGGCGCAGTTTCCCGTCGAGGAACTCTATCGCTTGCGCGATCTCAGTCCGTAATGTCGATTCGATCATGGCGTATTAGATAATGAAAGCAAATCATGAAAGCACTAGTGAAGAGCCGTAGAGAACCTGGGCTTTGGCTCGAAGATGTTCCGGAGCCCACCATCGGCATCAACGACGTGTTGATTCGCGTGCTACGCACCGGCATTTGCGGGACCGACCTGCACATTTATAACTGGGACGAATGGGCGCAGCGCACCATCCCGGTGCCCATGGTGATTGGGCACGAGTTTGTCGGGAAAATCGTGGACGCCGGTTCCAACGTAAACGATTTTCACGAAGGCGATATTGTCAGTGCGGAAGGGCACGTGGTTTGCGGCCGCTGCCGGAATTGTCTCGCCGGCCGGCGCCACCTCTGTGCGCATACGAAGGGCGTCGGCGTGAACCGGCCGGGCGCATTCGCCGAATACATCTCCGTACCGATGACCAATATCTGGCGGCACAAAGACAATGTCGATCTCGACGTGGCGGCGATCTTCGATCCTTTCGGGAACGCCGTTCACACCGCGTTGCAGTTTCCCGTGCTAGGCGAGGATGTGCTGATTACCGGCGCGGGGCCGATCGGAATTATGGCGGCGGCTGTAGTTCGCCACGCCGCGGCGCGGCATGTTGTGATCACGGACATCAACCCAACGCGCTTGGAACTGGCCCGCAAGATGGGCGTGACGCTGGCGGTGGATACGCGGGAAACGCCTCTTAAAGAGGTGCAGAAGCAGCTCGGCATGCAGGAGGGTTTCGACGTTGGCCTGGAGATGTCGGGGAATGCGTCGGCGTTTCGCGAGATGCTCTCCAATATGAGCCACGGCGGGCGCATTGCGATGCTCGGGATTCCGTCGAAGGACATTTCGATCGACTGGAACACCGTTGTGTTCAACATGCTCACGATCAAGGGCATTTACGGGCGCGAGATGTATGAGACCTGGTACATGATGTCGGTGATGCTCGAATCGGGGCTCGATATACGGCCGGTGATTACGCATCGATTTTCGTACAAGGATTTCGAGAAGGGGTTCGAGCCGATGCGGACCGGCGATTCGGGTAAAGTTGTGTTGGAATGGAGCTAGAAATGTCAGCGCAGCCCCAGCATCGCGTCACGCCGGAAGAGTACCTCGCGATTGAACGAGCCGCCGAGTTTAGAAGCGAGTACTACGACGGGGTCATGTATGCGATGGCCGGTACGTCCTTCGCGCACGGCACGATTATTTGGAACCTTGGACTTGAACTCGGCAGTTCACTTCGGAATAGTCCGTGCAGAGGAATGTCTAATGAACTCCGTGTGAGAGTTCCTCCGGAACGCCTCTATCTGTATCCTGACATCGTGATAGTTTGCGGTGAGCGGCGATTTGCGGACGATCAGGCTGACACGCTGCTGAATCCCACACTTATCATCGAGGTGCTTTCGAAATCCACCGAGGCGTTTGATCGGGGTGAGAAATTCACGATGTATCGCAGGTTGGCAAGTCTTCAGGAATACGTTCTTGTTTCGCAGAACAAGGCTCAGGTGGAGGTATACCGGCGACAGCCAGGCGCTGACCAATGGCTTTTCTCTGAAAAGGCCGGCCTTGACGCGTCAGTCAGGTTCGAGAGCATCAGTTGTGAAATCCTGTTGGCCGAGATTTATCGGGATATCGATTTCAAGGACCTAACGCTCCAATCCTAATGTCTGCCTTACCCGAGCATCGGATCACTCCGGAAGAGTACCTCGCGATTGAACGCGCGGCTGAGTACAAGAGCTGGTACTACGATGGCCGCATGTATCCGATGGATGGCCAAGAACAGGGGATGGCCGGCGCCTCCTTTAAACACGGCCTGATTATCGCGAACCTCGCCGCGGAACTAACGCTGGCTCTAAGAAAGGGTCCCTGCGTAGTAGTGACAAACGATCTTAAGGTGAGGGTCGCGCCTGGCGGACTCTATACCTACCCAGATATCGTGGTCGCTTGCGACAAGATCGAGTTCGCGGACGAGCGGGAAGACACGCTCCTGAATCCGATACTGCTAATTGAGGTGTTATCGAAATCCACTGAAGCCATTGATCGGGTCTTCAAGTCTGCGCAATACCGGCAATTGGCCTCTTTGAAAGAATATGCCCTGGTGTCTCAAACCGAGGCGCACATCGAAATGTATCGTCGGCGCCCCGATGGCTGGGTGCTTTCGGATTACGTGGGGCTCGACGCCACCTGCCCCTTCGAAAGCGTCGGTTGCGGTATAGGTCTAACGGATGTTTACTCTAAGGTAACGTTCTAGGACCGAAGACCCCAATCCCCGTTACAACGTTGAAGTGGTCTGTTCGACCTAACGTAGCCTGAAAAGGCGATTCTTGAGGAGTTTTTGGACGGTTTGTGCCATCATTGTTCCCAGAACGGTCGCTAGATATATTGTTGAGGTGTTCTCGTGCTCTTGCGTATACGGTTCTCAAACTTTCGTTCCTTTCGCACGGAACAGGAACTCTCCCTTGTCGCAGGACCGTTTAGTGACCTTCCGGATGCAGTTCGCCATTCTGCCGGCATCCGCGATGGCATCCTATCCGGCGCTGCAATATATGGGGCCAATGCGTCAGGCAAGACCAACGTCATCAAGGCAGTCCAGTTCATCTCGTCCGCCGTGACGTTCTCACATAGAAGTTGGAGCCCCGACGGTCCAATTCCACTGGATCCTTTCATTGCGAACAAGGAGTCTCGACGGGAACCCTCCGATTTCGAGGTGGACTTTT
>JBEKUT010000111.1:0-17108 GCA_049514735.1 Bryobacteraceae bacterium
GTATTTGCGGAGCCGGTACTTAATTGGGAGCCGATTGGGATCTTGACCTGCCGGAAAGCGCGTGATGAAGAAGGTGCGCGATCCTAGTGCATCCACCCTGTCCTGCACGAATTTGTTCAGTCCACTGATAATCGACGCGACCGAAATCACGGAGGTGACTCCGATGACAATACCGAGAACGGTGAGGAAGGAACGGCCTTTGTGCGAGCGAATGGTGCCGGCTGCGGCCATGACATTCTCGCGAACCTCGGCGGCCGTCATTCGGACCTCAAGGCCACCACGGGGTCGAGTTTCGATGCGCGCATGGCGGGATAAATACCGAAGAAGAGTCCGATTGCGGAGCTCAAAAAGACGCCGAGCAGCGCGACCCACGTTTGCACGGAAGCAGGAAAGGACGTAAGCGTTCGCAAGGCCAGGGCGCACAGGAAGCCGCCCATAATCCCGACGGCGCCTCCGAGAAGGCACTGCACAACGCTCTCGGCAAGGAACTGGCGAAGAATATCGCCCTGACTGGCGCCCACCGCGCGGCGCACACCGATCTCCTTGGTCCGTTCCGTGACGCTCACTAGCATCACATTCATGATCACGATTCCCCCGACAACGGCGGAGATTGAGCTGACCATAATGAAGACGGCGAAGAAGGCGGAGCTGATGCTCTTCCACAGCGACATGAAGCTGTCCTTGGTGCCAACAAAGAAGTCGTTGTCCATGCCGGGACGGACGTGGCGCTTCGCGCGAAGCGCTAGCGTGGCCTCATCAACCGCGTTGTCGAACGCCGCGGCCGGCGCCTTGAAGTTCATCACGATGCTCGACCGCGTGCCGCGCATCCGAAGATAGGTATTCATCGGAACGATGACGAAATTGTCCTGATTCTGACCGAGGACCGAGCCGATCCTATCGAATGCGCCGAGGACGGTGAAATCCTGATTATCGATGCGAATCACCTGGCCGGCGGCATTCGATCCGGGCAGTAGCTGATCGAGGACATCGGCCCCGATGAGGCAGACGTACGCGGCGCGATCATCCTCCACCTCCGTGAAATAACGGCCTTCAATAACGGTTCTACTGTCGATAGTTCCCATGTTCGCGGTCTGCCCTATAAAGGTGATATCGTTCAATTCCTTGTTGCCGTACTGCAACCGGGCATTCCCGGAGACGGATGCGCCGGCGAGCAGGCAATCGCGGCAACCGTCACGGACGGCTCGCAGGTCGTCCATGTGAAGGTTTTTGTAACGCAGGGATTTTATGATGAGGTCGAAATCCGTGAGCGTGAAGGGCGTACGCGAAAGCTGAAACACGTCACTTCCGAGCGTCGCGATTTTCTGTTCGACGTACAGGTTTGCGCCCTGCACGATAGTCATCACAGTGATCAAGGTGGCGACGCCCATGGTCAGCCCGATCAGCGTCAGGACAGTTCTCAGCTTATGGGCGCGAAGTGACTCGAGACTTTGAGCGATGTTGTCGCGAAGCGCAAGCATGGCTGCACACTCTAGGTTCCCTGCTTATGTTCCTTCGATGCGTTTCCACTTCTTGCCGACTCGCAGCGTCCGGACAGCGCCGGGCGCGAGATCTAAATTGAGGGCGGCATGACGCTCGCTGTCGACGGTCAACGCCCCCGATTTTACGAGACGTTCGGCCTCGCTGCGGGATGGCGCCAAGCCGATTGCCTGGAGCATCTTGGGGACGTTTACGACGCCGCTGGGGTATGAGACGGTCTCGATATCGGTGGGCACATCGTGATGCCGCACCTCGCGGTCGAAATCGGCCGCGGCGTGGTTGGCATCATCAGCGGAATGGAAATCCTGCACAATGAGATGGGCCAAATTCATCTTGTGCTCCATGGGAGCGTTCGATGCTCTCATTGCGGCGATATCGGCCATGCTCTTGTCGGTGAGCAGTTCGTAGTATCGCCACATCAGATCGTCGCTGATGCCCATCACTTTGCGATACATGTCTTTGGGCGCCTCAGTCACTCCGATATAGTTGCCCTTAGACTTCGACATCTTCTCGACACCATCGGTGCCCTCAAGCAATGGAGTTGTGCCGATGATCTGAGGCGGCTGGCCGTAGTCGCGCTGGATCTCGCGTCCCACCAGCAGGTTGAACTTCTGGTCCGTGCCTCCCAATTCGACGTCGGCATGGAGAAAGACGGAATCGTAGGCCTGCGAAAGCGGATACAGGAATTCGTGAATCGAGATCGGAATGCCTTCTTTGTAGCGTTTGGCGAAATCGTCGCGTTCCAGAATGCGGGCGACAGTGTACTTAGCGCAGAGCTTCAGTACTTCAAAGAAATCGAGTTTGCCGAGCCACTCGCTGTTGAAACGCACTTCGGTCTTGACGGGGTCGAGCAGTTTGAAGATTTGGGATTTGTAGGTCTCGGCGTTGCGATTGATTTCTTCGCGCGTGATGGCCGGGCGCATGGCATTGCGCCCCGTGGGATCGCCAATCATGCCGGTGCCGTCGCCGATCACGAAGAACACAGTGTGGCCGAGTTCCTGGAAGTGTTTCATCTTGCGGATGACCAGCGTGTGGCCGAGGTGGAGATCGGGCGCGGTGGGATCGAAGCCGACTTTCACACGGAGGGGACGGCCGGTTTTCTGCGATTCTACAAGGCGTTCGCGCAGGTCTTCTTCGCGGATCAGTTCGGCCAGACCTTTCTTGAGGTATGCGAGTTGGGCATCCAAGTTCATGAAGATTAGTGGTACTTCCATTGTAGGGCGGCGCTTCTTGCCGGCGTGGCTCGGCAACGGGGGACTTGTAATTCCTTGTTCAAATACGTAACATGTAGAAGTCCGATGTGTAGGAGATAAAGGTATCGCATCCATGGCGGCAAAATCGGATCTTCCCCAGGGCACTCTCGATCTGCTCATTTTGAAAATCGTGGCGCTTGGCCCGGTCCACGGGTACGCGATCGCGCAGAGGCTACAACAAGTTTCGCGCGATGTGGTGCAGGTTCCACAGGGATCGCTCTACCCGGCGTTGCACCGGCTCGAAAATCGCGGATTGCTGGCCGCGGACTGGAAAGAGACCGAGACGAGGCGTGAAGCCAAGTTTTATCGTTTGACCCGCAAGGGGCGCGCGCAGCTCGACACCGAAGCGGCAAGTTGGGCGCGATTGACGGAGGCGGTCGGACTCATCCTTAGATTGTCAGAGGGAGGCGCGGAATGAGCAAGAAGGACCAGCAACTCGAGAAGGAACTGCGCTTCCATCTGGAGCAACACGCGGCGGATTTGATCGCGCGCGGCTGCGATCCGGACGAAGCGCGGCGGCAGGCGCGGATCGATCTTGGAGGGCCGGAGCAGGTGAAGGAACAATGCCGCGATGCGCGCCGTACACGGTGGCTGGCGGACCTGTGGCAGGACTTCCGGTATGCACTGCGCACCTTGCGGCAGAAACCCGGATTCGCGGCGGTCGCTTTGTTGACGCTCGCGCTGGGCACGGGAGCGACCACGGTCATGTTCACCGTGATTAACGGTGTGCTGTTGAAACCGCTGCCTTATGCCGATCCCGGCAGGCTGTTCAAAGTGGATGAGCAGACGAAAGGGACCATCGATTACAGATGGGGCGATCGCTGGGCGTTTGCCTATCCAAATTTTCTCGACTGCAAGCGTGAGAGCCGCTCTCTCGATCTGGCGGCGTTTCGATACGGCGGCGGCATTGTGAGCGGTTCCGGCGATCCGGAGTATGTCGAAGGTCTGGAGGTCTCGGCTGACCTTTTTTCGGTATTTGGCGTTCATGTCGCGCGCGGGCGCGCCTTCGTGCCTGATGACGATCGGCCTGGCGCGGCGCCCGTGATTATCATCAATGACAGCTTGTGGCAGCGGCGCTTCGGACGAAACCCTGAAGCGGTTGGCAGTCCGATTATTTTCGACGGAAAGTCTTATACTGTGATCGGCATCACGCCGGCTGGTTTTCCCTTGCGAGACGCGGATGTGTTTACGCCGCTCGGCCAGAACACGCAAAAAGCGATGCAGAACCGCGAAGCACACCCAGGTATTAATGTTTGGGCGCGATTGCGGCCGGGCGCGACGGCCGTGGAGGCCAACACGGAACTGGAGCTGATTGGCCGTCAACTGGCGAAGCAGTACCCGAAATCCAATTCCGGCCGCGGCTTCATCGCGGAGGTTCTTCGTCCGGACGTTGGAGACGTGCGGTCGACGTTATGGCTGCTGCTGGGCGCGGCCAGCCTGGTGCTGCTGATTGCATGCGCCAATGTCGCAAGCCTGCTACTGGCACGGGCTGTGTCGCGCGAACGTGAGCTTGCGATGCGCGTGGCGCTGGGTGCGGGACGCGGACGTTTGGCGCGTCAATGTCTGACCGAGAGCGCGGTGTTGGGTCTTACGGGCGGCGTGCTTGGCGTCGTGCTCGCGGCCATCGGCATCCGGCCGTTCGTGACGTTCTGGCCGGGTAGTTTGCCGCGCGCGGAAGAGGTCCAACTCGATTGGCATGTGCTGTTTTTTGCAATTTGCATATCGCTGTTCAGCGGACTTCTCTTCGGACTGGCGCCGGCTTTGCGCGTCCCGTCGCGCGAATTGGAACATGTACTGCGCGCCGGAGCCCGGACGGTGGTCGGAACTTCGCGCCGTTTGCACAGCGGTTTTGTGGTCGCGGAGATTGCGCTCGCTGTGGTGTTGTTGGTTTCCGCGGGAATGCTCGGAAGCACGCTGTTGCGCTTGTCGTCTGTCGATGCGGGTATGAATGTACACAACGCTCTGACCACGCGAATGGCGCTCTCGCCGAGCGTGCTTTCGGATCCCGCCAGAATCCGCGCGGCTTGGGATGACGTTCTGGACCGGGCGCGCCACGTTCCCGGCGTGCAGTCCGTCGCGATGGTGGATACCGTCCCGATGCGCGACGGCAATAATCAGCTCGGGTATTGGAAGACTCCGGCTGAACCCGCGCAGAGCCAGAAGCCGCTGGCGCTGGCGAGCAGCGTCACGCCCGACTATCTCAATGTCATGGGGATCGCGCTGCGTGAAGGGCGCTTCTTCGATGAACACGATCATAAGGGCAGTGAGCCGGTGATGGTCATCGACGAAACGATGGCGCAACACGCGTTCGGCGGGGAAGATCCCATTGGGAAACGGCTGTGGACCGATTTGGTTCCGGAACCGATGCGCATCGTTGGCGTAGTTGGCCACGTTCGCTATTGGGGGCTCGCCAGCGACGATCAGGCTGTCGTGCGGGATCAATTCTACTATCCATTTGCGCAGGTTCCGGACGGGTATTTGCACCGCTGGTCCGAACTGATGTCGATTGCGGTGCGAACCAAAATCGCGCCGCTAAGCGTCGTGGAACCGCTGCGAAAGGAGTTGCGTGGAGCTGGCGGCGATCAGGTTCTCTATGAGGTCCGCAGCATGGAACAACTGCCGAGCGCCACGCTGGCACGGCAACGTTTCCTGTTGTTATTGTTCGGGGCGTTTTCCGGCCTGGCTTTGCTGCTCGCGTGTATCGGAATCTATGGCGTGCTCGCTTATGTCACCAGCCAGCGAGTGCCGGAGATCGGCGTTCGCATGGCATTGGGTGCGACGGCTTGCGATGTGGTGCGAATGGTGCTGCGGCAGAGCTTCGGGATGATTTTCATCGGCATCGGTGTGGGAACACTGGCAGCGTTCGTGGCTGCGCGGTTGTTGGCGAGATTAGTGGACGGCGTAAGGTCGACGGAGCCGTTGACGGTCGCCATGATGATCGGCGTGCTGGTTATCGCCGCGCTGTTCGCGAGCTTCGTACCGGCGCGCCGCGCGAGCCGCGTCGATCCGCTGCGGGCTTTGCGGCAGGAATAAAGTTACTTGGCTCGTTTGGCGGAAGCATCCAAGTATGTTGTGAAGCCCTTGCCGGGCAGTGCGATCTCAAACTTGATTCGCAGCGTATCCGCCGTGACTCGCGTGTAGGTCAGGCGATATTGCGGATTGTCGTGTACCGCCTCGCTGGTGAAAATGATGCGGTCGCCAAACATCGTGATGTCGTAGCGAATCACGTGATCCTCGTTATCGAAGAAGATGGCGCGGGGAGCGCCTTCAGCGCGATCGTCCAATTCGCGGTAGACGATCATTAGGTCGTCGTGCTCGAAGGCGGGTCGATCTTTCGTGGCGGGGTATTCGGCGCGGCTCTTGCGCACCAGAATTTTCCCATGCAGATCGGGCTGAAATGAAAACGCACCGGCGCCTTGTCCCGGCACGCCGCCGCCTTCACCAGTCCAGTTTCCGACCAGGTATTGAATGGCGCCCCAATCGTCGGCGGAACACGCGATGGGGCAAAGCAGAAGAATGGCTAATAGTAGACGACGCATGCGAGTTAACCCTGATAACATCCGATTGTCGCGCACCCGCGCGATTTCAGGCGGCAGCTACAATTGAGCCTGAATGGCGTTGTTGTTCAGTTGCCAGAACATTTCGAAGACGTTTGGCGCCCGATCGCTGTTCGAGGGGATTTCACTCACCATCTCCGACGGCGAGAGGATTGGAGTCATCGGGCCTAACGGTTCTGGAAAATCGACTCTGCTCGCGATTCTGGCGGGCGAGATCGCGCCGGATAGCGGCATCCTGGCTCCGCGCAAGCTGCTGCGGCTCGGCTACGTGGCGCAGGAAGACATCTTCGACGATGCCAAGAGCGTCCAGCAGGTTATGGACGATGTGGTTCTCGAGGAACACCTGACAGAATCCGAGCGCGTGGCGCGTACGAATGCCGTCATCGGCCGCGCGGGATTCACGGATGCAGGCGTCAAGGCGGGCGCGCTCTCGGGAGGATGGCGGAAACGGCTGGCGATCGCGCGCGAATTGCTGAAAGAGCCGGAGCTGTTACTCCTTGACGAGCCGACGAATCACCTGGACTTGGAAGGAATTCTGTGGCTCGAGAAATTTCTGAAGGCCGCGCCGTTCGCGTCGCTGGTAGTCAGCCACGACCGCTATTTTCTGGAAAATACCGCGACCGTGATGCTGGAGGTGAATCGCATCTATCCGGACGGGCTCTTTCGAGTGGAAGGGAATTACAGCGAGTTTCTGGAGAAGCAGGAGCAGTTTTTGCACGCGCAGGCGAAGCATCAGGAAGCACTCGAGAACCTGGTGCGGCGTGAAATCGAATGGCTGCGGCGTGGGGCGAAAGCGCGGACATCGAAATCGAAGGCGCGCATCGATAACGCCTATGAGTTGATGAGCGAACTGAGCGACGTTTCCAGCCGCACGGCAAAGAGCAGCACGCAAATCGATTTTACAGCGACGGAGCGGAAAACGAAAAGGCTGATCGAAACCGAGCACATCGGGAAAACAATCGGCGGCAAGGAGCTGTTCTCGAATCTATCGTTGGTTCTTTCGCCCGGTACGCGGCTCGGATTGTTGGGACCGAACGGCAGCGGCAAGACCACGCTGCTCCGGATTCTCGCCGGCGAACTCGAAGCCGACAAAGGCAACGTGAAGCGCGCGGACCTGGTACGCATCCTTTATTTCGATCAGAATCGGGAGCAGCTCGACCCACAAATCCCGCTGCGAAAAGCGCTGGCGCCGGACGGCGATTTTGTGATCTATCGCGACCGGCAGATTCATGTGGCAGGATGGGCCACGCGATTCCAGTTTCGAAGCGATCAATTGGATCTGGCGGTGGGTAGGCTATCGGGCGGGGAACAGGCGCGCGTTTTGATCGCTCGGCTGATGCTGCAGGCGGCCGATGTTCTGCTGCTGGACGAGCCTACCAACGATCTGGATATCCCAACTTTAGAAACGCTAGAGGAGAGCCTGCTGGAGTTTTCCGGGGCGCTCGTCTTGGTGACGCATGACCGGTACATGCTGGATCGCGTATCGACGGTCATCGTGGGACTGGATGGAAACGGCAGCGCAGAGGCGTTCGCGGATTGCGAGCAATGGGAGCGCTGGCGGCGCGAGTGCGGCAAACGCGAACCCGTTTTGGAGACGAAGCGGGAAGCGGTGGTCCGGAGCCCGGAAAAACCGCGGCGGCTTTCGTATGTCGAGAAGCGTGAGTACGAGCAGATCGAGATACGAATCGCGGAAGCCGAGGAGCGGCTGCGGAAGGCCCAACGGGAAATGCAAAATCCCGACGCGAGTCACGATGCCGCGGTCGTGCGGGCGCGTTACAACGAGATGCAAGAAGCGCAGGCCGTTGTCGACCAGCTTTTCGAACGCTGGGCGGAGTTGGAATCGAAGGTCGCGGGGTAGGCGGCCCGATGTCCACCCAACCGCCTCGCATCTACACGCTGGAAGCGTCGCCGTGGGAGCGGTTTTGGAAGCTGCTGCAACGCACCGGAGTTGCGTCGTATGAGGACAACTGTTTCGGAATCGCGAAGGGCGTGGCGTACTCGGGGCTGCTGTCGCTTTTCCCGGTGATCACGACAATCGCGGCCATTCTTGTTCGGGCCAATGCCGAAGCGGTGTCGAAAACATTGGCGCGCTTTCTTTTTGAAGTGGTGCCGCCGGGATCGGCCGAACTGGTGCGCTACCAATTCGTGGTGCGCGGGCAGCGGCCTATTTGGCTAGTGGTGGGCGCGGCGCTGTTGTCGATATGGGCGGCGTCGGGCGCCATGATGAGCCTGATGGAAGGGTTTCAGGCTGCCTATCGGCTTCCGGGCGGGCGTCCATTTCTAAAACAACGCGGGGTCGCCGTGTTTCTGGTATTTATCGGGGCATTCCCCGGAGTAGGCTTTTCATTTCTCATCGTCTTCGGATCGCGATGGGAGGGCCGGCTGTTCTCGTGGATGGGAATCAATGCGCCCAGCGGCCATCTTACTGGTTGGGCTGCGGTGCTCAGCGTGTCGTTGCGATACGTGTTCGCGTTCGCGTGCGTCGTTCTGGTGACCGGTCTTATTTATTACTTTGGCCCCAATCGTCCCGTGAAGCTGAAACGAGTCTGGCCGGGGGCTTTCGTGGCGACGGTGTTGTGGGTGCTCGCGACTTCGGGGTTTGGCTGGTATGTGCGAAACCTGGCGAATTACAACGTGATGTATGGGAGCATCGCGGCGGTGATCGCGCTGCTGGTGTGGATGTATCTGCTGTCGATCATTGCGTTGTTCGGCTGCGAGTTTAACGCGGAGCAGGAGAGATTAATAGTCCAGTGAGAAGTTCACTTCAGTTCTCGCTGGGATCTTCCTCGATCTCGCCCAAGTCCGGCTTGCGGTTCTCGAGTTCGCGATCCTCTTCGGCCCAATCGGCCGGCTGGTCCTCAATGGGGTCTTCGTTATCTTTTCTGTCGATGTCAGCGTCCTTGGGAGTCATGTCAACAGTATCCCATCCAGCCACGGAACTGTCTCACGGTTCTGTTATGAGGTGGATGAGATCGTGTTTTTCATTCTGCGCGTCGCCTTTCAGGTCCCACACTTCAGGCTGCAGGTTTGTGGATTCTACCGTGGGCGCTCCGTTGATCCACTGAATTTTCGCGAAAGCGAAGACTTCTCCCGTGAGCCGGCCGGCGTCCACGGCGGCAATTCGGGCGGCTAGGCGCGAATCGCGCAGGCGATAATAACTGTTGGGCGCCCAGTCGAGCTGTTGCACATCGTCTAACGATATCAAAAATGGGTTTAGCGGTATTAGAACAACTCGACGTTGTCGCCCAGTTCATTCTCGACCAGATCTTTGGACTCTGGGGGAACTGCGCTTGCTCCCATCGTGACGCTGCGATGCACGTCGTGCTCGGCCTGCATGGTGTAATGGGCCGCGAAATCGGTCAAACTGCTTTGCGGCGAACTGGACGGGTGTCGCTCAATGAGCTTGCCGAGTAACTCCCGCGCGTTCCCGGCCGCTTGCGCGAAAAGAGCGCCAACGGAGAAACGCTCGCCGGCCGCGGAAAGCTCTTCGCGAAGGCGGACCGCACAAGCGACGATTTGAGCCACCTGGGCGGCACTCTCGCCCGTCGAAGAATGCAGCTCCGCGGCCGCTTTTCGCAAGTTGTCCAAGCAGCTTGCGTCCAGAACAGCCCGGTCCGACAAGCTGGTGGCCGCGTCGCTCATGGAGTTGAGCGTTTCAACAAGCGAGTCCGACAGTTGATGGGAATCGAGCGCCAATTGTTGCATGGAGCCCGCGAGAACGCCCAGAGTGTCTCCCGGCGCCCCGATATGGGCGGCGCGAATGCCGCCATTCAGCGCCATCCGCTGCATGTGGATTTCGATTTCCCGAATCTCATCGACGGATCCGCGCATTTTAGCGATCGTTTGCTGCAGGCTTGCACTGCTCTCGCGTGTAGCATCTTCATTGGCGGCGCAGCGGCTGAAACTATCCAGAATGGCCGCGCACCCCTGTTCCATTGAGGTGAAGAAGGAGTTCTTCTCGTCATCGGAAATGCCGGCCAAGGCGCGGCACTCCTCCGCCATCTTTCCTACCTGCGTTGCAATATCATCGAGGCTCTGTGACACCGAGTCAGTGGAGGACGCGAAGGTTTGGGCGGCGGCGGCCAGTTGCGAAGATTGCAGGCCCAGGACGCACGCCAGATCCGGCTGGCCGTCCTCGGCCAATTGGGAACAAACACGCCGTAGCACGTCGTTGACATGCTCCACCTGCTGGCGCGTGATGTCGTGGAACTGAAGGGATACGACTAATTGCCGGAAACCATCCGAGATTTTCCGATACTCGGTTCCCAATCGAACCGATGAGTGCTGCGCCCGGTCTTGTGCATCGCGTACCGAGGCGAGCCTGGCCTGGACGCCCGAGATCACGGTGGGCAGATCTTTCGCTTGTCCTTCCTCCAGCGCGGAAATGTTTTGCATGGCGCTTTCGATTTGCGGAATCAGCAGGGCGCCGGTGTCCAGAGCGTTTTCGATTCTGGCCTGAACATTTTCCGCCAGGAGTTTCACTTCATCGGCCAGGGCGCCGAAGCCGGCGCCAGCGCCGCCGAGGCGGGCGGTTTCAATGCGCGTCAACACTCCGAGGGTGTGAAAAGTGGAGACGGTTTCTTGGAATCCCGAAAGAGTGAGCGATAGGCGGTTTGCCTCGTGGTGTATTTTTCCCAGCAAACGGTTGTCCTTCTCGGCACGCTCCGCCATTTCCGTGGAGCGGTCGAGCGCGCCCGTCAGCGCCTCCGATGCATGTGGGCCGTGCTGGAGAGAAATCACATTGGTCAACGACGTCAAGCCGGACGAAATCAGGTCCACCGTAGCGATGAACTCGGCTAGCTTTCCGCCGATTCTCAGAAAGTCCTGTTCGGTGTTGCGGTTCAGATGGTCGAGATCTGCAATTACACGCGAGAGAGTCGCGGAGTCGTTTTCCGGCGGTTGGCGGCGAATCCGAAACAGCAGGCGCGTAAGGTTCACTGAGAAACTTATCGGCTGGAAGGAGGGACTCCGCACGTTGTTTTGTCACGCCGGAGCCGGGCGCAGACCACAAACGGCGAATCGTGGCAGCACCAAAAACCCGGCGCAACACTTCGGTGGCGACAAAATAGGTGAGTTCGCCGCTGCTGGCCGGGCTTCCCGGGCCATTAATGAACTGCGTCGAGTGCGGCGAGGAAGGCTTTCTTGAGTTCCGGATCCATGACGGCCGAGGGAGACGGAACGCTCCAGCCAATGCGTTCGTAATCGTTCTGCATGAGGGCGGTGAGCTCCTGGAGCAGCATGTCGCGATCAAGCTGTTGGTGAGGGCTGTTGTTTTGGATGATGCGCTCGACGGATTCCACCAGCAACTGCTTCGACAGGATGACGTTGCCGCCCGCGCCGATGTTTGCAGTCAGAGCTTTATTGCTGGTGACGACCCAGGTTGCTAGGGGCCAGTCTTCCATTGCTCGCGGACATATTGAAGCAGCGTCGGCTGGGCAGGTTTGTCGCGGCCCCGATCGTCGACGTGCTGCCACGCGCAGGTGAGGATGCTCGATATGGTATTGAAATGCGAGGTGACGCCTTCATTCCAGGTCCACGGATAGAACAGGGGTTGATTGAGCAGCTCGTTTGAGAGATGCGGAATGTTGGCGACGCCTTCTTGAGAAAAGCTCTCCTGACGCCGGATTCCGCCCGTTGTTACGAGCACCAGCCTGGGACGCGGATTCGAAGCCTCTTCGGAATTCGCGGCGGAAGGGAGGCATTGCGACGGGGCAGCGCCTGTCAGCTTCAGGAGGGTTCTGCGACGCACGCCAATTTGGCTTTCGTGCTGCCATTCAGATTCGACATGGTTTTCGCCAGTAAGTGCTGGCCTCGCTTCGCGATCTCGATTCTCTTGACATCGAAGGCGCAACTCCCCATACTGAGTACATGGCTCGACGAGGCGGCGTAACGGTCTACTAAATCGTTGACAACAAGGTACTTGTATCCTGTCTGGTAGTCTGTATCGGTTCCGCTTCGCCCCTCTTGACAAAAGAAAGTTCTTGAGTGCATAATCAGGTATGATTCGCGGCGGCGTAAACATCTACTAGGCGCTGGAAATAAAGGACTTCTCCTTCGGCCCCTTCGAGACCCCCCTTTACGCTGTAATTGTGTCTTCTCTTTCAATCGGCTTCGCTCACAAAATCACGCTAGCGCCAAATTCAACATCCGGCGGTCGATTCTCGCCCCTCCACCCGATAGCACGGAATCCGATCGGAGGAGGGTAGTTAATCGTGAGCTCGCCAGGTTTCAATTCCCTTCCTCCGTGCCCTTCTTTCGTTACCATCCGCGCATTCTTGAAGGACTCGGGAATGTGAAGCACCAAATCGACTCGGCCCACTGGTCCCTTGCCGCGTCGAGGTGTAAAAGCTAACTCGTCTTCGCGCGTTCTTACCAATGGGCCCATGAAATCTTTCACGCGGTGGCGCACCTCCAGAGTATATGGGCCGGTGAAAGGCGACAGTGGAGGCAGGAAGAACGCCATAAGCTGATTCCAGTCCGATGCGTCCGGATCGCGATAAGGCAGCGTCTGTAATTTAACCGGCTCGCCATTCTGATCGACAAGACTGAACGAGTTTTTCAAGAACTCTGAACCCCCAGCCATGGAAAAACCCTGACAATAGAATGGTTTCGCATCGGTTTTGTACACCGCCCTATAGCGCACTTCGTCTGGCGCGTCGTCGAATCCGTTTACTTGAACGATCAATGCACATTGTTCGTAATTGACTAAGCTGTCCGCGTGCTGCCCTTTGAAGATCCGCCCCAGGTTTTCCATCATTGTGATGTTTTGCTGCTCCCACAACGACGAATCGATCTTATGATCTTTCTGGGAAGATCCATCTTCGCGGCGTTTCGCGAAGTCTCTGAAAAATTTCGCGGCGTTATCTTTGATGCTGGCGTAGATCTGGGGGTCCAGGCGCAGAGCAGATTCAAAGTCGAACGTTTTGAGCGAGGTTTTGATTTCGTGAACCCGCTCCTTTCCCAAGCGCAATTTGGCCCTGGACATGGAATTGCTTATGGCAGTATCCAACAGAGCGAGAGAGAACTGTTTGATGTCGGATGGCGGCCGTTGAGCTGGTTCAGGCTTGAACGAGAGAGCTACCACCGTACCCTGGGCTTGGGCCTCAAAGGGCTCGAGAATCTCCGACGGGAGGTTCTCACAAATCCCTCCATCCACGAAGACCGGATTATTATTGCCTCCGCTGTTCCAAACTCGAAAACAGTATGGGAGCGCCGATGAGTGCAGCAACGCGTCGACCAAATCTCCGGACGAGAACTCTTTCTTCGCTCCATTGACGAGATCGGAGGCGACGACAATGACCGGTATTTTGAGGTCCGCAAAAGTTACAACGTCGGCAAGTTTAAATAGTTCCTGCAGGCTCTCGCGCAAAGGATCTGTGCTCCAAAGCTGTTGTCCACGCGTCAGCTGGTAGTAATTCCAATACGATGGACTTGGAAAGAATTCTAAGACTTTCGATTCGAAGCTTTTTTGGAAATGCAGGCGCGCCGTGCTCATTGGAATGTGAGCAGCAAATATGCATCCGGCTATGGCCCCCGCGGAAGTTCCTGCAATACGCGTGATTTTAATAGGCGGATTGTCTTCCGCTTCTAGCGCTTGAATGGCCTCGCAAGCAGCTAAAAGAGGTATCAGCTTCGCCCCGCCACCTTGAATAGCGAGTTGAACGAATTGCATCGCACATCTCCTTAATTGAATAATAAAGAAGTCCAAATTATACCTCCAAGAGCCGCTGTGGCGCTCCAAATTCGTTTCCTCCCGAACACGAAGCGGAAGCGGGTTCGCGGCGGCAGAAAATTGCCCTTGGACCAAGGCGCCATCCGTTCTGGTGGTTGTCCGAACCGCGTGGTGCGAAGAGTCCAAGCGGCGTTCATCCCAAGATCGCTTTTTTTCTTGACGCGACCACGCTAACTTGGTATCCTCAACGGAAATAAGGGGAATTTTAGTCTTCGACGCCCAGTTGCGCCTGTGGCCAATTCGGCCCTTCGCTATTTTGAGCTCTGTCGTTGCTGTACCTCCCTGGCCAACGACTAGGATTAAGGAGTCCTATCTTGTCACGCATAAAGCTATCGCTTGTATTGCTCGCGGCGATTCTAGCCGCTGTCCCTTTAAACGCACAGACTTTTCGTGGAGGTGTCGCGGGTACTGTAACCGACTCCTCCGGCGCAGCCGTAGCTCGCGCGGCCGTCAAGATGGTGAGTCCGGATACGGGGCTTACGCGCGAAGGCACCACCTCATCGGCCGGTGAATTCATTTTTCAGGATCTGCCGCTTGGTAAGTACGACGTTACTGTTACCTCGGAGGGTTTTGATACCGTACGAGTGTCCGGCATCACTGTAGATGCGGGCAAGATTGCCACTGTGGCACTGAAATTGGAGGTGGCAAAGCTGGCAACAACTGTAGAGGTTGCGGCCGCAGCCGTGGCGATTGAGACTGCTTCATCGGCGCAGACTAGCCTCATCGACACCAAGGAGCTCCTGGACATTCCTTTGAATGGCCGCGACTTCACGCAGTTGCTGAAGTTCAACCCGGGCGCCAACGCCAACGGTTCCATCAACGGCTCGCGTTTCAACGGCATCGACTGGAAGATCGACGGAGCCGACAATAACGATCTTTGGCACAACATCAATTCCGTCAATCAAGGCGGTGTGTCGGGGATTGCGGGCGTGGTGCTTCCGATTGACGCCATCGACGAGTTCTCCCTCCAGAGCAGCAGCAATGCCGAAGAGGGCCGCAATTCGGGCGGCGTGCTGAATGTCGTGATCAAGTCGGGGACCAACACCTTGCACGGTTCCGCCTACTACTTCAACCGCAACGAGGCGCTGGCCGCGGCTGACTGGTTCACGCCCCCTGGTTCGCCGACTTCGGAACTCCGCAACAATCAGGAGGGTTTCTCGCTCGGCGGCCCCATCTGGAAGAACCACACCTTCTTCTTCATCAACTATGAACAGCAGAACTATCGGCAGGCTTTGACCGCTCCGGGAACAACGCCTTCGGCCGCATGGGTTTCGCAAGCCGCGGCGCAAATGGCCGCCGACGGTGTAGCGGTGAATCCGCTCGCGCAGACCTTGATCAACACTCTCTGGCCGGCCAACAGCCTGACGGGACCCGCCGCTGTCCACAATTACGCGGGCGCCGGCATTAACCTCTCCAACAGCTATAACGGCGTAATCAAGCTGGATCATCAGTTTAACGAGCGGAACAACATCGCCATCCGCTACTTCGGCGGGACCGGCAACCAAGTGGAATATGTAGGTTCGGCGATGCCTTACTATTTCCAGGCATGTCCCAGCCGCATGCACAACTTCTCCGTGGTCTACAACACAGTGATTACGCCTCGCTTCGTGGCGCAAACTCTCCTTGGGGTGAATTACTTCCTGCAGATTTTCGGCGACGCCAACCACGGCTTCAACATGCCGGCGCTCGGATTTAATGATGGAGTCACGAATCCAGCGGATTACGGTTCCCCAAATCTCAACATTTCCGGGTTTGATTCCACCGGCTTAACGCCGCCGCTCGGACGCATCGACACCACCGGCCACATCGATCAGACTTTCACTTACACCGTGGGATCGCACGAGATCCGTTTTGGCGGTGAGTACCGCCATTCACGCCTTGATGTGTTTTATGATTCGGATGCGCCCGGCACGTTCAGTTTCAATGGAACGCAGGGGCCGTTTGCCGCTACAAATCCAAACGATAGCTGGGGCTTCGGTAATAATCCCCTCGCTGGATCGTTGAACGCCCTCGCCGACTTCCTTGCTCTCCGTATCGCTCCCGGCAACGCCACGGTCGCGTTCGGCAATCAGCAGCGCCTTTACAACGTGAACGGATTCTCTCTTTTCGCCCAGGACTCCTGGAAGATCACTCCAAAACTGACTCTGAACTACGGCTTGAACTGGGTATATCAGAGTCCGATCTCGAATCCGAAAGATCTTATTTCGACCTTCATCCCGGCCGACGGCGGCATCACTTATGTCGGCACACATGGACTGAACAACCTGTGGCCCCGCGATCTGCACGATTTCGGTCCGCGCTTCGGGTTCGCGTACCAACCGAAGGCCGGCGGCAAAGTAGTGATCCGCGGCGGCTGGGGCATGTTCTATCAGATCCCCAACGTCTCCTACTTCGGCGACAGCGGAGCTTCGAATGGCGCTGGATCGGGAATCAACGGGAACATCGGTGGAACCGCGCCGGTCTTGCACTTGGCTAGCCAGGCGCCGATCACCGTGGTAGCGGGCGCTCCGATCTTTGGCGGAATTTCGGCGGAGGGCCCTTACGGCGGCTTCTCCGTGAGCCAGCATTTCGTAGACGGCTACAGCTTGAACTCGAATCTCAACGTGCAGTATCAAGTTGCCCAGAATGCCGTAGTCGAGGTGGGCTATGTGAACAGCGTGAGCCACCATTTACCGGTCACTCTGGATATCAACCAGATCCCGATAGGCGCCCCGGAAGATATCACGTCGCGGCCCTACTATAGCCAGTTTCCCGACCTCGCTGCGATCAATGAAGTGCAGTCCGTCGGCAACGGCCATTACAACTCTTTCCAGGCCTCGGTGAAGACCAGCAATTATCACGGCTTCACCACCAAGCTGGCATACACGTTGGGCCACTCGATCGACGACCTGTCCTACGCCCGCCATATCATTCCGCAGAACAGCTATTGCCTGAAGTGCGATTACGGCAATTCGGATTTCGACATTCGTAATTCGTTTTCCATGTTCCTCAGTTATGCGCTGCCGGAGCCGGTTAAGTACAAGGCTGTTCTGGGAGGCTGGCAACTCAACACCTTATTCTCGTTCTTCA
>JBEKUT010000112.1:0-17052 GCA_049514735.1 Bryobacteraceae bacterium
ATCTGCTGATCCGTTTCGGCAATCTGCCGTTTTTGATTGGCGATCTGTTCCAGCCCGCGCCGGCCCGCGTCGGAGAGAACCTTGTTCTGGACATAGGTGAGAAGAATTTCCGGCGTCATGTTCGTCACCGCAAACGACTCGTCGTATACTCGCTCTTCATTCACCGGAAACTTCTCGGTCGCTCCAGGCCCCAGCTTCACTTCGAAGCGATACGCCGTGCTCGTCGTCTCACGGGGAGTCATGCCGATCAGCTTGTACCCATCGCGTTCCGGATGTTCGATGATCAGAGTCTTTGCTTTCGCATCGACGTTGTGAATGGTATAAGTCTTGGTCTCCTGCATGGCGGATTTTGTCTGAAGCAGCCCGCGCTTAACATGGATCTCGCGCACCAGATCGCGCGTGGAGTCGAAATGCGTCGTGATACGTGTGCCCAGATCGATGGAATAGCTGACGATGCGTTTATCGCCGGTCTTGAGAGTCTCGATGAGCGCTTCACCGGCATAGCTGTTGCCGTCGAATACTGTGATCGGACCGCCATCGAGTACCTTGCCTGTCGAGTTAATCAACTCCGCGGCGTTCATCGGATTCAGACCGTAGTTCTCGGAATAAACGAGGAGCTTGCGCGCATCCACCTTTTGTTGGACGAACGGGAGCATCGCGGATTCACCGCGTTTGATTGTGACCGGCGTCGAGAAGCGGTACTCGAACAATTCGCCGAGATCCTGAGCTTGAGTGTTTACTGCAATGGTGCTCGCTGCGTCAATGCTAACTCCAGCGACGGACGCGACCGAATCTCCGTACCCGGCGAAACCAGCCACGGCACGCTGTTGCATAAACGAATTTCTAGGCGGCGCGGCCTTCGCAGCGGCCGGGGGCGGAGGCGGCGGTGGCGCCATTAACGCGCTCATCGCACCTTGATACAACACCGGATTTGCCGCCTTCGCATCGTCCAGATTCACAGTCTGCCGTTGAACATATCTCGGCTCATACAGGCTGCTAATAAACGACACCGGCCGGCCGGAAACAACTGCCAGATGAATATTCGTCCAATCGTCGGTTGTAGTGTTGTCGATGATCGCCCAACCTTCCAGCGTCGCCTGGCCCTGTTCCGGGAACACCAGCCGGTAACTCGATTTCCAGACCGGCGAAGGCAACATATATATAGCGGCGACCTCGCGATCCTTAGCGTCGGACGAATCGATATAGACGCTGCGCTTCTCTTTAGACCTGGATTGCGCCACAACCATCAGGTAATCTTTCAGCGCCATCTGCAGTTTCGGATCGGAGAAGCGCAGCGAGCTCGCGGCCGCCAGATCGAGCATGCGCAAATCGCCGGAGTCGAGCATCAGAACCACCTGCTCGCGCTCGGGCGTCTTCTCCTCCGCGGTCATGGTGCGGGCGCTTACGATGATTCCGCTCAGCGTGTCGGGACCGAATTTCAATTCCACGCGCGCGCCCTTCAGTTCGTCAAGAAAAGCGCTCAGCGATTGCGCGCCTCCTACGGCGAACGGAAAATCGGAGAGTTTCTGGGCCAGCGGTTCGCTCGAATCGTAGCGCAGTCCGACGACTTTGCCGGAATTGTCGGAAACGGTGAGCGACTTCAATACGTCGTCCATTTCCACCGCTTTGAAATCGAGTTTTGCGGATTCGCCGGGCGCCAGCCGTCCGCCGCGTTCGAAATAACCTACGCCGCTTTTATACAGAACAACTTCGCGAATCGGCAAATCGGCCGCGGTGACCGATGCCATAACGCTCGCGAGCAAAGGAAGGAATCTTCTCATATGTGCCTCGTACTCGAAATGCCATCATACGTGAGATCCTTTCACGTTGGGAATCTAACGATCGTAAAGCTGCGTCAGCTCCTTCAACCTTGCGCTGTGTACGGACGTCAATTCCCCGTCCCGGAAACGCCATTTCCAGTTTCCACTCGTAGTCGAGGGCGTATTCATGCGAGCTTCGCTGCCCAGTCCGAGAACGTCCTGCAGCGGAATTATGGCGGTGTGCGCCACCGAGGACACAATCGCCCGTATGAAATCCCAGTTGATTTCGCTGCCGTCTGTATTGAGATACGCCTTCGCGTAGACCCGTTCCCGCTCGATCTCTTTGAGACTTCGCGTGCTGCTGCCGGCGCCCGATGCAGTCCACCATCCCACGGTCGTATCGTTGTCGTGCGTTCCCGTGTAGGCAATCACGTCGTGCGGATAATTATGCGGCCGGAATGTTGGCGCTTGCGGATCGGTGCCGAAGGCGAACTGCAAAACGGCCATTCCTGGAAAATGGAAACGCTCGCGCAGGGCTTCCACTTCGGTCGTAATGACACCCAGGTTTTCGGCCACAATCGGGAGCTGTCCCAGGCGCTCCTCCGCGGTTTCGAAAAGTTGTGCGCCAGGCGCCTTGATCCATTTTCCGTTCACGGCGGTGGTCTCGCCCGCGGGCACTGCCCAATACGCTTCGAAGCCTCTGAAATGATCGACGCGGATCAAATCGAAAACGTTGAGCGTAGCTTCGAGACGTGCCACCCACCAATCGAAATGGGTTTTGATGAGACCTTTCCAGTTATAAATCGGATTGCCCCACAGTTGGCCGGTCGCGCTGAAGTAATCGGGCGGGACCCCAGCCATGAGCTTCGTGTTGCCGCGCTCGTCCAATTCAAAAATCCCGCGGTTCGCCCACACGTCGGCGCTGTCATGAGCAACGTAAATTGGGAGGTCGCCGAAAATTCGGATGTCGCGGGAACGCAGGTAATCATGCAAGTCGCGCCATTGCCGGAAAAATTCGTACTGCACGAATTTATGGAACGCCGCCTCATCGGCGTCGAGTTTGTCGCTGGTCCATTCCGTCCAGACGCGTCCGCCGTTCGCGTTCCTCAGCGCCATAAACGTCGCGAAGGGTTCCAACCAATTCTCCGACATCGCTACGAAGTCCGTATAGTCGTCCGCAACCACGAAATTACGATACGCTTTGCGCAGCAGTTCGTTCTTGAACGGAATCACGCCCCCGAAATCCACTTCACCATCCGGAAAGCCCGGCGGCTCGGCGATGTCGCGCTTCGAAAGATATCCATGCTCGACGAGTTTTTCAGGACTGATCAGCAGCGGATTGCCGGCGAACGCCGAAAACGATTGATAGGGCGCATCGCCGTAGCCGGTAGGGCCGATCGGCAGAACCTGCCAGATGCGCTGGCCCGCAGCCGCGAGAAAATCGGCGAACGCATAAGCTTCCGGTCCAAGATCGCCGATTCCAAATGGACCCGGCAAGCTGGTGGGATGCAGCAGGATACCGCTGGAGCGGGGAAATATCATTCTCAAAACGATTATAGATGGGCGCCTCCCAGCGTGAAATAGAAAGTGGCGCCCTGGCCGACCGCTGCCTCGGCCCAGATGCGGCCTCCATGCCGCGAAATGATGCGCTGTACGGTGGCCAGGCTGATGCCCGTGCCTTCAAACTCAGAAGCGCTGTGGAGCCGCTGAAAGGGCGCGAAGAGTTTGCTGGCGTAGGCCCTGTCGAAGCCGCCGCATCAGGAACGTAACCAGTGCATCAGCGAGCATCCAAAACGGCTATCCGGGCTTTTCTCAGGAACTCGTCCGCCGGAGGCTCGAAGAAATCCCGGTCCTTCGAGCAAAGTACATCGGCTTCACCAATGACCGCTGTTTGCATTACGACAGTGTCGTTCTGACAAGCCCCGCGAAAGATGCCGCCGCCTTGTGGATTCGCTGCCGATTCTGGATGGCCGGTTGGCTGATCCGGCGACGACTCTGCGGCGCGAAGACATCTATGGCCTTGACGCCAGGTAGCGCCGTTTACGCGAATTTTCGTGGAAATGTGAGCAGACTGATTCTTAGAGAAGATCGAGGCGGGCGCTGAAGCTCAACCTGTCAATGTGCCTTATATTGGCGGGCAACGCGATCAATGGCTTGATCACTGCTCAGCACAACGGCGCTCCAGCATACTGAAATGACAGTCAATGCGCAGAACGCGAAGAGCGGCAACTGGTGTCTCCGAGCGGTGGATACTCAACCGGAACCCCGCTGCGCTTGGATACGAAATCCGCCAATTTTTCCCGCTGCTCAAGGGTGGCATCCGCCAGCCCATTCATCGTCGTCCAAAGTGAGCCGTCTCGAAACCGCAAATATAGCGAGCGCTCCCTTGACCAACCTCGCCGTGATTGAGCGCCTGGTGGCGAGTAATAGAATGCCAACGCAATGCTCTTAATATCCGTGTACCGATGGCGCCGTTCAGGCATTGGCCACAACGCTTGAGTCGTCATCTGTTTGCCGGTGAACCGGCTGTGCACAGGGATTAGGAAGAGGGATAACGCGACAAAAACCGTGGACCACACGGCCGAGGTTAATAAAACCAAGCCGAGAAATGCCATACCAGGCGGCATGAAGAAGATGATCCACGCTGGACGAAGCACGAACTCGGACATCTCCTTGCTGGCTGCGTACCAACGGTTCAAAGTGGTCAGAACGAGGTATCCGCAATAGGAACCAATCGCGACCTCAACGAAGGCGAACAAGCACTCCGATAAAGAACCGGCTGGACGGAAGGTAATTTCGGCAAGATGGTCGAGGCGTTTGCGCCGGCGTTTCCAGCCTACCTTGGGCTCGTGTTGCACTCTAGCGCACAATAGCACTCAATGGCGCTCTTGATCGCTTCCCCGGCAGGCGGAAGAGCGCGATGACGAGGCGGTTGGGTGGCTTTTTGGCCAAGGCGATAATAAAAGGCGGTTGACCAGACCCCTCGCGGTGTTCAAATCCGAAATCGACGGCAGCACGTTCGCGGTAGCGCTGGTAAGGAGGGCACGGTTGAGCAATTACCTAGGCCCGCCGTAAGACGGATAATGAAGTCGAGGCTCTCAAATGTCTCTTGAACAAGCCATCCTGAAAGAGGTTCAGGCGCTACCGCCGGAAAAGCAGCGGGAAATCTACGACTACGCCAGACGCCTCCGCGCCGAAACTGCGAAGAGGCCGCCGTTCAAGAGCGTGCGGGGCATGTGGGCTCACCTGGGCATCTCACTCCCGGCAGAAGAAATCGAAGAAAACCAGCGCGAGATGTGGCGCAACTTCCCCAGGGAAGACATTTGATGCCCGGCATCGTTGTCGATACGCACACTATCGTCTGGTACTTGCAAGACGATCCCCGGCTCTCGACGAAGGCGGCTAACGCCCTCGACGCCGGCACTGCGGCCGGAGATGTTATTTACGTTCCGTCGATTTGCCTCGTGGAACTAAGCTGCCTGATCGAGAAACGCCGATTGCCCGCAATTGTGCGTGAACAACTGATCCAGACGTTGGACGACTCCACGAGTCCGTGCTCGCTGGTTCCGCTCGACCGCATTGTCGCCGATGCTCTCGAACTGGTGAAACGGAGCGAGGTGCCGGATTTACCGGACCGCATAGTCGCTGCCAGGGCTGTCGCGATGCGGGCGCCATGATAAGCCGCGATGCAAAGATCCGCGCGTCGCAGCTCCAGACGATCTGGTAACCATCATGCAACTCCCAGCTTCAGAACCGCGCTGGGATAGCGCAGAACCCTGGCCAACTCGTAGAACATCTCGTTGAACAGCGGCAAAATATGATCTGACTCGAGTATGGCGGTGTCGAGGATGATTCTCACTGCTGGGGACAATAGCCGGGGCGAACGCTTCTCATGGCCTCAGTGACGATGTCTTCGGCTTCTTCCTCCGAAACGGGCTTGCGGGCGCGCGTTCACTTCAGCAAAATACTTTCTCAGTTCGTTCGCTATTTCCAGTCTCCGCCGATGCGAGACGGTGACGGGCTCGAAGGTACGGACGCCGACCGCTTCGTCTTCCTGAATACGGCGTCCCAGAAGCGTCTCGATGGCGGCCTTCTGGCCGGGAGAGAGATCTTTAGCAAGACTTCGACACGTTGCTTTCCGTATTTTCACTCAGATTGACGGGGTGAATCCGCACGCATAGGGCGCGGACCGGGCTCTATTCGCTGACGCTCTCCGAGCCTCCGTAATTGAAGGCCGCAACGCGGCGGCGGGGGTCTCGGCCCATGCGGGCGACGATCCCTTTCGCGGGAAAGCGCGGCTAGCCAATGAGCGCATGTATTTTCGCACGCACTTCGGCTAGTTGTTCCGGCGACACACGGCCCTTCGGCTTAGCACCCCTGCTGCGCCAGACCAGGCTCTTCACCTGATCTGCCAGAACCGCATTCGGCGGCGTGCCGCCGACTAAAACCTCAAAGGGATAGTCCTTAATCTGCGTCGTCAGCGGACAGCAGATCATCAGACTCGTCTTGCCGTTATACGCCGCCGGACTCAGAACGAGCGCCGGACGGCGCCCTGCCTGCTCATGGCCAGTCTGCGGCGTGAAGTCGATCCAGACGATCTCGCCCGCATCGGGCACGTACTGCTTTGCCATCACCAGACCTCTTTGCCTTGCGGAAGCCCGAAATCAACCGCCTCATGCAGGTTTTTCGCGTTGATGCCTTTCAGCAGATCGTTGAGGACGTACGTTTTTTGCCGCACCGGTTCGATGACGATCCTGCCTTTCTCCTCGCGCACCTCCACGACCTCGTCCAGATCAAGGTGCATGGCCTCCATCACGGAGGCCGGAATCCTCACGGCCGCACTGTTGCCCCACTTCTTTACCGTCGATTTCATGACCGCCTCCGCTGTATAAACCTTGTATATACATTATGACATCCGGCCCGGCTTGTGTCAACAATGTATAGACATGCGCTGTTCCCCGTATCCCCGCCGAAGATCATTCAAGCAAAGGTTGCGTATTCACAGAATATTAAACCTAAGGATGAAGCCTGAATTTTGAGGATGGGAAAGTGTCATGTCTACGCCGGCGGAAGACGATCGAGACGCGATACCGGACGACGAGCTGCTGGATCTGCCGAGCGGGGCGATACCGCAGGGATGGCTGAGCGAGTTCTTCGGGCGCCGGACCGTCATGCTTCACCAGCAGGACATCGACGAGCTGGCGCTTGGGCTGTCCGGTGACTCCACCCGCCATCCGATGATCTTTCCGGGGATGGACCCCAAGGAGAAACGCCGTCGCGAGGAGGAAGCGCGCCGCCGCTCCCTGCAGGCCGATCGGGATAAGCTCGCGCCGCCAATTTTCGGCGTTGAGCGTCCGAAAGCCAGGGGCGAAGGGGCGTTCTGCTGTCAAGATGTCGATTTACCGTCACTACGGTCCGACACTTCCTATGCACAACCATGCCTGTCATACAGGCCAGGATGGAACATTGAATGCTCAGGGTCAACCGAACCATGAGTGAAGCGCTTCCGGTTATTTCCCTGGCCGGGGCGGAATGGAATAATGGTCAACATGAAGGGCTGCATTCGGACGAGATTCTGGCCAGGTCCTAACGATTCAAATCGATTTCAAACAACAAGGATTTTTTATGAGCACAGCGGCAACATCAACCAACGCTTCGGAGCTTCTTAAACCATATGGGAGCGCACAAATGCCGCTCGTTGGAGGCGAAAACGCGCTCTACGAACGGCATCTGGTCTTTGACCGGGCGATCGACCCGAAGGTGGCCAGCGCCCGCGAGCGTTTTGAGGCCTTCTCCCATTCCGTGCGAGACATTCTCGCGCAGCGCTGGGTGCTAACCAAGAGCACATATGAGCGCGAGAATGCCAAGCGCATTTACTATCTTTCGCTGGAGTTTCTTATTGGGCGTTCGTTGGCGAATAACATTACTAACCTCTTGCTCGATCCTCTTGTTCAGCGCGTGGCCGCGGAGAAAGACATCGATTGGCTTGAACTGGTGGAACAGGAACCGGACGCGGGCTTGGGTAACGGAGGCTTGGGCCGCCTCGCGGCGTGCTTCCTCGATTCCATGGCCACCATGCAGCTTCCCGCCACGGGTTATGGTCTGCGCTATGAATACGGCATGTTCAAACAGACCATCGTCGATGGCTGGCAGCGCGAGAGCGCCGATAATTGGCTTCGCGACACGGATCCCTGGGAGATCGCCCGGCCGCACGAGAAAGTGGAAGTGAAGCTGAACGTCTCTTTCCAACTGCGCGGCGGCAGCTTACACGTCATCCCGGACCGGCCATCCAGCCTGATTGGCATTCCGTTCGACCGTCCCGTGGTGGGCTACGGGGGCAAGACCATCAACACTCTCCGCCTCTGGGCCGCGGCCGCGCCGGACTATTTCGACTTTCAAGAATTCGGCACGGGCGACTTCGTCGGGGCCTTGGGTGAGACTCTCGAAGCGGAATCGCTCACCCGCGTGCTCTATCCCGATGACTCCCACATTGAGGGCCAAGGTCTGCGCTTCTTGCAGGAATACTTCCTGGTCGCGTGCTCGCTCGCCGACCTGATACGCCGCTTTCAGAGACACAACCAGGATTGGAACCTGCTGCCTGAAAGAGCTGCCATCCAACTCAATGACACCCACCCGTCCATGTCAGTCGCTGAATTAATGCGAATCTTGCTGGACGATGCGCACTTAGGGTGGGACCAAGCCTGGGATCTGACCAAGAGAACGCTGGCATATACAAATCACACATTGCTGCCTGAAGCTCTCGAAAAATGGCCGGTCGCATGGTTTGAGGTTCTTCTTCCCCGTCATCTCGAAATAATTTATGAGATCAACCGGCGGCTCCTTGACGAGGTCCGCGCGCGTTTCCCGGATGATGAAGGACGCGCGGAGCGCGTCAGCCTGATCGAAGAGGGTAACCAGCGCAAGGTCCGTATGGCCAATCTGGCGATTGTCGGCACGCACAGCACCAACGGAGTAGCCGCCGTCCACTCCAAGTTGTTGCGCACAACCACGGTCAAAGATCTTGCTGAGATGTTTCCTGAACGCTTTAGCAACAAGACGAACGGCGTGACACCGCGGCGCTGGCTGCTCGAAGCGAATCCCGCCGTGGCGCGTGCGATTACCGCAGCCATCGGCGACCGCTGGATTACCGATCTAAGTCAGCTCAGCCAACTTAAATCGTTTACCGGCGACGGTGGCTTTCGCGAGGCGTTCCGTGCGTCGAAGCTCGACGCTAAAGTGCAATTTGCGAATTGGCTCAAGTCGGCGTCGGGACAGATCGTCGACCCGAACACCATCTTCGACTGCCAGATTAAGCGCATCCACGAATATAAGAGACAACTGTTGAACGCCCTACGAATCGTCGTGATCTATAACCGGCTCCGGGAGAATCCTGGCACGGAAATGGCGTCGCGGACTTTTTTCTTCGCTGGCAAAGCGGCTCCGGCTTACCAATTGGCTAAGCTAATTATAAAGTTCATCAACAACCTTGCCGGAACCATCGACGGCGACCCTGTCGTGCGCGGCCGGCTCAAAGTTGTGTTCTTGCCTGAGTACAACGTTACGCTTGCCGAACGTCTGATACCAGCCAGCGATGTATCGAACCAGATCTCCACTGCCGGCTACGAAGCCAGCGGAACCAGCAATATGAAATTCATGATGAACGGAGCCTTGACGGTGGGAACGCGCGACGGCGCGACTATCGAAATGGCGGAGGAAGCTGGTGACGAAAACCTTTTCATGTTTGGACTCACCGTGGAAGAAGTCGAGAACAGCCGCGCCTGGTACAGCCCCTACTGGCACTACGAAAATGAACCGGAGACCCGCAAGGCTCTGGACCTCATTTTCTCAGACCATTTCAGCCGTAATGAGCCGGGTGTGTTCGCTCCGCTGCGCGATACACTCCTGACAAACGGCGATCGCTATATGCACTTAGCGGACTTGACCTCTTTCTGCCAGGCTCACGAACGGCTCGGCGCGTTGTATGCCGATCCTGACGCGTGGACGCACAAAGCGATCTTGAATGTGGCGAGTTCCGGAAAGTTTTCGAGTGACCGGACCATCGCCGAATATGCATCCGGAATCTGGAAGGCCGAACCATGCCCTGTACCTTAGCAACCCAAGTCCAGCGATGAGTAACGCCAGTGAACTGACAAACGTTCCACTGTTTTCGCCCCGATCCCGAACTTCCGGCGTACTCCTGCATGTCACCTCCCTGCCGTCGCGGTATGGCATCGGTGACCTGGGACCATCGGCCTTCTCCTGGGTCGATCGCCTCCATGACGCTGGCCAGGAATGGTGGCAGTCGCTGCCGCTCGGCCCTACCGGCTATGGCAACTCGCCGTATCAATCGTTATCGTCGTTTGCAGGTAATGGGTTGCTAATCAGTCCCGCCGAATTACTCACGGACGGTTTGCTGCGGGCGGGCGATTGTGACTCTCACTTCCCTTCGGATGCGGTCGACTATGACTCTGTTATCCCTTTCAAACACGAACTGCTCGCAAAGGCGTGGAAATATTTTAAGGCCGGGGAGCGCAAAGACCTGCAGCCTGCATATGAAGAGTACTGCGCCCAACAAGCACACTGGCTGGACGACTATGCTCTATTCCGGTCGCTGAAAGCCAAGTATCGCGGGGCGTATTATCTGCAGTGGCCGGCAGAGTTGGTTCGGCGCCGCCCGGATGCCCTCAATGACGCGCGGCGGGAACTGGCAAGTCAAATCGATTTCGTTCGCTTTGCACAATTCCTGTTGCTCCGCCAGGCGGATCGGCTCAAGCAGTACGCCCGTGACAAAGGTATAGGCTTGATCGGCGACCTGCCGTTCTTCGTTTCGCCCGACTCGAGTGACGTTTGGGCGAACCCCGAATTATTCCTGCTCGATGAACAGCGCCGGCCACGCTTCGTCGCGGGCGTTCCTCCCGACTATTTCAGCGCGCAGGGGCAGTTGTGGGGTAACCCGGTTTATAACTGGGACGCGCTTCGTTCCACCAGTTATCGTTGGTGTATAGACCGGCTGCGTGCCCTCTTGTGTCACGTAGACGTGATTCGGCTGGATCACTTTCGTGGGTTTGCGGCCGCGTGGTACGTTCCCGCCGGCGCGTCAACAGCTCAGTCTGGTCACTGGGTGACGGGTCCGGGCGCCAGCTTTTTCGAAGCGGTGCGGGCGGAGTTAGGCCGGCTTCCGTTCATCGCTGAGGATCTGGGCCTCATCACGCCCGACGTAAGCGAGCTGCGTGACGAATTCCAGATACCAGGGACCCGCGTCCTGCAATTCGCGTTCGATGGTCATGCGGATAATCCATATCTGCCCGATAACTACGTCTCAAACACAGTGGTCTACACTGGCACTCACGACAACGCGCCTACCCGCGAATGGTACGAAGAATTGCCGGATGCGCAGCGGCAAAATCTTTGGAGTTACCTGCAGCGCACTCTCAGCGGGAGTGCTGAAGCTGCGCCAGCGCTGATGGGCCTGGCATGGTCGTCGGTGGCCGCGCTGGCAATTGCGCCGTTACAGGACGTGCTCAACTTGGGAAAAGGTACCCGCATGAACGTGCCGGGACGCGCCGATGGGAACTGGAGTTGGCGTTGCACTGAGGATATGCTTTCCCCCGTTGCGTTTCAATGGCTGCGGTCTTTGACTGAGAACTCCAAGCGATCGTCGGGTTCTTACGCGACGGCTTAAGGTAGTAAACGGGAGTAACTTCAATGCTAATTGCGGGAGATATTGGTGGGACGAAGACGGAATTGGCGCTCTTCTCGAGTGAGGCCGGTCCCCACGCGCCGCTGGCGAAATCCAAGGTCCACAGCGCCGACTATCCCAGCCTGGAAGCTATAGTGAAGGAGTTCTCGGCAAAGTCCCAAAAACCAATTGACCGGGCTTGCTTCGCGGTCGCCGGGCCAGTGATCGGCGGACGCGTCAAGACAACCAATTTGCCGTGGGTAATTGAAGAGACCTCGCTCGCCCAGGAACTAAACATTAATCTCAAGGCCGTTCAGCTTATCAACGATCTGGAGGCAATCGCGCGAGCCGTTCCTATCTTACGGCCAAGCGACACCGCAGCCATTAACACAGGAGAGCCCGTTCCCAAGGGCGCCATCGCTGTAATCGCGCCCGGCACGGGCCTGGGAGAATCCTTCCTGACCTGGGACGGATCGAGTTATATTGCCCACAGCTCTGAAGGTGGTCATTCAGATTTCGCTCCCACTGACGCGCGACAGATCGGCCTCCTCGAATACATGCTCAAGAAGTTCGATCACGTGAGTTTTGAGCATGTATGTTCCGGAATCGGGATTCCAAATATTTATAGATATCTTCGCGACGTGGAGCACTTACTTGAGAGGCCTGAAGTCGCCGCGCAGATTGCTTCCGGCGGCGATGCATCCGTTGTGATTATCGAGCATGCCCTGGGTCCCTCTCCCAGCCCGCTGTGCGTGTCAACCATTGAGACGTTTGTTTCCATTCTTGCCAGTGAAGCAAGCAATCTCGCCCTGAAAGTGCTGGCGACTGGTGGAGTGTACATGGCCGGCGGTGTCGTGACGCATGTGCTGCCCGTTCTCCAAAGGCCGCTGTTTATGCAGACATTCAAACGCAAAGGACGCTTTGAAGAACTCATGTCGCACATCCCGGTTCACGTCGTCGTCAGTGAGGCGGGTTTAGCCGGGGCGGCAGCCTGCGGGTTGGAGAACTAGAAGTCATTCCAATGATTCTTGAAATGGATCGTCGAACTGAGTCAAAGCGCCAGACCTGGACCCAGGCCGAGGGTAGCCCTTTGCCGCTGGGTGTTACTTGGATTGAAGAGGAGCAAGCTTTCAATTTTGCCATTCACGCTGAGAATGCGGAGAGTGTCACCTTGCTACTTTATTCCCCTGCGGACTTAGTAGATCCGCTGCTGACGTTCCGCTTCGATTTTCTGCATAACAAGTCGGGGCGCATCTGGCACTGCCGTATCCCAGTCACGGAACTTGGGGAAGCTCGTTATTACGCCTACTCAGTTTCGGGACAGGCCGCCCCTCAACTTCATAGCTTCGACCCCCAGAAGGTTCTGCTCGACCCATATTCGAAATGTATTTTCTTCCCGCCCGGCTTCGATCGCGAACTGGCCCAGCGCGAAGGATCAAACGCAGGCCATGCGCCCCTGGGAGCGCTTAGCGCTCACCGTCCGGTATTCGACTGGGGTACCGCCCGCGGACCGCACCACACATCGGATGCGATCGTATACGAACTTCACGTCAGGGGTTTTACGAAGCACCCTAACTCCGGCGTGGATGCATCCCGCGCGGGAACCTACGCCGGCCTGGTCGAAAAGATCCCGTATTTGAAGGACCTGGGAATAACGGTTGTCGAACTGATGCCGGTATTTCAGCGCGATCCCCAGGAAGCCGACTACTGGGGTTACATGCCTCTGAACTTCTTCGCACCTCACGCGCAGTACGCGAGCACGGCAACGGAAGACCAGCAGCTCCTCGAATTTCGAAATATGGTGAAGGCTTTACATCAAGCCGATATAGCGGTGTTACTCGATGTGGTTTACAACCACACGTGCGAGGGCGACCGCCGCGGGCCGATTTACAGTTACAAAGGCATTGACGCCCCCGGTTATTACATGCTGTCGTCGGACCCGGTAAATCCTTACGCTAACTATTCCGGCACCGGTAATACATTGAATTTCGGCCAGGGGCACGTACGCAAGATGGTGATGGACAGCTTGCGATATTGGAAACAAGAAATGGATATCGACGGATTCCGCTTCGATCTGGCATCCGTGTTTAGCCGCAACGCCAATGGATCTCTCAATTGGGGCGACGCTCCCCTCTTCAGTGAGATTGCCGCCGATCCGGAGTTGAACCGGCTGCGTTTGATCGCGGAACCTTGGGATACCGCCGGCTATCAACTTGGCAGCGGTTTTCCGGGCGTCACATGGCTCCAATGGAACGGGCGTTTTCGCGACGACATTCGCCGTTTCGTAAAGGGCGATCCCGGAATGGTTCCCGACCTGATGCGCCGTATCTATGGCAGCGACGATCTTTTTCCGGACACCCGCGCCGAAGCTTATCACGCCTACCAGAGCTTAAACTATGTAACTTCTCACGACGGCTTCACCCTCTACGATCTCGTCTCCTACAATTTGAAGCGCAACTGGGCCAATGGTCATGAGAACCAGGACGGTATGAATGATAACTACAGTTGGAACTGCGGTCACGAAGGGGACGAAGCGGTTCCAGCGGAGGTGCTGGCTCTGCGGCGCAGGCAGGTTAAGAATCTCTGTTGCCTCCTGTTTCTGTCGAATGGCACCCCTATGTTCCGCGCTGGAGATGAATTTCTGAACACGCAATTCGGTAACAACAACCCCTATAACCAGGACAACGAAACTGGATGGCTGGATTGGAACCGGCTTCCAGAGAACGTAGAGATCTATCGCTTCTTCAAGAATATGATTGCGTTCCGGAAAGTCCACCCTACCCTGGGCCGCAGCAGATTCTGGCGGGAGGACGTCGCCTGGTACGGAGTCGGGCCGGTAGCCGATCTGTCCCACGAGTCTCGCAGCCTGGCATTCTGCCTCCACGGTGTATCTCAAAGTGACGACGATTTATACGTGATGATCAACTCCTACTGGGAGGATCTGGAGTTCGAGGTCCAGGAAGGAACGGCACAGGAGTGGAGAAGAATTGTAGACACTGCGCTGCCAGGCCCGAACGATTTCTCCGAATCCGGTATTTCTTTAGATCGCTCGAAGTATGTAGCGAGTCCGAGATCCATCGTTGTGTTGCTCCGGCCTCGAGAGCGCTCCGGCTCTATGGAGGGGCGCAGACCTGCCGCGGCGTCTGCTACGACGTTACCTGCGATGCCGCGGGAAGGCGCGTGACATCCCAGCCGCCTCCCAGGGCCTGGATCAATTGAACCGCGGCCGTCATTTCGCTGACGCGCAACACAGTTTTAGAAAAGTATCAATGCGAGCATCGCGGCTACGCTCGACAAGCGGATCGCCCTCTTTTACGCGCTGACCTTGTGGCGCCAGATGAGAAATATCCCAATGGCGAGCACGATGAGGCAGAGACCCCATCAGATGAGACTACGTAAAGGCCCGCGGCGGGGAGGCGCGGGAGGGTAGTCGATGGTCCGGTTCCAATGGTTGGATGGTCCTCTACCTGTTCCGCATAGTTAAGATTGATGTTACCGGAATCAGGTTAGCGGGAGACGGTCGGGAGATTAGGACAAACTTATCCAAGCTATTGACGCTTCATGGAATGGTTGTTGAACATTTATGTGATCGACGGAACTATGCTACCCTTGCCCCCTAAAGACCTCATATCGGATGCCGAGAGTAAAGGAGTTTACAGTAACGATTGAAGACAAACCCGGCGCGCTGGGGAAATGCTTCCTGGCTTTGGCGGAGCGGGGCGTGAACATCCTGGCTTTCCAATCGTTCGTGGATGAAGGCGAGAGCCTGGCCCGGATGTTCGTGGACGATCCGGCGACTGCGAAGAAAGTGTTGGGCGAACTGCGAATGATTTTCGAGGAAACTGACGCCGCCTTGGTTCGGCTGGCGCACCGTCCGGGTGAGTTGGGGCGCGCGGCAGCGAAGTTGGGCGAGAATCAGATCAACATCGACTATTCGTATAGCGGACTGGAACCCGGATCGACGCGGGCGCTGGTGGTGTTCGGCGTGGATAACCTTACGAAAGCCGCGCAAGTTTTGGATGAGATGGTCTCGGAATAAGACAGTATGCGTGCGGCCTTTCTCATTACGGTTATTCTGTTGGGGGTCGGCGGAGCCCGTGGTGAAGATAAGATCCCTGTGCTGATTGTGGATGGGATCAATAACCACGATTGGCAGACAGCGACGCGGGAATTGCGCGCCATGCTGCTGGCGAGCGGGCGCTTCACGGTGGATGTCTCGACCAGCCCTCCGGCCGGCGCTCCGGCTGCGGCGTGGGACGCCTGGAATCCGAAGTTCGCGCATTATCGCGTGGTGGTCAACAATTTCAATGGCGGCCACCTTCAGGATGGGATTCGCTGGCCGCCGCGGGTGGAACAGGCTCTCGAAGATTACGTGAATAAGGGCGGCGGGCTGGTAATTTATCACGCCGCGAATAATGCGTTTCTGGAGTGGGGCGCGTATAACGACATGATCGGGTTGGGGTGGCGCGACAAGAGCTTTGGGCCAGGATTGATGGTCGCGGCCGACGGACAGGTGGTGAAAACTCCGCAGGGAACGGGTCTCGATCCAGGGCACGGACCGCGGCACGATTTCGAGATGCATGTGCTGAATACGCAGCATCCGATTACGCGCGGATTGCCTCGCACGTGGATACAACCTTCTGAGCAACTTACACATGGCCAGCACGGGCCCGCCGAGGGACTTACTATCTTGACTTACGCCTACTCGGACATTTCTCATCAGAATGAGCCGATGGACTGGGTACGCGATTACGGCAAAGGCCGGGTCTACACGACCATGCTGGGGCACACCTGGAAAGATGAGCCCAATCCGAATCTGGCGTGTCCGGAGTTTCGGAAAATGTTTGTGCAGGGCGTGGAATGGGCGGCTCATAGTAATTGAACACACCGGCGTTCTATGTTCCACGTTCTATGGATTCGCTTTTGAAATATGGAGGACCGCTCCCTGCCGGGCCGTGAAAAAATGGGAAATCAGAAATGACCGAATAGGAAGCGGGCAGGCCACAAACCCCAATGGCCTGCCCCACGAACAGTTCGGAAACGGAGCCGCGGTCATAAGCAGTACGATTGATTCCATTTTGAGATCACTTGGGTGTCGCGCTCGAAGCCGAGCATACTCATTGAACCGGTGTCGAGGGCGAAGAGACGGCCGGCGTCGGGCGGGAGGCCAAGCCAACAGGCGGTCAAGATACGGAGTATGTGGCCGTGGGCGAAAAGCGCCACCTCACCTTGTACTGGCGTTACACGGGCGATGACGGCGCGGGCGCGAACGCCGACCTGCTCCACTGTTTCGCCGTTGACGACTCCGTCCTTCCAGAGATTCCAATTGGGCCGCTGCTGTCGAATTTGGGCGGTGGACTTGCCTTCGTAGTCGCCGTAGTTCCACTCGCAGAGGTTGGGGTCGACCTGTGCGACATCGCCGAAACCGGCGAGCGCACATGTCTCTCTCGCGCGCTGCATGGGGCTGACGAGAACGACGGAGAACCGATGGCCCGCGAGAGCGCCGCGGAGTTCACGGGCGCGGCGGCGGCCTTCGTCAGTAAGTGGAATGTCGGTACGGCCGGTGTGGGCTCCGGACTTACTCCACTCCGTTTCGCCGTGGCGGATCAACCA
>JBEKUT010000113.1:0-16877 GCA_049514735.1 Bryobacteraceae bacterium
CCGACTGGCAGGTGGAACCGAAGACGCCGTGGAATTACGGCCTGCTTCTCGACACGAAGAGCCCGGAGAAGTCAGTTCAAGTTATCGAACACTCTGTTGGCGATTTCCCCTTCACTCCGGACGGCGCGCCGGTGGAGCTGCGGGTACAAGGCCGCAAGCTTCCGGATTGGACTTTAATAGACGGCTCAGCGGGTCCGCTGCCTGCAAGCCCCAGCGCCAGCACTCAGCCAATCGAAACGCTCACTTTGATTCCCTACGGTTCCGCGAAACTGCGGATCACCGAGTTTCCCGTTTTGTTACGATAAACGCTCGCACAACCGAAATGCTACCTCTCGAACTTCTGATTCACACACAAGGCGGCAAGACCCGCGCACTCACCTTGGACCGCGAGCGCTTTTCACTCGGCCGCGCCAGCACCAACGAGCTTTGTTACGCCGACGATTCCGGTCTGTCCCGCCAGCATCTCGCTCTCGAGAAGTCGGGCGACGCCTGGATGGTTCGCGATCTGGGCAGCAAGAACGGCACGTTTGTGAACGGCAACCGGCTGACGGCTCCGCATAAGTTGGGACAGAACGACCGAGTCACGGCAGGCCATCTATCGATGGAGTTTGCAAACCGGGCTCCGACTTTCGACAAGACTGTGGTCTTTGTCGATTCGGCTTCCTCGGAGCCCACCGCGTCCACCGTGGTCAATCTGGACGGGGTGCTGGCGAAGGACAGGGAACTGGCCGGCGGCTCCCAGATGCACGCCTTGATCGCAGCCGGCCGGGAACTCGTCGCCGGTCACAAGAGTCTCGAGGAGCTGTTCACCTTGATCCTGGACAAGTCGATCGATGCGGTGGGAGCGTCGCGCGGGGTTCTGATGACGATCGAAGGCAAAGAACTTGTGGTTCGCGCGGCGAAGGGCGAAGGATTGCGCATGAGCACGTGGGTGCGCGACCGGGTTATCGAGAAGAAAGAATCGATGCTGATTCCCGACGCGCGTCTGAACGAAGCGCTCGCGGGCCGCATGAGCATTGTGGAGCAGCAGATCCGCAGCATGATCGCAGTCCCACTGCAAACCGATACGCGAGTGATCGGGCTTATCTATCTCGATTCGGCGTTCTTCGTGCGAGAGTTCACAAAGGAAGATCTCAGCCTGCTCACCGTGATGGCTAACATCGCGGCGATTCGAATCGAACATGCGCGTCTCGCGGAAGTGGAACAGGCCGAGCAAATGATGGCGAAGGAACTCCAGCAAGCCTACGATATCCAGCGCGGATTGCTGCCGGAGAAGGCGCCGGACGTGCCGGGCCTGGACCTTGCCGGATACAACGCTCCGTGCCGCGGCGTGGGCGGCGATTATTACGACTTCATTCAATGTGTGGACGGACGCGTCGCGCTGCTGGTGGCCGATGTGGCGGGGAAAGGCATGCCGGCCGCGCTGCTGATGTCGAACCTGCAGGCCCGCGCGCAGGTGCTGTTCGACGACCCCACCGGCCTTGCCGGGCTGGTTGGGCGATTGAACCGCGTTCTGAAAACAAATATTCCCGGCAATCGCTTCGTCACGTTTTTCATCGGTGTGATCGATCCCGCCAACGGCGAGATGACCTATGTGAACGCGGGTCATAATCCGCCGCTGTTGATGCATCGCAACGGTGGTCTGGAGCGCCTCGAAACCACCGGAACCATTCTCGGCATTCTTCCGAAGGCGGAGTACGGGGAGAAGACTTGTTGTCTGGAAGTAGGCGACGTGGTGGTGTTGTTCAGCGACGGAGTTACGGAAGCATCGAAGCCCGACGTCGATGAAGAGTTCGGTGAAGAGCGGCTGGCGGGAATTCTCTCGGAGCTGAGCGATCAACCCGCGAAGACCATTGTCGAAGCGATTCAGCAGCGCTTGCAGACATTCACGGCGGGCGCTCCACCGGCGGACGATATCACGATGGTGATTGCGCGCAGGGTTGCCGTTTAAGGATGGCTTCTAACTTGGCAGCGATGCCAAACATACCGGGATCATAAGACGACCGCCCGAGATTTTCCGTTGCTTGTTGTACTACAGGTGAGCTTGCAGGAATTACAGCAATGTTAAATCGCGGAGACACGCTTTTGATTCCGGCTCCTGGCGCTGAGGAGACCCCTGACCTGTGGATTATCGTCACCGATCCAGATCCGTTATGTGTGGTCGTGTGCCTTTCAACTTTGCGCTACGACAAAGACCAAAACGGTCGTTCTTCGCCGTGGAGAGCACGCCTTCGTGGAGCATGACACCACGGTGCTCTACGAGTACGCCCGAATCGCCGACTGTAATCATCTGGAGCGCCAAGTAATCGATGGTCTTGTGCTGCCACATGAAAAATGCAATTCACATATTCTCAAGCTGGTCCAAGATTGAATCTTAGCGTCGCCGAACACCCCGCCAAAGGTGGAAAGGTTTTTCAGGGAACGGCGGCGATAATGGCCGCCTTGTACGTCGCTCTTCGGAGTGGCTTAGCGCGAGTGTTCGGCCGATCTTCGCTAGGATAACTATATGAGGTTCCGCTTCAATGAAGCGAAAGCCACGGAGGCGGCAGCTTGTTTCTTAAGGCTCCGGGGCGGACGGATGAAGTATCTGAAGCTTATCAAACTTCTCTACATCGCGGACAGGGAAGCCTTGGCCAGGTGGGGACGGCCCATCACCACCGACCATTATGTGTCGATGCGTGAGGGGCCCGTAACCAGCAACGTATACAACCTGATCGTATCCGAGCCGATGCCGTCGCAGCAATCAATTTGGCATGCCCATATCAGGACCGTTGCCGACTGGGATGTGGAACTGCTCTCAGATCCTCCGAATGAGGAACTTTCGCGATCCGAGAAATCTATTATCGATTATGTTTTTGAGAAGCACGGCCATAAGAACCGATGGGATCTTGTTCACGAGACCCATAAGTTTCCCGAATGGAAGGACCCGGGCACTAGCTCGACCCCGATCACCTATCGGGAAATATTGCGGGCCGTGAAGAACAATGAGGAAGTTTCCGCCGACCTCGCCGAACTTAAGGCGATGATCGCGGCCGAACGAATCATCCAACCGGTCTAATGTTTGTCGACCTCGACGGTCACTCCATAAAAGACTGCCAGTCTTCTTCCGTGGATGGCGGCTCGGCGCGGCCGCCCATGTACTTCGCCAGGAAGTCTTCGGTCGCGGCCCAGAAGCGCATGCTGTTTTCAGGCCGCGCGAAACCATGCCCTTCGTCGGCGAACACGATGTACTCGACCGGTTTGCCGTTCGCGCGCATGGCGTGAACGATCTGGTCGCTCTTCGCCTTCTTCACGCGCGGATCGTTCGCTCCCTGGCCAATCGACAAAGGAACCGGGATTTGTTCCGACTGGAATAGCGGCGAGCGCGATTTCAGGAATTCCTCTTCGGTATCGATACTTCCGACGCGTTTGTCGCATGGCCTTCATCGGCGCCCAATAGGGGGGAATGGTTCGCAGGAGGGTGAACAGGTTGGAAGGCCCACGATGTCTACGCAACACGAAAACTCGGAGGGCGTGAAGGCGAGAGCGGCAAGCACCGCGTATCCGTCATAGCTGCCGCCCATGATGCAGAAGCGCTCCGGATCGGCATAGCCATTGTCGATGGCCCAGATGTCCATCACCACCGACCATGATGTGTCGATGCGCGAGGGACCCGTAACAAGCAACGTATACAACCTGATCGTATCCGAGCCGATGCCATCGCAACAAGCCGGCCTGATCGCAGCGGGCAATCGGGAAGTCTCCTTTTCCGATTTCGAAATTAAGAGCGACCGGCCGCGGGCATTTGTGGTTATGCAATTCGCCGAGCCCCTTCACACGTTTTATCGGGAAGCGATCCAGAAACGAGCGGCCATTGGGTAAGCCCACTGTCCTGTTGGCGCAGCGCGAGGCGGAGTTACCATTCGATATCCGAAGCTTCCGAGTCGTCTTCTACAACGACACTATCGGCGGCAAGGTGGACGTTGAGAGGAACCTACGAAGGCGCCTCGATGCGATTGCCGGGAAGTAAATTTGTGGCCTACTGAATCTTGTGCGCCCCCGGCCCAACCTCCTTCGTAACCCCATCCGGCAAAAACACCTTCGCCATCGTATTCGCCGGGATCACGACATTCACCGACAGCTTCCCCGCCGTATCCAAAGTCCACTCACTTACGATCTTCCCCCGAATCGAATCGTACTCCGCGCGCGCATGGCCGAGCCTCGCATCGGGATGTGGATGAATCACGATCTTCTCAAACCCCGGCGCAGCCGGATCGGCATCGATGCCGGCTACCTCGCGATAGAGCCACTCCACCACCGACCCGAACGCGTAATGGTTATACGAGTTCATCGACGGATCGCCGCTGTCGCCATTCCAGCGTTCCCAAATCGTGGTCGCGCCTTTAGAAATCGTGTAGCCCCACGACGGATAAGTTTCATTCAGCAACAGAGTGTACGCAACATCCGCGCGGCCATTCTCACTCAGCGCGAACATCAAGTGCGGAGTGCCCAGAAAGCCCGTCGACAAATGCCAGTCACGCGATTGAATATCCGCGGCCAAATGATCCACCGCGGCCTTGCGCAGCGGCTCCGGGACAAGTCCAATGTGAAGCGCCAGCGCGTAGCACGTCTGACTGCCATTGCCGATGGTCCCGTCGGCCCGCACAAACTTACGCACAAACGCCTCGCGGATGCCCTCGAAAAGCTGCCGGTACTTGGCCGCATCGCCATCGCGATGAGTCGCGCGCGCCATGTCGGCCATCATCTTCGCGTCCTGGGCCCAGTACGCCGTCGCGATCAGATCCTTCGGCGTGGTGCTATCGGCGGGCACCCAATCGCCAAAATCATTATTGCGGCGATTGTTCCAGATCAGATCCGGATTCACATCGTGGATGTAGCTCATCCAGCGCTCCATCTCCGTCCAGTTCTCTTCGATCACGCGGCGGTCGCCATACTGCAGCCAAGTGGTCCACGGCAGTATCACCCCGGCATCGCCCCACGCGGGAGCGCCATCGCTGGGATCGACCACGCGCGGCGTCACATCCGGGAACCCACCTTCGGGCGACTGCGCATCGGCGACGTCGTTCATCCACTTATGCGTGAACGCCTGCATGTCCATGTTGTAGGTCGCGGTCCGCCAGAAGATGCCGGCGTCGCCCATCCAACCGAGGCGCTCATCGCGTTGCGGACAATCGGTCGGAACGCTTTCCAGATTGCCGCGCTGGCCCCACATCGTGTTTTTCCAGATCCGATTTACCATGCCGCTCGCGCTCGTGAACGAACCGGTAATCGGAGCGTCCGTGTGGAACACAACTCCCGTAATCGAGCCGTTCGACGGCACGCCTGGATAGCCTGTCAGTTCCACATAACGGAAACCGTGATAGGTGAAGTGCGGCTCGAAAGTCTCTTCCGCGCCGCCGCGCAGGATATATGTGTCGGTGGCCTCCGCGCCGCGAAGATTCTCGGTATAGATGGACCCGTCCGGGTCGAGCCGTTCAGCGAAGCGCAGCCGAACCCGCGTACCTGCCGGACCTTTCACGTTGAGCTTCACCCAACCCACCATGTTCTGCGCCATATCGAACACGTAGACGCCAGCCTTCGGGGTCATCGTCTTTTCCGGTTTCAGATTTTGAGTTACGTGAATCGGCTGCGACATCTGCGCGACGAGTGCGGCGTCCGGCGCGGCCACAACGTCGGCATTCGCCCATGACGCAGCATGCTCCTTACGTGCGTCGTAAAATTCGCCGGCATAAAGCTCCGAATACAAAATCGGCGATTCCGCCGCCTTCCATGTTCCATCCGTCGCGAACACGTCGCGAGTGCCGTCCGTATACATCACTTCGATCTGCGCCAGCAGACGAGGCGGAGGCGGTCCGAAGTTGAAGCGCTCGCCGCGCCATCCCAGCGCGCTGCCGTACCAACCATAGCCCAGCAGAGCCTCCACCGTATTCGTCCCGCGCTTCAATTGCGGCGTCACGTCGTACGTTTGATAAAGGACGCGCTTGCGATAATCGGTCCAGTCCGGCGTGAGGATGTCGTTGCCAACGCGCGCGCTATTTATGGAAATACGATAGCTGCCGAGAGCAGTCGCGTAAAGTCGCGCGGACCGGATCGGCTTCGTCACTGCGATCGTTTTTCGAAGACGCGCAGCCGGACGCGCTGGCCACAGCGTGTTGTCCGCCGCGCCGTCCGATAATACCTTCGCGGGTTGCCACGGACCCTCGGGACTGGCCGCCGTTTCCCAATGCTCATCGCTCGACGTCCTTGTGTTTCCAACTCTCAGCAGAGCCGCGAGGCCAGCGCTCTCGCCATCGCTAGTGGCCTCGATAGTAAACGTGTTCTCGCCCGGCTTCAGTTCGACATCGAAGCGATGAAACCCTCCCCAGAAGTGATCCTTCTTGAACTCGCCGAATCGAAACGCGTCATGCGCCGCGATTTGCAGCACGCCTTTACGCGAGCCTGAGGTGTTGTTGAGACGATATCGAAAATATCGCGTGAGCTTCTCTTTCGAAACAAGCGTGTCGCCGGGATACCAGATCCATCTCACGCCGGCGCCACGATCGGCGATCGCTTCCTGGTCGTGCCACGCGATCCATTGCGCTTTCCAGTCGGATGGCGAGAGCAGGCCCATCTCCCACCACGCAGACGAACTGGAAGGCGTTCCGCCATTACTCCAGATCCGAACCGTCCAGAAATAGCGGCGTCCCGCTTGCAATGCAGGCCCCGCGTAATCGACAGCTTCAGCCGCCGAGTTGGTTTTCCCGCTCGTCCAGACATCGGCCGGCCCATTGGGTTTTGAAGACACTAGAACTTCGTAGGCGGACTGCATCGAGTCGCCTTCTACTTGCCACGACAGGTGAGGCTGTGGAGAGTCGATGCCGAGCGGATTCTCGAGCGCTTCGCAGCGGAGCTTCACGGGTCTGATACCGGATTGAGCCAAGGCGAGCGCGGCAAACGAACTCAGAACGAAGAGTTTGAGGGACACTCCGAACTATATCAAGTTACGGATATGTACAATTGGTGATCATGACTCTTGTCAACCACCAGTTCCGTCTGGCCGCGCGGCCGGTCGGACTACCACGCCGTAGTGACTGGAATTACGCGCCGGAACCCGTACGGGACCCTGTCGACGGCCAATTGTTAGTCAAGGTGTTGTACGTTTCGCTCGACCCCGCCATGCGCGGATGGATGAACGAAGGCAGGTCCTACGTTGCCCCAGTCGAGATAGGGCAGGTGATGCGCGCCGGCGCCATCGGGCGCGTACTCGCTTCCAGGAATCCTAAATTCTCCGAAGGCGACACGGTCGTCGGAATGTTCGGCGTCCAGGAATACGCGATGTCCGATGGCAAAGGTCTCAATAAAGTCGATCCCAATCTCGCGCCTTTGCCGGTGTATCTCGGGGCGCTCGGGATGCCGGGTGCGACGGCCTACTTCGGACTGCTCGATGTCTGCGATCCAAAGCCAGGCGAGACGGTTGTTGTCTCGGCCGCGTCCGGCGCCGTTGGCATGGTAGTCGGGCAGATCGCGAAGATCAAACAATGCCGAGCCGTAGGGATTGCCGGCGGTAAGGAGAAGTGCGATTGCACTTTGAGAGACTACGGCTACGACGCCGCCATCGATTATAAGAGTGAGAACGTGTCTCAGGCTTTACGCAAGCATTGCCCCAAAGGCATCAATGTCTATTTCGACAACGTGGGCGGCGAGATCCTGGACAATGTTCTGGCGCAGCTCGCACGCCGGGCGCGCGTATCCATTTGCGGCGCCATCTCGCAGTACAACAGCACCGAAGGTGTCAAAGGTCCTTCCAATTATCTTTCGCTCCTGGTGAATCATGCCAGGATGGAAGGCTTCGTCGTGACCGATTACGCCGAGCGATGGGGAGAAGCGATTCGCGAATTGGCGGGCTGGTACGCCGCCGGCAAACTGAAAACCCGGGAAGACATCGTCGCGGGACTCGAAACCTTCCCCGACACGCTGCTCAAATTATTCCGCGGAGAAAATTTTGGCAAGCTGGTAATTAAGGTCGCGGACGCGTGATGGCGAACTGGTATCGTTTTCTCACCCTGGCCGCTCTGGCGGCCTGCTCCGCGTCGCCAGGCAGGTGCGAAGCGCGCGTGCCCGCCATCCTCAGCAGTCACATGGTTCTGCAGCGCGGCCGGCCTATCCATATTTGGGGATGGGCCGATCCCGATGAGAGAGTCTCCGTCGCGATGCGTGGCGTCAACCGCACGGCGGCGGCGAACAGCCTCGGTCAGTGGAGCGTGTATCTGCCGCCGCAGCCCGCCGGTGGTCCCTACCAACTCACCGTCACAGCGAATAACAACATCGCGCTGGACGATATCATGATCGGCGATGTGTGGTTCGCATCCGGTCAGTCCAACATGGAAATGCCCTTAAAGGGATTCGATGGAGCGCCTGTCAAGAACGGCGCGGACGAGATCCATAACGCCAACCATCCCGAGATTCGGCTCGTCCTAGTGCGCCATAAAGCCTCTGATTATCCCCTGCGCGAAAACGATTCCAAGTGGATGATCTGTTCGCCGGAAACGGCCGCCAATTTCTCTGCCATCGCCTATTTCTTCGGCCGCGAACTCAACCAGCGGGAGCATGTTCCCATCGGCCTTATCGATTCCACCTGGGGCGGCACTGTCGTCGAAGCGTGGATGAGCCTCGAAGGGATTTCGCAGGATGCATCGTTGATGCCGCTCTTCGCGACGCGCGCTCAAATGACGGCCACCATCGCCGACATGCCCGCCATTATTGCCCAAGAAAAGCGTCAGGATGCCACGGCGAAGAAGGCCGGCCAGCCTCCACCTCAGCACACCTGGCATCCCGATCCCGCATCCTGGGCGCCCGATGCGCTCTACAACGGCATGGTCGCGCCCGAAGTGGATTATCCCATCAAGGGCGTCATCTGGTATCAAGGCGAATCGAATGCCAAGCTCGCCTATGCGCCCATGTACGCGCGTGAATTCCCGGCGCTCATCGCCGATTGGCGCGCGAAGTGGCATGAAGGCAACCTCCCGTTCCTCTTCGTTCAACTCGCAAACTTCACTTCGAGCGCAAGTGAGAACTGGGCCGTTATCCGCGAGGCCCAGCGCCGCACGCTGGCGGTCGCCAACACCGCCATGGCCGTGACCATCGACATCGGCGATCCCGGCAACGTGCATCCCGCCGATAAACTTACCGTCGGTCAGCGCCTTGCGCTCGCGGCGCGCGCGCTCGCCTATAACGAACCAGTCGAGTACTCCGGTCCGCTTTTCCGGCAGGCCAGCCCGGATGCCGATGGCATGCGCGTCTGGTTCGATCATGCGGCCGGCGGCCTCGCCTCTAAAGGAGGCGACCTCACCGGATTTGAAATCGCCGGTGACGATCATCGCTTTGTCACGGCCACGGCGCGCATCGACAATCGCAGTATCGTTGTGACGAGCCCGCAAGTGAGCGCCCCGAAATATGTCCGTTATGGCTGGAGCAACGCGCCCGTCCTTAATTTATACAACTCGGCCGGCCTGCCTGCATCGCCGTTCACTTCTGAAGACGCCATCCCATCGCCATAAAATATAGGGGATGACTCGAATCGCCGTCCTCGTCATGTTTGCGGCAATTGCCTTCGCACAACCGCCGGTGCCCGAGAACCTCCAACCGCCCCCGGGCGCCGAGTTGAAAATGCAAGCGCACGCGATCGGCGATCAAGTCTACGCCTGCGTCGGATCGAAATGGATTCTTCGTGGACCCGATGCCAAACTGTTCGACGATGCCGGACATGAAGTCGGGACTCATTTCGCGGGTCCCACCTGGCGATGGTCGGACGGCAGTCAGGTAACCGGTAAACCTGTCGCCAACGCTACTCCCGATCCGGATTCAATTCCATGGCTTCTCTTGACTGTGGCGGATCGCGCCGGCAGCGGAGCCATGACGAACGTCACCAGCATCCAGCGGCTGCACACGAAAGGTGGCAAAGCGCCGGCCTCCTGCGAATCGACGCAAAAGGACGAGCGGAAACGAATCCACTACACCGCCGACTATTATTTCTTCACGGCGTCCCACTGAAATTCATAAATGACCACCCCATTGAACTCCGCTATCTTGCGGCGCGAAATCCCACCGCATGAGAGCCGGCCAAACCACGCCAGATAAGGCGCAAGGTCTTTCGGTCCCTCCGCGGAAATGAGTAAGAACCGTCCGCGGCTTGTGACCAGCGAAGCGGTGTAACGATTCAAATCCGGAACCACGGCATCGCTTAACGTGAGGGGCAGCGGCTCCAAAGTGACACCGTGCACGCGATAATAACTCAGTTGCGGGAACAGCGGATTCTCATCCAACGGCTGTTTCCTCCAATCCATGGCGTCGGATTCCACATACTGGCTTCGGATAAACACCGGCGCCGCATCCTTCTTGGCCGCCTCCTCCACATATCGCAGCGCATGTTTCCAATCCCCCGCCCCATATGGCTCGTGGATTCGCGCCGTCGAAGAAAGCATGGCATTGGGCAGCACCACGAGAGCCGCCATCGCGACAATTCCCGCGCGGACAGCGGGCGGGTCAAGCGATTTCAACACGACAGCAAAAGCCAATGCCAGCCCCGGCGAGGCCGAAAGCAGATAACGCGGCACAAAGACGCTGTATGCGGTACGCGTCGACGCCGCATAGAGTAAGATTGCGGGAAACAATGCCATAGCCGCAATCAGAAACAGGCTGGAACTATCCATGTTCGCCAGCCGAAAAGAAATGGGGCGAGTCCCGAACACAAGTACGGCGACAATAACGGCCAGCAGTAAGTCATAAGGTAGAACGACCGCAAGCAGGTCTTTGATGTTCGGGGCCGCCGTGAACGAATGTGGCACACCAGGTCGGATTAACACCATCACGTCCCGAATCGCTAACGCGGCCACCGTCCCGAAACACACGCATACCGCGATAACCTGCCCGATCCCTGGCCGGTATCCCGCCTTGACTCGAATCGCAAAATAGGCCGCCTGCGCAATCAGCGTTACGAAAAAGAGGATATGCAGTTCGACCACCAACCCGGCCGTCAGTCCATACCCGATCGCGTCTACAATGCGTCCTGCGCCGGTCCAGCGCACCAGCAGCAGCGTGGAAGCGATAACCGCCAGCATCGTGAACGCATAAGGACGCGCATCGCACGCCGCGAAAGCTACGGAATGCAACAGCATGTAGACGGCGGCCGCGGATAGCGCGAATTCCCTGTCCACCAATCGCCGCGAGAGTCGATAAAGCAAGTAAGTAGCCGCGCACATCGCCAGCAGCGACGGCAATCGCAAGACCCATTCGCTTCGACCCAGCACCGCTTGAAACGCCCACAGCATCGCCGCATAAACGGTGGACATTAGAAAAACATCCGGTCGATGCAGGATGCTCATCAGGCCGGTCCTCACCCGGAACCACGATGCCGTCTCATCCAGCCATAGAGGCGACCACAACGGCAATATCCAACGAATGAAGGCCAGTAAGATCACACCCCGGCAGATGAGCCCATAGGACGCGTCGAGCTTGTGTTCTCGAGACGCGAGTCTATCGGTCAACAGCGTTGTCACTGCTCAATCATAGCCGATAGCTTGCGTGTAACATGAGTTAGACGATCTGTTATCTGAACTTACTAATAATAAGAGTATGTCGCTCCCCGCGAAACTGACGTCCACTAAGTTGTTGCGGGATTTTTTCCTCATCTTCGTCGTCCTCTTCCTTGGAAACGCTATCGTTCTCCGCTGGGATACAAAGGCGGACAAAGCCGACTTCAGCGTCGAGAGCACCCGGACCGCCGCCGCTCTGCTGCAATATGGCGAGTTTCGCGACCCCTATGCGCCCATGCCCACCGGTCTCTCCTCCCACTCGCCGCCTGCTTACCCCTTGCTGTATGCGGGGATCGTCAAAGTTCTTGGAGCGGGGCGCGCCTCATGGTGGGCCATCCGCGTTCTCACTCTGGCCGTCTATGCTCTGCACCTGGCTCTGCTGCCGGTACTCGCCGTCACGCTGAATCTGACTCGGCTTTCGGGTCTGATCGCCGCCTGGATGGGCGTACTGATTCCTATCCCGGGAAGTATTTATAAGTGGGAAACGGCATTCACCGCATTATTTCTCGTCGTACTCGCATTGCTCACGGCGAAATGGTGCGCTCAACCCCAATCGAATGTTATAGCGTCCACTCTCGGCATGACATGGGGCGTCGCGCTGTTGTTCTGTCCCACGGTCCTCCTCGTGTGGATCGCCTGGGCCGTCATCGCCTGCGTCTTCGCGCGGCGCATCGTTACTTTCCGCGCCATCGCGGTTGTTTGTATTCTCCCCGTCCTCGTAATTGCGCCCTGGCTGCATCGAAGCTACAAAGTCTTTCACGCCTTGATTCCGCTTCGAGACAATTTTGGCTTGGAACTGGCTGCCTCAAATAACGACTGCGCTTCCGGATGGGCCACACAGGATCGCGAATCTTCCTGTTTCGCCCTGGTTCATCCCAACGCGAGCGCCGCCCTGGACAAACGCATCCTCGAGGTAGGCGAATACCGCTTCAACGCCGAACGTATGCAGACCGCACGGGAGTGGATTGTTGGGCACCCATGGAACTTCGCGCGGTTATGTATACGCCGCTTCCTGTTCTTCTGGATGCCCATTTTTGCACCCGTGCGCGGCCCTGCTTTCCTCGCGGCCGCGTCGATTTCCGCCGTCACGCTCCTGTCGATTCCCGGATTATTCGTCATCTTCAGGCGAAGCCGTCTCGCGGCCTCGCTCGCGGTCGCATGCCTCGTCTTCTATCCGCCCGCGTATTATCTCGCCGAAGTCGAATTGCGGTTCCGCTATCCGATTTTTTGGATCGCGCTCCTCGCGTCTGGCTGTCTCATCACTGCCATATTGCGATCCCCCAGCGCACCACTAACAGAGCCGCGGCGGTGACGGAGCGCGTAGTTAACTCATTTAGTCGAAATTACCGTGCCTTTAGACGCCACGCCCCCAATGGTAATGACAAGAGTATGGTCGCCCGCGGCGACACTCGGAATTACCACATTGGCTTGATATAGCCCCACATATCCCGGCGTCAATCCCACGTAGTCCAGCGTGGCATTTACATTGGCTATCGTGGCGCTCGCGTTTTCGATCACCGGAAATAGGGAATTCGGAGTCGCATGACCGGTTACCAGCGCGCTGCCGCCCTGTACGGGTCCGCCGCCCGTGAAGTAGACGATCGCGAGACCGCCCGCCTCTATGGGATTCGATTCCGAATTCAGCGAATAATCCGGATAGTTCTGCGCGACCGCATGATTGTTCCCATAAATAAACACGCCGGGCACCGCCGTTGACGGCACCGTTATCGCGACTGAGTTACTCACCGCCGTCCCGTTTGTTACAACCAGGGTGGCCACGCCGGGCTGAATGTCGAGAGGAAGTTGTGCGTTGATTTGATCCTTGTTTACGTAAGTAAGTGGAACCAGTTGACCATTAACCGTGACGGTGGCGTTCGCCAGTTTCGTTGGCAGCGGAAGCGTCGAGGGCTGCGCCTGAGCGGTTGCGAGCCCGGTTCCATAAATGCTAAAGAGGCTCCCCGCCGGCGTGCCACCAGAGACGCCGGCCGCGTTCGCGACGGCAAGACCGGGATTGGTAAACGTAGAGTGTGCCGTAGCCGTAAACAGGTTCCCTGGGCTCCCGCCCAACACGCCAAAGTCCGCGCCGGCGGCCGTTGTCACGGTGAAATTCAAATTGTAAGTCGCTCCGCTCGCCGTCGTCACGGTACCATTCCCGACGCACATGGATGACATCGAGTAATTCCCCGTGAAAGTATCCGGTGTCGACATACCATTTGTCGAGATAGCCCAACTTCCCGTGACCGCGCCCGCGCCGTCGAACTGCAACACCCCGGAGATGCTGTTTACCCCCGCGATAGCCCCCGATCCGATTGCGAATCCGTTACCGCTGAACACGTATGCCCCGGAAAGCGTGCTAGTGAGACACGCCGCCGGCGGAAGACTGCCGCCGCCTGTAAATTGGTAGGTCGCGTCTTGCCCCGTAATCGTAAAAGCGTTCCCCGAATTATACGGGATCAGCGTAAATGAGGCAGTGTCTCCGCTCGTGATGTTCAGCGTCCCCAGGCAGTTTGGAGGTAGATTATAAGTCCCCGAGAGCGTTTGCGCCGTCCCTTGCGCGAGGGCCGTGTTCACGGTCAGATTGAAAGTCACATTGCCCGCGCCGTCGAACGTTGCCGTTCCCAGTGAGATGCCAATCTGCGAAAATGTCGTTCCGTTCAGATCCCGGCCGCTGAGGATCAGCGAGTGCGTTCCGCTCAAACTCGCATCGGTGCAGGTGGGCGGAGTTCCGGTTTGTCCTTGCAACAATAGACAGGCCGCTAGAACACAAAAGCCGGCAGCGAATTTCCCCGCCATACATTGCGCTCTCATAAAATCCTCCCGCTACCCGAAAATGCGATCTGCGAACTCGCCCCGCTGAAAATGAAATTCGATGCCATTGCCGAGGTGAACGTGAATACCAGAGCGTACGTGTTGCCCAACGTATCCGTCTCGGTAGCTGTCGCTGTGCAATCCGAATTGAGCGTATAGGTCCCCGTTGTCGTCGTTGTTACCGAAGTTCCATCCGCCGTCAGACTTGCGGTAGTTGTCAGCGCGTTCGTTCCGCTGAACTGTATCAAGCCGGAGCTATAGAGCACGCCTGTGATCGCCCCCGAACTCAGTGTGAACCCCGAGCCATTAAAAGGATAGGAGCCCGCTGGTATGCTGGCGGGACAGGTTGCCGGAAGCAAGCTGCCGCTGCCCGTGAACGAATAAACTCCGTCCTGTCCAGTGAGCACATAGTCCTTCCCTTCGTTGTAAACCCCCACGCCGAAGCTCGCGGTGTCGCCCGTAGTTATGGTCACGACGCCTACGCAGTTCGATTGCATGCTGTAAGTACCCGACCAAGTCTGACTCATGCCGGCCGTCTGGTTCGTATTATTGGTCAGATTGAACGTAGCTTTGCTCAATCCATCGAATGTTGCGGTTCCGATCCCCTGTAACGTCTTTGTGAAAGAAGCCGAGGAGCTTACATCACGCGCCGTCAGTGTCAAGGAGTAGCTTCCGGTCAGCGACGACGAACTGCACGTTCCGCCACCGATTTGAGGTTGCGCGAAAAGTGAGGTCGCCAGCAAACATGGCAGGCAAGCGAACAAAAGCCTATGCATTTCGATTCCTTTCCGGTTCCCAACCGTTATAGTTTCTCACGTTGGCGTCCGCGCCATTGCGCTATCAATAGATGAGAGCAATGAAAAACTCCCAATGGACCGCCGTCGATCGCTACATCGGTGACCTGCTTCTACCCGCCGACCCAATCCTCGACGCCGCCCTGGAAGCCAATCGAGCGGCCGGCTTACCCGCCATCGATGTTTCTCCCGTCCAGGGAAAGCTGCTTCACATCCTGGCACGGTCGCAAGGCGTCCGCCGCATCCTCGAGATCGGAACTCTCGGCGGCTACAGCACCATATGGCTCGCCCGCGCCTTGCCGCCAGATGGGCGCTTGATCACGCTCGAAGCCAATCTGAAGCACGCCGAAGTTGCGCGTTCCAACATAAGGAGGGCCAGCCTGGACCACCTCGTCGACCTGCGCGTGGGGCCGGCGCAAGAGACTCTGCCTCGACTCGTGAAAGAGAACGCCGCGCCATTCGATTTCATCTTCATCGATGCCGACAAGACCGGCTATCCCGAATACCTGAAATGGTCGCTCAAACTGTCCCGCGTCGGGACCATGATCATTGCGGACAACGTAGTGCGTGAAGGCGCCATAACCGATCCGGAGAACACCGACCCGAACGTGCGCGGTGTCCGGCGCTTTTTCGAACTCCTCGCCGCCGAGCCGCGCCTCAGCGCGACGGTGCTGCAGACCGTCGGCGTAAAGAAATATGACGGGATGGCGTTCGCCCTCGTCGTAAGCGACTAAACCAGCCCTTGCATACACCGCTCGGTCCGTTCTGAGCCGTGACCGGAAGGGAGCGGTCCCCTCTTTGTACAATTTGAATGTGCACAGGCCGAAAGACTCGTCGCTCCCGCGGATTCGCGCCGAAGAAAGAGCGCAACTCCCGCGAGCGGCCACCGGCCATCTGCAGCTTTCCGGAAGGGAGAGTTTGCGCGTTCTCGATCTGCTCGAGAATCCGCCCAAGCCGAACACAAAACTGCGGGCAGCCGCGCGGGCCTTGCCAAAGCGGCAACAATCGTGACGGCTTGGCATGAAGAGCCGATCGACAAGAAACGCGAATAGTCTAAACTGATCGTATGGCGACGGTAGATCTATTCGACCGAATTACGGTTGAGCCCGGCAAGTGCGGCGGTAAGCCGTGCATCCGCGGGATGCGGATTACCGTCCGCCGCGTCCTCGAACTCCTTGCGACTTATCCGGACCGAGCGGCGTTGATCGCCGAGTATCCCTTTCTCGAACCCGAAGATCTCCAACAGGCCCTGCGCTACGCAGCCGCGACCGTCGACGACGAGCACGTGAGTGTCAATCGCGTTGCGTGACTCGCCTTCTGCTAGACCAGGGTCTTGCTCCGCTTGCCGCAGCGATTCTACGTGAGCAGGGTTTCGACGCGATACATGTCTCAGAGATCGGAATGGAACGTTCGGAGGACATCCAAATTCTAGAAGCTGCGCGAAATGATGCTCGCGTGTGCGTAACGTTGGATCACGACTTCCACGCGCACCTTGCGGCGACTGGGCATGGACGTCCTTCTGTCGTGTTGCTGCGTGTCCAGGGCCTCGACGCCAGAGGACAGGCAAACCTGATCCGGTCAGTATGCGTTCAATGCGAGACGGCCCTCAAAGAGGGCGCCGCAGTATCAGCCAACGGCGAGACCATTCGCGTCCGCCGGTTACCACTCATGTAGCCACGGATCACAGGACGCCAGGCGCTGTCTT
>JBEKUT010000114.1:0-16865 GCA_049514735.1 Bryobacteraceae bacterium
CTCAGATACTCATTCAGAACCGCTCCGGAAATACCATTAGTACGGTCACTCTGGAAAGCTTTTGGGCGCCTGCGGGAGCACACGATCCATTCGATCCCCGCATCAAGTACGACGCGTTCAACGGGCGTTGGATCGCATCCGCCGCAACCGAGGCGGAAATACCCGGCCAGTCGTCAATCCTGGTAGGCGTGTCACAAACCAGCGATCCCACCGGCAAATGGAACTTGCTGGAAGTACAGGCCGATCCAACGTATCGCAACTGGGCGGACTTCCCGACTCTCGGATTTAACAACAACTGGATTGTCGTTGCCGCGAACATGTATAGCATTTCGAGCGACGCTTTCGTTGAATCCGAGCTATTCGTTCTCAGAAAATCCGATTTGTACAACAATGCCTCCGACGTTCGTTTCACTGAGCTCACCGATCCGTCGTTCTGCTTCGGGCCAGCCACCACTTATGACAATACGGTTTCTACGCTCTATCTGGTGCAGCTTTGGGACGGGGACTCCGAAGGCTACGGATATGTGCGGATAAGCACGATTACAGGGCCAGTGGGCTCGGAAGCGCTCAACGCAGCGGCGCCCTACCCCGTAAACGTAGCTACAACGAGCGTCTGGGGAGCGAATGGAACGGCCGGCGGATTCGCTCCGCAACTTGGATCGGGGAACCTCATCGATACGAATGACGATCGCATTGACTCGGCGGTCTATCGTAATGGTTATTTGTGGTTCACTCACACCGTTTTTCTGCCCGCGGCAGCGCCTACGCGCAGTTCCGTCCAATGGTGGCAGGTCACGCCAACCGGGACGATCGTGCAGCGAGCGCTCATAGACGATCCTACAGGCGCAACCTTCTATGCCTATCCTAGTATTGCAGTCAACGTGAATAACGCAGCGCTAATCGGATATTCGCGCTTCTCGGCAAAACAATATGCGGGTTCCGATTACTCGTTCCGCTATGGTTCCGATCCGGCAAATACTCTGCAATCGGACCTGGTATTCAAAGCTGGATTATCACCGTACTTCGTAACATACGGCACTGGCAGAAACCGCTGGGGCGACTATAGCGCAACAGTTGTCGACCCCACTAACGACACCGATCTGTGGACAATTCAAGAGTACGCGGCGAGTCCGTCCGGAGCGGACGACTTATGGGGAACCTGGTGGACCAAACTCACTGTTCTTCCTCCCTTGGCAATGGCTATCACGGAGACTGGCCCGATGTCTCTAACTGAAGGCCAGACAGCTCAGCAATACAGTATTGCCGTGACCAACGATGGACCTGGATCGACAACGGGCACATTGACGATGACGCCGAACCAGAACGCCGGAATGACACTGACAAATCTCGCGGCCAGCGATGGAAACTGGACATGCAGTGTCACAGCATGTACCGATCCGAATTCGATGGTGCAGGGTGCGAGTACTACATTCACGGCGACATACAGCGTCACGACCAATGCAGCGTCGCCGCAAACGCTCTCGGCAACGATCGCCGGAGGCGGGGCGAGTAGCATGACCGTTAATCCAGTGCTATCCGTTCCGGTACTGCGCACCACCTCCACCGCCGCTTCGAACCAGAATGTGACTTACACGACGGCAGCCCAGAACGTGTCACTCTCCGCAACAGTTACAACTTCCGACGGCGGCGCGGCTGTAAGCTCCGGGACCGTCACACTCGCTTTGTCGCAAGGCGGGAGCCCCGTGGGATCTCCAGTCACGTCCGGAACTGTTTCGAATGGTATCGCAACGGCGGCTTACAATTTGCCGGCGAACACCAGCGTGGGCACTTACTCAATCGGCGCGACATATAATCCGGGCAGCGCTTTCGCCGGCAGCAATGACGCTACTCACTCGCTGACAGTGCAAGGTGCGGTGACAACAACCGCGGCTGCGAATGCTTCGGCTGGTTTCAGCTCGAGCGATCAGAACGTGACGCTTTCCGCCTCGGTCACCAGCAGCCAGGGAACGGTAAACGTAGGCGCTGTCACCTTCACAGTTTCGAGCGGCGGAGGCCAGATCGGCGTAGCCGCAATCTCCGGAACCGTCACAGCCGGATCGGCGACGGCGACGTTCATTTTGCCTGGAGGAACCGCGGCCGGTTCCTACACAATTGCGGCTGTATACAATAGCGCCGGCAATTTCGCGGGAAGCAGCGACAGCGCTCATACACTAGCGGTGAGCGGCATCGCGACCACTACAGCAGCCGTGAGTACGTCTACTACTTACAGCGCGGCTAACCAGAATATCGCTCTGGCGGCGACGGTCTCGACGGGTCAAGGAGCGGTAAACGCGGGCACGGTCACCTTTACGATTAAGAGCGGGTCAACTTTAATCGGCGGACCCGTGACGTCGGGAACGGTAACCAACGGCGCGGCCGGCGCGACATTCGTCCTGCCTGGCGGAGCCGCCGCCGCTTCATACACAATCCTGGCCGTATACAATGCTGCGGCTGGATTTGCGAGCAGTAGCGATAGCAGCCAATCGCTCATCGTTACTGCGGCAGCGACCACAACGACAGCCACGAACGCTTCGCCAACCTTTGGCACGGCGAATCAAAACATAGCGCTCACAGCCGCCGTAGCGAGTACTCAGGGAACGGTAAACGGTGGCACAGTGACCTTTACGGTAACTAACGGTCCAACACAGATCGGACTCCCAGTCACCTCGGCCGCGGTGGTTAATGGTTCGGCGGGCGCAACGTTTGTCCTGCCTGGCGGTACTTCCGCGGGCTCATATACGATCACGGCGGTCTACAACGGCGCAGCCAATTTCACAACCAGCAGCGATAACACGCATTCCTTGTCGGTGGCCACCGCCAATACCACCACCACCGCCGCGAACGTCTCGGCGGCATTCAATGCGAACAGCCAGAATGTGACACTCAACGCGACCGTTACTAGTCCCCATGGAACCGTAAATGGCGGAACCGTGAGCTTCACGCTCTTGAACACAACAGTGGTGTCCGGAACGGTGACGAATGGCGCGGCCAGCGCGACGGTCTCAATACCGGGCGGCACGGTCACCGGATCGTATAACATTACGGCGGCGTACAGCCCCAGTAATAGTAACTTCGCGGCGAGTAGTGACTCGACACATAACCTGGCAGTAAACCCGCCGAGTGTGCAGGTGACGATCAACACTAATATCAACGGCCCGCAGATTGTAGTCGACGGCGGGACGCCGTTTACCGGATCGCAATTGTTCACTTGGGTGTCCGGCAGCAATCATTCGGTGGCCGCCACGACAACTCAGAGTGGAGCAAGCGGCGTTCAGTATGTCTGGCTGAGCTGGAGCGACGGTCTGGCAGCCTCGCACAGCGTTACGGCTCCGGCGTCCCCATCGGCAATTTCAGCGAATTTCGGGACGCAGTACCTGTTGACCACTGCAGCGTCGCCGTCCGGCGAGGGCATAATCGCTCCATCCACGGCTTACATGAACGCGGGTACAGTGGTCCAGGTGAGTGCGTCGGCTAATTCGGCGTACGTTTTCACCGGCTTCAGCGGAGCGCTGACTGGCGTGACGAATCCACAGAATCTCACGCTGAACGCACCTGCGACGGTAACAGCGAATTTCCAGAGCGGACCCAATCCCGCAATAGCCATGACTTATGCGGGAAGCTTCCATCAGGGCGACGGCGCGGATACATATACGATTGTCGTGACTAATGCTGGGCAGACTTCGACAAGCGGGTCGATGGCTATGAGCGATACTTTACCGGCGGGACTTACCGCGACGGCGCTCAGTGGTCCCTCGGGCTGGAGTTGTACATTGAGTCCTCTGGCTTGTAGCACATCGAATGCATTGGCGAGCGGCGCGAGCGCCACCTTCACTCTGACCGTGGCCGTTTCTGCTAATGCGCCGGCTTCCGTAACGAATACCGCGGCAATCGCAGGAGGCGGCGACGTTCTCACAACGAACAACACAGCCACCGATGTAACCCCGATTATTCAAGGTACGCCGGATTTGACTATCGCGAGTTCTCACTCAGGAGCCTTTTATCAGGGAAGCACCGGGACATATACGCTGACAGTAACTAATTCGGGTACCGCGCCGACAACGGGGCAAGTGACTGTCACCGACACTCTTCCCTCGGGATTGTACGCTTCTTCGCTATCGGGAAACGGGTGGACTTGCACCGTCAGCACCGTCTCTTGCACTCAGACGACGGCATTAGCGGCCGGAGCGAGTTACTCTCCGATCTCGTTCACCGTCAATGTTACAAACCCTGCCGCCAGCGTAACCAATAAAGCGGCCGTATCCGGCGGCGGGGAAACCAACACCTCCAACGATACCGCTTCGGACCCTACCAGCATCGTGCTCAGCGAGCAGGTGACAATTACCACCTCACCGGCGGGTTTATCTATCACTGTGGATGGCAGCACAACCAAAGCGTCGCAGACTTACACATGGTATGCGGGGAGTTCTCATACAATCTCGACCTCGAACCAGGGCAAATACACTTTTACGGGCTGGTCCGACGGCGGTGCGATTACGCACAATATAACGGTGAACACGTCAGTCAAGACTTATACAGCCAGCTTCAAGTAAGACTGCCGCAACTCGTTTTTCACTCGCTCTTCCACGAAGGCCGCTTCAATCCCCATCAAGTTTGTTTGTACGTACTCGTCGAGGCCCCATCCGAACACGCGCTGCAATTCCCGATACTCGATAGTTAATGTCGTGCGGGTGAGCATCCGGGAATCGGTGTTCACATTGAGCGGGACGCCCGCGCGATAGAGACGGTCGATAGGGTGATGTTCCCATTCTTCGATACTGGGGATGATTTGAACGTTGGAAGACGGGCACAGTTCGAGGTGAATCTTCTGTTGCTTCAGGTGCGCCACCAGTTCCGGATCTTCGAAGCTGCGCGTTCCGTGTCCGATGCGCGCCGGGTCAAGGAGCCGCAGCGTCTCCCAAACGCTTTCGGGCCCCAGTCCTTCACCCGCGTGCGCGGTGCGATAGAGTCCGCGTTCCCGCGCGTAATGGTACGCCTCCACGTGGTCGTGCAGCGGGAAACCGGCTTCGTCTCCTGCAATATCGAGCGCCACCGTCCGCGAGCCGCGGAATTGGTCTACCAGCCGCGCCGTTTCCAGACTCTGCTCCTTCGTGAAGTGCCGCAGCGTGCATAGAATCAGCCGGGCTTCAATGCCCGTCGACCGGATCATATCTTCCGTCGCGCGATCCACCACCTCGACAACGCGCTCCGGCGTCAGGCCCTGCTGCAGATGCAAGAGGGGCGCGTAGCGAATCTCGACGTATACGACGCCGTCGACGAAAAGCTGTTGGAACAAATCCTCTATAACATGTTTGAGCGCGGCTTCGGTCTGCATGAGCTGAAATCCCTTGGGCGCGCGCGCCAGGAAATCGGCCAGGCTGGTGCAGCGCGCCGGCGCGACGTAATCGGAATCGTATTCAGCGCGGCTTACCGACGCATCGAGGCGCGAGACCGCTTCGTAGCTGAGGGAGCAATCGAGGTGCAGGTGCAACTCGATCTTGGGGAACCGCTGGAGATCCATTTAATAATCCTTGCTCAACTTAAGCGCTATGATACCGGAATGAACGAATGTACTCACATGGACCAGGTCCACGATGTTCAGCCGCACACCAAAGGCTGCGAGGAATGCCTGAAAATGGGAGACCGCTGGGTGCACTTGCGGTTGTGCCTGTCGTGCGGTCACGTAGGCTGCTGCGACTCCTCGAAGAACAAACACGCCACCAAACATTTCCACACTACCAAGCACCCCATCGTGCGATCCATCGAGCCGGGCGAAGATTGGGGCTGGTGCTACGTGGATCAACTCGAGCTCGACTTTTCCTGAGAACCATAAGGCCTCCAATGGACGAATCCTGGCCGCCGCTTCCATTCGAGGAATGGCGCGAGACCTGCGACACGTTGCACATGTGGACGCAGGTGGTCGGCAAAACACGCTTGAAGTTAACGCCGCTGGTGAATCATTGGTGGAACGTACCGTTGTACGTTTCGCCGCGAGGACTGAATACGTCTCCGATTCCTTACGGCTTCCGGACGTTTGAAGCGGAGTTCGACTTCATCGCCCATCAGTTGCTGTTGCGCACCAGCGAGGGCGCCGAGCGCGGCATCGGGCTGTATCCACGAACCGTTGCGGACTTCTATGCCGAGTACATGAGCTGTCTCCGGTCGCTCGATATCGAGGTCCGCATCAACACCATGCCCGTGGAGTTCGCGGATCCGATCCGGTTTGAGCAGGATGTGAAACATGCTGCCTACGACAAGAAATATGTCGAACGTTTCCGTGAGATCTTGCTCCAGAGCGACCGGCTGCTGCACCAGTTCCGGTCGCGATACCTTGGCAAGAGCAGTCCCATTCACTTCTTTTGGGGGTCTTTCGACCTCACCGTCACGAGATTTTCAGGCAAATCCGCTCCTCCGAGGCCCAATGCCGATGCGGTCACGCGCGAGGCCTATTCGCACGAAGTGATCAGTTGCGGATGGTGGCCAGGCGATCCGAGATTCCCGCATCCCGCATTCTATGCGTACGCGGCGCCCGCGCCGGAAGGGTTTGAACAGCAGCCCGTGCTTCCCAAGGCTGCCTACTGGGACGATAACATGGGTAACTTCCTGCTGAAGTACGACGACGTCAGGGCATCGGATTCGCCGGATCGCGATGTGCTCGAATTCTGCCAGAGCACTTATGAAGCGGGCGCGTCGTTGGCTCACTGGGATCGCGCGGCGCTGGAGCGCCGTCTTTAATCTCCGAGTTACTTTACTCTGGCTGCGAGCGTCACAGAACGGGAGAATCTTGTTTATGCCGGAGAAAAAAACGCTCAAACGCGCCCGTAAAGACAAGCGCGAGGGAAAAGCGCCCACAACACAGGCGGGTGAATTTGTTCATGAAGAAATCGACCATGTCCGCAAGGGCAAACACGGCGCCCGGTCGACGAAGCAGGCCATCGCCATCGGGCTTTCGAAAGCACGGCGGGCCGGCGTGAAGCTGGCGTCTCCGAAGAAAGGCACAACGTCGGAGGCGACTCGCAAGAAAGCGGCCCAGGACAGCAAGGCCGGCCAGTCATCACGGAAACACACGCCATCGGCAAAACGATCCAGAGCGACAACAAACGCTCTGAAACGTGAAGGCCATTCCGCCGCGTCGAAGAAAGCCCTCTCGAAACAGGCAAAATCCGCGGCCCGCAAACGCCAAGCCTCCAAGTGACAAAATGTAACCGCGACAAACACCCCATTTTGGTGTTACTAAACACTCATGAAGTTGTCGCGATTTCTTGTTCTCGCCTTTGCGTTTACGTTCGCCGCCGCGGCGCAACGCTATTCCGGACACTACGCGCTGATTCTGTCCGATGCGCCGCTGGCCCGCCCGGCCGATGTCCCGTCGTCCCGAGCCGCACGCCGCGCGAGGATTGAGTCCGCTCACGCAAGTCTTCGCAGCGCTCTCGCTACGCGTCAGTTCAAGATTACGGGCGAAGTCGAGACGGTGTTAAACGCCGTCTTTGTCGCAGCCACTCCGGATCGCGTCGCTGAGTTGCGTTCGCTCCCTGGAGTGAGCGCGGTGGTTCCGTTGCGCCGCCGTCACTTGATGCTCAATAAAGCTGTTCCGGCGGTGAATGGTCCCGCCGCGTGGCAGACGCTGGGAGGCCAGCAGAACGCGGGCCGCGGCATCAAGATCGCGATCGTCGACACTGGCATCGACCAGAATCATCCCGCATTTCAGGACAGCACTATCTCTACGCCTGCGGGCTTCCCGATCTGTCCGGATAATTATTGCAGCTTTACAAACAACAAGGTTATCGTCGCGCGAAGTTATATTCAAATAGAGGCTGCAGGGACCGGCTCGAACCCCGCGGCCACTTCACGGCCCGACGATTACACTCCGCGCGACCGCATCGGACATGGCACCGCCACCTCTTCTACCGCGGCCGGAAACACCAACACTGGGCCCAGCGCCACCATCACCGGAATGGCGCCTCACGCTTTTCTCGGCAATTATAAAGTGTTCGGCACATCCGCCTTCGCTTCCGACGACGCCATCATCCAGGCCGTGGAAGACGCCGTGAACGATGGCATGGATGTTTTATCCCTTTCGCTCGGCTCATCGGCGTTCGGCGGTCCGCTCGACACCGGCGCCACTTGCGGACTCACTGGCAGCACGCCCTGCGATCCGCTGGCGTTCGCGCTGGATTCGGCGGTTCAAGAGGGCAAGATCGTGGTCGCGGCCGCCGGCAACGACGGTCTCGAAGCGCTCGACGCGTCGGGAACCACGATCAACGGCGTGCTGGGCACCATCGCTTCTCCCGGTTATGCGCCGCTGGTGATTGCCGCGGGCGCCACCAGCAATCTGCATATGTGGGTCGCGCAACTCCACCTGGGCGGAAGCGCTCCGGCAAATCTTCAAAACATCGCGGCAGAGTTCGGCGATGGGCCCTTGCCGAATGGCACGCTGACCGGTCCACTGGTCGATGTGACATCCGTTATTAGCGATCCAAAGGCCTGCTCTACAATCCCCGCGAACTCGCTGCAGGGAGACTTTGTGCTCATCGAGCGCGGCACCTGCAACTTCTCGGTGAAAGTCGATAACGCGCAGTCGGCGGGAGCTATCGGAGTGATCCTGTACGATACGACTACGGAGCCGATCTTCACGCCTGGCGGCCTCAGCAACACACAGATCCCCGCCGTGCTCATCAGCCTTTCCGATGGCCAGGCTCTGAAGGGCTTCATCGATTCAAACCCATCGACTCCCGTCACGCTCGATCCCACACCGTTCGAATTCATCCTGACCGGTCCGCCCATCGTCTCCGATTTCTCGTCGCGAGGACCTGTTCTAGTCACGGGAGCCATCAAGCCGGACATTGCCGCCGTGGGACAAGACATGTACATGGCGACTCAGAAGCTGGATGCGCAGGGCGAGTTGTACAGTCCGGACGGTTACACGGTAGCCGACGGTACCAGCTTCGCAACGCCTTTAGTCGCGGGGGCGGCGGCTCTCATCAAACAGAAAAACTCCGCTTGGACTCCCGCTCAGGTTATGTCGGCGATTGTAAACAGTGCCTCGCAAGCTTTGACCGGCACGGCTGGCGGAAACGCGTCAGTGCTGGAAGCAGGGGGCGGCTTACTCGACGCTAATGCGGCTTTGAACGCAGTGGTCTCGGCCGTGCCCTCGAACGTGTCCTTCGGCTTTCTCAATAGCTCAACTCTTCCGCTCAGTCAGACACTCCAAATCACGAATCTCAGCGGCGCAACAGAAGCTTTGACTATCGCAGTAGTGCCAACATCCACTGACGCCAACGCTCATGTTACCGTCAGCCCGTCGAGCATGTCACTCGCTGCGGGTCAAGGAGCTGCGCTCACGGTGACTCTCAGTGGCGCCTTGCCGCAGCCCGGCAAATACGAGGGTGTCGTGACCGTTTCTACGGGAAGCGGCGCCATCCGGATTCCGTATCTCTACGTCATGGGTAGCGGCACGCCGTACGCGATCATCGATCTCAATGGAGGTCCGCCCGATTTCGAGGGCACCGTCAGTCAACCGTTACCGGCGGACGAAGGGGGCCTGTTCTTTAAGGTGATCGATCAGTACGGTGTGCCGGTCGCCGGCATAACTGCGACTTTCGCCTCCCAAAGTGGCGGCCGGATTACGACGACGTTTTCGCCCACGGATTCCGACGGTATAGCAGCCGCATACATCACTCTCGGCGCAACGCCGGGCGACCAGAGTTTTACCGGGAGCGCCGGCGGCCTGACCATGACCTTTACCGGGATTGCCCGCCGGCAGCCCGCGATCGCGAGCGGCGGTGTCGTGGATGCCGCCACGTTCAGCGCGGGAGGAATTGTTCCCGGTTCTTATATGACCATCTTCGGTTCCAACCTCAGCGATGTCACTGACCAGGCCATCGTGCCGGCGCTGCCGCCCAATATGGATGAAGTGACAGTGAGCTTCGATGTCCCATCCGCGGGGATCAGCGTACCTGGTTACTTCTATTACGTCAGCGCGGGACAACTGAATCTTCAAGTACCGTGGGAATTGCAAGGGCAAACGTCAGCCGAGGTCAAAGCGATCGTCGGCGAGTCTATTAGTTCATTAGTAACTGTGCCGCTCGCCAGTTATGCACCGGAGTTTTTTCAATATCAGCTTTCGGGCACTTCATTCGTCGATGCCCTGGACGCGAACGATAAACTGATCGATACCTCGAACCCGGCGGTTCCCGGACAGACCATTCAATTGTTCGCGAACGGACTGGGCCCGGTAAATAATCAGCCGGATTCCGGGATTCCCGCGCCCTCGCAGCCCTTGGCAACAACGACCGCAATACCAACCGTCACCATCGGCTCGCAAAACGCAACAGTGACGTTCAGCGGCCTGGCGCCTGGTTTCACGGGCCTCTATCAGATCAACGCCACTGTGCCGGCCAATGCGCCTGCTGGCGTCCAGCCGATAATTTTGACGATCGGCGGTGTCAGGTCGAAGACGGCGAGCATCGCGGTCCAATAAGTGTTCTCACTCTTCCTGACCTGCGATCCCGCAAGTGAGGATCGCCTCATAGCCGACCTATGGGAACAAGGTACTGCAGGCGTCAGCGATGAACCTGGCGGTCTTCGCGCGTTCTTTGCAGATGAACAACGCGTACATGAGTTGCTCCAGCAATTCCGCGCTTACTTGCCGGAGTCACGTCTGGAATCGGAAGTAGATTGGGAGCAAGTCTCGCGCGATTCTTTTCCTCCCTTACAAATCGGCCAGCGCTTCTTTCTGGTATCGCCGTGGTCGGCCGATCCCACTCCGAGCGGTAGGTTGCGGCTCGAGATTTATCCCGGCATGGCGTGCGGAACGGGACGCCATCCCGCGACCCAACTCTGCCTCGAAGCGATGGAACGGCATGTCCAGCCCGGCGCGGCCGTCGTTGACGTGGGCGCGGGCTCCGGTATCCTTTCCGCGGCGGCGCAACTCCTGGGCGCTTCATTAGTAATGGGCTGCGATATCGATCCGGAAGCCGTCGAAATCGCGTGTTCGCGGGTCGGCGCGGGATTCTTCATTGGATCGCTTGACGCTGTCCGATCGCAAGTAGCGGACGTCATCGTCGCGAACATAAGTTCCGCGGTTGTCGAACAGCTTCGTCCTGAATTTGAGCGCGTCCGGACCGTTGGCGGCACGTTAATTCTCGCGGGTTTTCCCGCTTCCGACCTCCCGGAAGGCTTCGCGCCACGAGAAATATATCAGCGCGAGGAATGGGTTTGCTACGTGGTATATTGAAGCGTTTGATTGCCCGGATTATAGAGCCCTCGCTTTCAAATGCATGGCAGTAAGGAGAATACAGTGAAGAACATCTTTGTAGGCAACCTGGATTTCGGAGCCACCGAGCAGGGAATTCGGGACATGTTCGAACCCTACGGCCCCGTCGAGCGCGTCAATATCGTGACTGACCGAGATACCGGACAGCCGCGAGGCTTTGCATTTGTGGAGATGACGAACGCTAATGACGCGGACCGGGCTATCGCCGCTCTGAACGGCGCCAATCTCGGTGGCCGATCGTTGAACGTCAACGAAGCACGGCCGAAACCCGATCGCGCCGGCGGCGCCGGTGGCGGACCCCGTCAACGCCGCGCCCCTCGCTGGTAATCCCGTTCCGGGACTAATCGAGCGCCCGCCGCGTCAGACCGCTAGGAGAGACCCAGATGGCAGTATTGATTGTGTTGTTCGGCGGGTGGGCGGTCCCTGCCTTATACTCTGGCTCTCATGTTTGTGTTTACTGGAGTGGCTCACTTCAACAAAAAGAAATTCGAACTGGCGCCATGGTCACGGGCATTTTTCCCCGGCCGCTGTGGATCATATACATAACCGGAGTTCTGGAATTTCTAGGTTCAGTGTTTATGTTGCTTGCGCGCACGCGCTTCCTCGCTGCGATCTGCCTCATGCTGCTGCTCGCGGCCAGCTCCCGGCCATGTTCCCGGCCAACGTCAAAGCCGCCCTTCGACGTTTGACCATACGCAGCCAAAGCGCCACTCCCTTGCTCCAGCGATCAGCGATGCAAAGCCTGTTTCTGGATTTCTTTCGAGGTCGTCCGGTTCCTTATCATGCTTATCGCGCATGAATTAGCTCGACGATCGTCTCAGTAATCATCGGCGCCGCCTCCGGCCCCACCGAGTTCACTTCGCCATACCATCGCTTCGAGGCGCCATTCAGCCACGGCGGCCGATTGTCCCACTCCGCTTTGGGAATGATATAGCCAATCTCGTCGTCCGCCAGTCCAAATAACATGCGGTACGGCGCGTCCATGTTGGACTTAATCGCAGGCTCAATGGGCGCGTCCGGAAAATCCGCCCCCGCGTAACGCTCCACGCCGCCGACGCTCAACTCGGGATAAAGTTCGCCGGGAACAAGGGCGATCTCAAGCAGGGTCTTATCGCCATTGCGCAGACGGATCAGGCCGACTGGCGCCGCTGTGCTTCCGTTAGCGCTCATCGGCTTGCGGCCCTTATACAGATCGGCTTTCGCCGCAGCCTGAAAACCTGGATTCGCCACCGGAATGTAGATAGTGTTCTCGGCGAATACGAAACCGGTCAGCTCACCCGGCTTCGCTTCGAGCACCGCATCGGCAGCAATATCGGCGACATGCTCCCCGATGAATTTCGCTTTCTCGAAGCTCTCTTCCGCTACGCCCTCGATCTTCGCGCCCAGCGGCGATTGCATCCCGCCAACCGCGCCGTTGATAAAAACGGCCATGCCGCCGAGCCGCTTCTCCAACTCGTCGCGCAGATAACCGGAATAATCGGACGTGATGGCGGTGTTCCGGGAGCCCAGCGTCTCGGGATGATTGGCCCAGTTCAACAGCGTCCCGATGCGCTTCCCGTCGGCTCCGATTGCCGATACCGCGATCACCTCCGCATCGTGCACCACGGGAGGCCGGTTATCGTGCACGAAGCTGTCGAGAATCTCGGGATGCGCTTTAGCGAAAACGAAAGTCGCGGGCGCTAGGTTCTTTACAGCTTCAACCACCGCTTCCGCCGTCCGCTCGATGACATAGGAATTATAGGCTTCGTTGATGCCGCTTTTTCCTTCCGACGGCCCCCATAATCCCATGGTGTCCGGCGCCTGATGATCGTGCAGCGCGGCGACAACGACGTCAACTTCTTTGCCGTATTGCTGCTTCACCAGCTCGCGGATTTTCAGAACGTCTTCGCGAAACAGGCCGATCGAATCGACACCACACATAACCAGCGGCATCCGTTCCGTGCCCACCGCGAGGCAGCGCGCCCAGAGATCGTCGTGAATGGAAGCAGCGCGCCGGTTGTTCCCAAAGCCCGCCATGTAAACCGGCGCGAATTTATCGAGATCGGGAGTGATAATGCGCTTCGCCGCCCCAGCGCTCAACTCCGCGAACGCGGGCGAGGCCAGGGCCAGCGCGATACCAAATAGACGCCTCAAACCCACCATGCCGCCGTCGTTCCCTGCGTGATCATGATCTCGTTCAGGAACTTCGCGCCCTTCGTCAATCCTTCATCGGGCGACATCAGTGTGTCTTCGTGCTCGATAGATAGCACGTAGTCGTAGCCGAACATGCGCAGCGTCGAGATAAACTCCGCCCACCAGCCGCGGTCGTGACCGTATCCGACCGTCCGGAAAATCCATCCGCGATTGCGCTCGTCTGTATAAAGCTTGGTGTCGAGCACGCCGGTTTTCGGCAGATTGTAATCGTAAATTTGCGTGTCCTTGGCATGGACGTGGAAAATGGAATCGCCCAGAACGCGAATCGCCTTGATCGGGTCGATACCTTGCCAGAACATGTGGCTCGGATCGTAGTTGCATCCGATGGATGGTCCTGCCGCTTCCCTCAAACGCAGCATCGTCTCCGGGCTGTAGACCACGAAACCGGGATGCATCTCGATGGCGACCTTCACTCCGTGATCGGCCGCGAACTTCGCGTGCTTCACCCAATACGGAATCGCCTTCTTTTCCCATTGCCACGCCAGCACCTCCAGATATTCCGGAGGCCACGGACAAGTGACCCAGTTCGGATATTTCGCCTTGTCGCTATCGCCCGGACACCCTGAAAAGTCCACCACCACGGGGACGCCCAGCTTTTCCGCAAGCAGAACAGTGTTGCGGCTGGTGTCGGCATATTTCTTCGCCACCGCCGGATCGGGGTGCAGTGGATTCCCATGCGAGCTCAGCGCGCTGATGGTGAATCCGTTGTCGTCGAGTTTCTTCTTGAACTCCGTCAGCTCCTTTTTGTTCTTCAGCATCGCAAGACTGCAATGGGGATCGCCAGGATAATTCCCGGTACCCAGCTCGACGGTGCCGATGTTGAGCGCCTTCAGCTTTTCAAATACCTTGTCGAGGGGAAACTGGGATAACAGCGGTGTGAATACGCCAACTCTCATGGTTGTAATTGTAGAACGAAAATAAACCGCTTCAGTATGTCAACCAGTCTGGAATGCAAATCCGCAGGGCTCACGCGTCTGCGCAATTCGCGACCATCCCGAAACAACTCAATCTTTCTCCGACAGGGAGCATTGGAGTTAAAACGGCTACGACTGGACTCCAGCCGGCTACCGCATGGCAGTACGGCGTTAGCATCATAATTCCTGCCGCGAACAACGTCTCCCTATTGCTCCACGCCACAATCCCAGTAATCGAATCGCACCTTCTTCCACAGGACTTCCACGCTTTGATCGGATGCGACGTTTTGAGGGGCTGTTTGCTCACCTGCGACGGCGCCAACGGCTTGTTCTCCCTAGCCTATTGAATCTTCCTGTGCCGAACACCAACCGATGTCAGCGCAGGTTGAACTTCTTCATCTTGTAGCGTAGCGTGTCGCGCGTGATGCGCAAAATGCGCGCCGCCTGCGTCTGATTTCCCGCCGTCTTCGACAAAGCCTGCACCAGAAGCCGCCGCTCCTGATCGGCCAGCGACATTCCGTCGTGAACTTCGCGAGGCTCGCCGTCGGGATAAGAAGGAAGTGAAGCGATAACAAAAGCTTCCGAATTCCTGACGGCAATAGGCAGGCTGGCCTCCGTAATCACGGAAGTCTCTTCCAGGATCATGGCGCGCTCGATGGCGTTGCGAAGCTCGCGGACATTCCCTGGCCAGTCGTGCGCCAGCAGCAGCGCTTCGGCCTCCGGTGTAAGACCCTCTATCTGGCGCTTGAATTTGACGTTATAGCGGTCGATAAAGAAATTCGCCATGGGCAGGATATCCTGCTGGCGCTCGCGCAGCGGAGGAACCACCAGCTGAATGACGTTCAAGCGGTAATAGAGGTCCTGCCGGAAAGCGCCTTCCTTCACGGCTTCGCGCAGATTCTTGTTGGTCGCGGCGATGATACGCAAATCGACGGTGATATCGCGTAAACCGCCCAAGCGCCGGAACGTCTGCTCCTCCAGCACTCGCAACAATTTCGCTTGCAGGGACAGCGGGATTTCACCGATTTCGTCGAGAAACAGCGTGCCTTTGTCGGCCAGTTCGAAGAGCCCGCGCTTCTGGGCGCGCGCATCGGTGAAGGCGCCCTTCTCGTATCCGAACAGTTCGCTTTCGAGCAGCGTCTCCGGGATGGCAGCGCAATTGATGGCCAGAAACGGCTCCGATTGCCGCAGGCTCTGATAATGCAGCGTGGTCGCGATGAGGTCCTTGCCGGTCCCGTTCTCTCCTTCAATCAGGATGGACGTCGCTTCGCTCACCGCCACGCGCTTTACGAAATTCAAAACTTCCCGCATTGCCTGGGATTCGGCGATCACCTGGCGCTTGGAGGGCTCCGCATCTTCGGTAATGTCCTTGATGGTGGCAACTACGCCATCGAGATCCCCCTCGTCGTCGAACAGTTGCATGGTGCGAATTACGACCATACGCTCTCGCCCATTATCCGTATGCAGGCGTACAGTCCCGTTGGGGACACACGCAGTTTGCCCCACACCTTGCGCAATCCCGCAGCTAGGTTCGCATGTGGAACAGCGGAACAACTCTTTGCAGTGATGCCCCACCATTTCGTCGGCCGTCATACCGAATAACCGCTGCGCCGCGTGGTTGACGCCGGTGACACAGAGGTCCTTATCGTATAGAAACAGCGCGTCGGAAAGCTGGTCGAAGATCGCCTGCAGAACCTCCGGCCTCTGCCAACGCGGTGCGAGTACTGGCACTGAAACGCCTCCGTCCCGATTTCGATTGGAAAACCCTATTATCCCGTGATTCGCGATCCCGTTGCAATGCGTTTCCCCAGTTAGCGATCCCGCAAGGGTCATTTCACCCATGAAGTGTCTACCGAGACGCGAAGTTCTCGTTCGAAGATGCTCTATGTACGCCGTTTACCCGCCGTCAAGAGCGGCCCGGACCATTGGCCGCGCAATTGCATAAATCCGCACCGGGAGAGTCCACTAAACCACATGTCCATGAAATTCCTGAAGTTCGCCATACCGTGTACCGTCGCCGCCGCGGGGTTGATGCTGACGGCGGTGCAATCGAAAGCCACGCCCGCGTACGCCAAGAAAGAAGGCGGCGCAAAGTGTACCGTCTGCCATGTCACGATGGGCAAGAAGGACCTGAACGACGTCGGCAAGTGCTATAAGGAACACGATCATTCGCTCGCTTCCTGCAACGCCAAGTAGGAGCTGTAACTCTATATGTTATTGGTTCAACTGTCCATCCAAGATCGAAAGTACGCCACTGCCCTGGCGGAATTGCTCCGCGCCGACGGCTCGCATCACGTCATCTGCACGGACGCGCCGGACCTGGGCCTTGACGGCGTTGTCGTCGTGGATGCCAGCCGGACCGAAAGCCTGCTGCTGTTCGCATCGCGGCCGGAACGTTTCGTAGTCATCGCCAGTAAAGACGCCGGCCTTCTTTCGAGAGTCTGGGAGGCCGGAGTCCGTCACGTGGTGTTTGAAGAAGACGGCCC
>JBEKUT010000115.1:0-16858 GCA_049514735.1 Bryobacteraceae bacterium
CACTTCGATCCCCAGTTCCTGGAACATCGCGGCTTTAACGGCAAGAGCGTGATTGGCGCCCTCCGCGTCGGGTCCATAGGCCACCTGAATGTGATTCGATTTGTGCTGCGCCATCAACTGGTCGCGCCCAACGCCGTACATCACCGCATGCATAACCGGCCATTGCGGCGTGGTGATGTTCCAACGGCGCTCCGTTTCTTCGCGCGGCAGCTCCACTGCTTTGCCTCGGCCGATGTCCACCTTCAGGACGCCGGACTCAATATAGATACGGCTCCAGACGATCTCGCCGGGCTTGCTCACACCTTTCACGGTTCCTCCGCCGAGTCGGAAGTACATCGGCGGCTGGCGCTCGCTGACAGTTCCGCTATAGCCGTCGACGAAGTGTGCGGGCGGCGCGGAGCCGGAGATCTCGAAGACCCAGACAAACTCACCCTGGCCATTCACCTGGAACTCTTCGCCGTAGCGCACGTCGTGCAGTGTGGTCTCCGGCGCAAGATCCAGATGACGCCACACGCGATTGGTGATCAGCGCATCGAGGCCGGCGCACTCATCCACTTCGTTGAAGTGCGGTAGCGGCTGACCCTCGTAAAGCACGCGCCCGTTTCCGCGCGCGTTTACTGGCGGCCGGTCGGAGTTGTTCAATAAGCCTTCGGCAAGGTCGGAGGCCGGGCAGAGGTCTTTGAGACCCTGCTGGTATTGAATTCCGATCGCGTCGCAGCCAAAATCGTCCGCGATACGCAATGCCGAAATGTACATCTTGCACTGCTCGAGAATCTGCGCGTCGGTCAAATCGGTTTCGGGATTGGGGCCGGTGAGGAAACGCATGCCACGGGCATCGAGCCAGGAGCGTACGGCGCGCGCCTCGGCTTCCGGCGTGGCCAGCATCTCGGCATACAGCGCCGACTGGCTGAGCCTCTCTTTGCCCACGCCGAGCGGGAGCAGAAAGGAATCCTCGACGATGGCGTTGTACATGCCCATGCAGCCCTCATCGAAGACGCCCATGATGGCTTTGTCGTGACGCAACCGCCCGGCCAGTTCCGCGCCTGTCCGGGCCGCCTTATCCGGAAGCTTGAGATCCTTCAAGGGATGCACGTGGCTGAGATCGTGGACGACGGTTTCGCCGGAGAGCCACTGGCGCAGTCCGTTCAGGAAGAACTCATCTTTAAAATCGAGGCTCCACAGGGTGCTGAACGGAATACCGGCCTTCGTCATGGACGCGTTCAGGTTGAGCATGCCGACCAGCCCGGGCCACTGGCCGCTCCAATTGGCGATGGTCAGAATCGGGCCCTTGTGCGAGGCGAGCCCGGTCAGAACCTGGTGGCTGTATTGCCACACAGCCTCACACAAAATCAGGCTCGCGTCGGATGGGATGTTTCGGAAGACCTCGATCCCCTGTTTCTGGCTGCCGATAAAGCCGTGCTTCAGCACCGGATCGTAGGAGTGGGCGCGCTTCATTTCGTGTCCTTCGGCGCGGACCGCCGTCATGACGGCTTCCTCCACCTTCTCTTGCGCGGGCCAACACATCTGGTTGGCCGAAAGACGCAAATCTCCGTTAGCGATTAAATATATAATTCCCGACATGCCTTCACCTTGTTTTCGTGCAGGTCTGGCTTCATTTAGAAGCTCGACTATAGCGCTATAATCAAGACCTGTCAATGCACCCTCGGGAGGCTCCGTGTCAGTTCGAATGAAAGACATCGCGGAGGATCTCGGCGTCTCACTGATGACCGTTTCGAAAGCGCTGCGGAACCATGGAGACGTTGCGGAGAAAACGCGCCGGCGCGTTCTGCAGCGGGCGCGGGAACTCAATTATCATCCGAATCTCACCGCCCGTGGTCTGGCCAGCAGGCGGACATTCCTGATCGGGCTGATTGTTCCCGACATGATGCATTCCTTTTTTGCGGAGGTCGCCCGAGGCATTGGGGACCGCCTGGAACCGCAGGGGTATCAGATTCTCATCTCGAATTCCGGTGAGCGATTAGAGCGGGAGCTGCAGCAAATCCGGTCCTTGGTGGGGCGGAGCGTCGACGGGCTGATCGTCGCATCCGCCGCCGACCGGGCTAGCACGCAGCTAACGCAGGCGCTCGCCACTGGCAGCGGGAGATATGTCCTCATCGACCGCACCATTGCAGGCCTGAATGCAAACTATGTTGGCGTGGATAACGAGGAAATCGGCTATTTGGCGACTTCGCATCTAATTGAGCAGGGCTGCACGCGCGTGGCCCACATTCGCGGACCGGCGATCTCGACTGGAACGGGGCGCTTGCGCGGGTATCGCCACGCTCTGGAGAGTCAGGGGCTGGGGTTTTCCGCAGAGTATACAATCGGCGGCGAGTTTGAGGACGATGCCGGATACAGCGCCATGCAGCGGCTGCTCAAATTAGATCCGCGCCCGGACGGCGTTTTCTGCTATAACGACCCGGTAGCGGCTGGGGCCATGAAGGCGATTCTCGAAGCCGCGCTGAGGATCCCTCAGGATCTTGCGGTAATCGGCGCGGGCAACGTGCATTATTCCGATCTTCTGCGAGTGCCGCTATCGACTATCGACCAGAGCAGCACGCTGATCGGTCAAACAGCCGCGGACCTCCTGATGGATGCAATGCAGAGGAAAGAATCGGTCGTGCCGCGCCGCATTCTGTTTTCGCCGCGGCTGGTGGTGCGGGAATCCAGCCGCCGCGCCTAAAACGTGATATTCTAGCGCTACAGATAACGGTTTTATGAAATTAACTGGTTGTTTGTTGGCTGCCGCCATGTCGCTGGCTGCGCAGACGCACTATGAACCGAACTGGGCCTCCGTCGATAGCCGCCCGACGCCTGCCTGGTTCCAAGAGGCGAAATTTGGAATTTTCATCCATTGGGGCGTGTATTCCGTACCGTCGTTCGCGCCGCCCCACGCAAAGGGACAGACTCCATACGCGGAGTGGTATTGGAATTCGCTGACGTCGAAGGCCGCGGCCACGGTCGAATTTCACAGTCGAACCTACGGATCCGATTTCGAATATGCGCGGTTCGCGCCGATGTTCAAGGCGGAACTTTTCGATCCGGACCGTTGGGCGGACGTGTTTTCGAAATCCGGGGCGAAATATATCGTCCTGACCTCGAAACATCACGACGGATTTGCGTTGTGGCCGAGCGCCGAGGCCGACCGCGATTGGGGCCGTCCATGGAATGCGGTTACGGCAGGGCCGCAGCGGGATCTACTGGGCGATCTGACCGGCGCGGTTCGGCGCAAGGGCCTCAAGATGGGCTTCTACTATTCGCTCTATGAGTGGTACAACCCGCTCTGGGTGACCGACAAGCAGAAATACGTGTTGGGACACATGCATCCGCAGTTCAAGGATGCGGTGACCCGCTACAAGCCCTCCATCATCTTCAGCGACGGCGAATGGGAATTGAACAGTGAGGAGTGGCACGCGCCGGAACTGCTGGCGTGGTTGTTCAACGAATCGCCGTGCAAGGACGAAGTTGTAATCGACGACCGCTGGGGGAAAGATACGCGCCACAAGCATGGCGGTTATTTCACGACCGAGTACACGGCCGGTCTGGACAGCGGCACGCATCCTTGGGAAGAGAGCCGCGGCATGGGGCTTTCCTACGGCTACAACCGCAATGAATCGTTGGGCGATTATCGAACGCCGCGTGAACTGATCCTGATGCTGGTGGACCTTGTAAGCCGCGGCGGTAATCTGCTGCTCGACATCGGGCCGGCGGCGGACGGCGCCATTCCCGTGGTCATGGAAGAGCGGCTGACCCAGATGGGTGAGTGGCTCAAGACGAACGGGGACGCGATCTACGGGACCAAGCCCTGGAAAAAGTCGCGGCAGTTCAGCGAAGGCGAAGTGCCTAAGATGGACGTCAATAAAGAGTTCAACACACCCTACGAGATCACGGATTACGTGGATCGCAAGAAGCCGGGACAGGCGGTAATCGAAGCGTTCTTTACGTCGAAGGGCCGCGATGTGTATGCGATCTTTCCGGAACAGCGGCGCGGCGATTGGGTGATGCAGGACGTGGCAGTGGCAGGTTCCACGCACGTGATCGCGCTGGGTTCGTCCGAAGAACTGCGCTGGGAGCGCGCCGGCAACGGGATACGAGTTCACTTTCCGCCGGCCGGCGGGCCGGTGGCGCTGCGCATCACCGGCGCGAATTAAACAGGCACCGTTCCGAGTCGTGACCGGAAGGGAGCGCCCATGGGCCTGCGGCCCACCCAATGTGATGAAGAACAACGACCGCAACCGAGCCGCGCCCGGCAGGAAGCGGAAATAGCCCGTGATTTTCTCGACGTGTTCTTCAACGGAGTGTCCATGGCCCTGCGGGCCACCAACCGTAACCGAGCCGTGACCGGCAGGGAGCGGTTGCCCCAATCGTATATGTTCTTCAGGGGAGCGGTCTTCTGCGCGCATTCCAGAACGGCGCGCGTGAGCAAGCGGACATCTGCCGAGGATGTAGTTAGACAGACGGACGTTTCATCGCACCGTGCTTGGCGTTGCCACGATTCCAGACAGCAAATTTGAGCAGCGCGCTCGGATCTGGTGGTGAACGCCGGAAACGCCCCGGGGCCTTATGCCATGGGCCTGCGAATCATGCCGAGTCCGAGCGGGTAGAACAGACGATCGTTTTCGTCGTCTGTTTTCTGCTTGCTAGCAGTCGTGACCTGTCCCTCGAGCGCCTGTGGATCACAGCGTTAGCGTTATAGCGCTACGGACCGAATGACCACACTAACTTCACAGCCCACGGAAGTTCGGAGGCGGCGTTTTCTCGAGCACTTGTGTAAGCGCTACCACTGCATCCTGGAGCACTCTGCAAACACCCAGATGGCTTCACATTTTTGCCGGTTCCAAACGATTTAGGCTTGACGCCCAGAAAGGGCACTAGTATAATTCCGCTATATACGTTAACGCTACAGTCACCGTAATCGTGAATAGCGCTACAGTTTGAGTAGTTTTGAAGGTGGGTTGAGGGGTCTGGTAATCAGCTTGTCTGGCAGATTGGGGCACCGCGTTCAGGTGTTCGGATGACCGCCGCCTCGCCGAACGTGATTGTTGAAGAAATCGACGTAAGGAGAAACTATGGCAATGTTAGCCAAAGAACACCGGTCGAGGTCTCGTAACCTGACCGTGCTTGTGATCCTTCTCGCCCTTTGGGCTTTGGCGTCGCCGGCCGCCCTGGGCCAGGAGGCGTCCGCAACTGTCAACGGGATTGTTTCGGATCCGACCGGGGCCGCTATCCCCAACGCGCAAATCAACCTGACCAACGTAAACACCGCAGTCACACGCAGCAGCCGAGCCAACAGCGACGGTGCATATGCTTTTCTCAACGTCGTGCCCGGTGTCTATACAGTACAAGCCAGCGCGGCCGGCTTCGCCACCGTGACGCAAACGGCCGTCACATTGCTAGTGGACCAGACCGCCTCGTTCGATTTTCACCTTAAAGTCGGCGAATCCCAGCAGAGTATAACGGTCGATGCGGTCGCTGCCGCAGTGGAATCGTCCACTTCGGAGCTCGGCACCGTGGTCACGACGCAGCAAGTCAACGACCTGCCTCTGAACGGCCGGAACTTCACGCAACTGCTCACCATCACTCCTGGCGTCGCTAACGTCAACAGAGACCAGAGCGGCACCGGCGCTGGAGCCGGCGGCGGCGGTTTCGCGGGAGCCGCGATCGGGGTTGCGGCCTTCCCTTCCATCGATGGCGCGCGCGTCCGCAGCAATTACTACGAGCTCGATGGAATCAACGACCTGAACACGTTCCTGACAACCTATAACTTCGCCCCAGTGGTCGACAACATTCAGGAATTTAAGACCCAGGACCACAACGATCTCGCCGAGTACGGCGGCGTCATGGGCGGTATCATCAGCGTGGTCAGCAAGTCCGGTACGAACCAGTATCACGGCACGCTGTGGGAGTTCCTCCGCAATTCCGATTTGGATGCCCGCGGCTTCTTTAACGCCGCACTCCCTCCGCTACGCCAAAACCAGTTTGGCGTGGCCGGCGGCGGCCCCATCTCACTCCCCAAGCTTTATAACGGCAAGAATCGCACCTTTTTCTATGGCGCGTACGAAGGCTACCGGCAGCACGTGTCTCAAGAAGGCGGTGCATTGGGACCCACGGATGCGGAACGGAATGGCAATTTCAGCGCTCTTGGCGTCACTATTTACGATCCCAACAGCACCACCTATAACGCCGCTACCAACACCTATTCGCGCAATCCCTTCCCCGGCAACATCATCCCGGCGAGTGAGATCAGTCCGGTCTCTCAGTTGTATCAAAGCCTGGTCCCGCATGCCGGCGCGCTCATTAACGGCAACAACATCTATTTGCCGGAACGCCAGGTCGTCACTAACGACACCGGTCAGATCCGCGCCGATCAGTATTTCGGAAATAAAGACCAGCTCATGTTCCGCTACAGTCAGTACGAGGAATCCGAGTTACTTCCGCAAAGTGTGATTGGCGCGAACAACGACGACATTTACGGACAAAACTACGCCATCCATGAGACCCACACTTTCGGCCCTACGTCGGTCATGGAAGTCTATTTCGGGAGGAACTTTGGATTCGATAACGAAGTCGCCAACGTGCCCGGCATGAATGCTTCGTTCCTCAGTCAGGTGAACGGCCTCGGCATGAACACCACCTTCGAGACTCTGAATGGCAAAGAATATGCGCCGATGATAAATTCCATCCCCGGCTATTTGTCATGGCCGAATTCAGCGCTGCAAGGCACCACTCTCGGCAATGTCTGGCAGTATGGTGGCAACTTCTCGAAGATCGTCGGCAAGCACACCATCAAAATCGGCGGAAGTGTTCAGACCAACTACTTCCATTCGCCTATCGGATACGACACCATCGGCTTCGCGCAGACGCAGACCGCGGGCTTGGGCGCTCAACAGGGCATCGGCGGCAATTCGTGGGCTTCTTTCCTGACGGGAGCTCCCGACGGGGCCGCCCTCCGGAATGTCAACGAAGTCGCCAAGGGCGGCTGGATGGACGCCTTTTTCGTCCAGGATCAGTGGAAAGCCACAAACAGGCTGACCATCAATGTCGGAGTGCGTTATGACCTCAGACTTTGGCCCATCTACGGTCAGGGCAAGGATCTCTACACCGGCGACGCCAACCCGCTTACCGGGCAGTACATTCTGACGGCTGTTCCGCCGAATTGTTCGGCCAGCGTTGGGGCGCCCTGCCTGCCCAACGGGACCTTCGTCGGACAACCTTCTTCCGGCGACACGTTTGCTCAAAGCCCCGACCCATACGGACCGGGACAGCTTCCCGCGAACGTGACCGTTGCTGGCTCGAATCACGCGATTCTCAAGAACGATTTCGGAGATTGGTCCGGAAGGCTCGGCCTCGCGTATCGGCTCACCGACAAAATGGTTCTTCGCGCCGGTTATGGCCGCTTCTATGACATGTGGGGCGGAATTACTCAGTTGGCCCAGAATTTCGGCGGCAACTGGCCGGCCGTAGCTACAATTAACAACCCGACCCTGAACCAGAATGCAATCACGGCAAACATGACGAATCCGTTGGGCCTCGGCGGCGGAGGCGGCTTGGTTTATCCCGTGTCCACCTTCTCAGAAGTGAGTCAGTGGATGGTGGATCCGAATTTCAAGTCCCCCTATATGGATCAGTGGAACTTCGGCGTCCAACGGCAACTCTCTGCCAACACCATTATCGATGCCAACTATGTGGGTTCAGTGGGCCGGCGTCTTGACTGGGGCCCCGTGGAGAATGTGGCCCTTCCTGGCGCGGGTCCTGTGACCCCGCGTCAGCCCTTCCCGTACATGCTGCCGCAATGGTTCGACCAGAGCGTGGGCGCCAGCCGGTACAATGCGCTGCAGGTTTCCGTCAATAAAAGATTCAGCCACGATCTGTCGTTCCAGGTGTCCTACACGCTGTCGCGCTCAACCGACGATAACTGCGGAATCGGAGCCTCCTGCGAAGTAGAGAACGTCTACAACCGCACTTCGAACTGGATGGTATCCGATACCAACCAGCCGAATGTTTTCACCGCCTCATTCACTGCGCTATCGCCATTCGGGAAGCCCGGCTCCGGCGGCAACAAGTTTGTCGGCTATGTGCTGGGTGGATGGCAATTCAACGGCATCGTGAGCCTCCATTCGGGCATCCCTTACGGAGTGTTCTCCAACACCTCAATTCTGAACGACGGCGGCCTGAACAGCGAGTGGGCCAACCTTGTGGGCAGTCCAAACTCCGGGGGCCACACCGTAGCGCAGTGGTTTAATGTTGCGGCCTTCGGCGATCCGTCACCATACACATTCGGCAACTACAGACCCAACCAGTTGTACTCGGACTGGGGGAAGAACGTCGATATCTCCCTGTTCCGCCAATTCCGTATCGGGCTCGGCGAGAGCAGATACTTCGAGTTCCGGGCGGAGGCATATAACGTTTTCAACAACGTTATCTTCAACACTCCGAACAACAATATAGACAACGTGAACGCAGGCCGAGTGACCTCGGCAGCGCCTGCCAGCCTGCCGCGTCAGTTACAGATGGGCTTGAAGTTCTACTTCTGAACAGGGCGCTCTCTTCCGAGCCGTGACCGCAAGGGAGTGCCCATGGCCCTGCGGGCCACCAATGTTGATGAAGAATTTCGACCCGTAACCGAGCCGTGACCGGCAGGGAGCGGTTGCCCCAATCGTATATGTTCTTCAGGGGCGCGGTCTTCTGCGCGCAACACCTTTTATCTGAGTTTCTTGCGACGTCAATGCCGAGCACTCAGCCTGGCATTGACGCCGTTTCTACTTTTACGGGTTGAGGGTACGCTGGTGTTATCTCGTATGAGCCGCCCGCAAGCCCGGTCAAGTGTTCTCTGCGCGCTTTCGACTCTGTGCATCGCGGGCTTCGTGTTGTCTGGCGCGGCGGAGGTGGAACGGCAGCCCTTGCCTGTCTTTTCCGATATGACTGCGAAGTCCGGTATCTCTTTCCTGCTACGCTCATCACGTACGTCACAGAAATATCTCATCGAGACGATGCCTGGCGGAGTTGCCATGCTGGATTATGACGGCGACGGGTTAGAAGACTTGTTCTTCGTAAATGGGGCGCACCTCGAAAATCCGATGCCGCCGGGAGCAAAGCCGGACAAGTCTAATCCAGCATATTGGAATCGCCTGTACCACAACAACGGAGACGGTACCTTCACGGACGTCACGGAGAAGGCCGGACTCCGCGGTCACTCTTACGGCATGGGCGTCGCGGTGGGAGACTTCGATAACGACGGCTATCCCGATATCTATGTGACTAACTACGGGCGAAATATCTTGTATCACAACAATGGGAATGGCACCTTCACCGATGTCACTGACAAAGCCGGTGTAGCTGCGGGCGGCTGGTCGTCCAGCGCTATTTTTGTGGACTATGATCGCGACGGCTATCTGGATCTGTTTGTGGCGCGTTATCTGGATTGGGATTTTTCGAAGAACATGCCGTGCGGCGCTCCGGACCGCGGACAGCCCGCTTACTGTCACCCCGACGTTTTCAAGTCTGCAACCTATCTTCTCTATCACAACAATGGCGACGGCACGTTCACGGATGTAAGTGCAAAATCCAAGATCGCCGCGTCGCCTGGAAGAGGCCTCGGGAGCGCCTTCAACGACTATGACCAGGATGGCTGGCCGGACATCCTGGTGGCGAACGACGCCATCGCGGAGCAACTGTTTCACAACAATCGCGATGGCACATTCTCGGAAACCGGAATGCAGACGGGGCTCGCGTATGACGAAGATGGCCGCGCCTTTTCTGGGATGGGCGTCTCGTTCGAGGACTACGATAACGACGGTTGGCCGGATATCTTCATCGGCGACTTGGCCAATCAGAAGTACGCTCTCTTCCATAATTTGAAGGGTACGTTCGAGTATGTCTCCGGTCGTACCGGTATCGCCCGTGTGACCATGCCGCACTCAGGTTGGGGTACGGGGCTGATTGACTACGACAACGACGGTTGGAAGGATTTGTTTGTCGCGCAGTCGCATGTTATGGACAACATCGAATACTTCCAGGGCAACGTTCGCTATCTGGAACCTCTAATGCTTCTACGCAATGTGAGGGGTCGCTTCGAGGATGTGTCCGCCCAGAGCGGCGCACCGTTCCGGACGTTGCAGGCCGCCAGAGGAGCCGCTTTCGGCGATCTCGATAACGACGGTCAGATCGACATCGTTGTCAGTTGTCTTGATGCGAAACCCATGCTTCTTCACAATCAGGGCAGCCGTAATCACTGGTTGACCGTCAACACGATTGGCGCCGTCAGCAACCGCGACGGCATCGGAGCGCGTCTCCACCTTGTGAGCGAATCGGGTGCAAATCAATACTCTACGGTTACCACCGGAGGCAGTTATTTCTCCTCCAGCGACAAGCGTGTTCACTTCGGCCTGGGCGCGGACAAGTCAGTTCGATCGCTCGAAATCGCGTGGCCCAGCGGGATCGTTCAGAAGATCGACAATCCCGCGATTGACAGGATTCTCACGGTTCACGAACCTGCGTCGAAGGGAAGCCGCTGACCTATGCGAATCGTCTGCGCACTTGTCTTGAGCGCATTGGCTCTGGCCGCGTTCGTTCCGTCGACGTCTCCCATCCGCTTTCAGGACATCGCCGAGTCCGGCGGCGTTCACTTCGTCACTGAGAACTGTCCCACGCCGCAGAAGCACCAGCCGGAAACGATGCCGGCGGGAATCGCGCTGTTCGATTACGATGGCGATGGCCTGCTCGACATCTATCTGGTAAATGGCGCGGAGATGCCATCGCTCGTTAAGACGGGGCCGAAATACTACAATCGCCTGTTCCACAACAACGGCAACGGAACGTTCACGGATGTCACCGAGAAGGCGGGCGTGAGTGGAAAAGGCTATGGCATGGGCGTGGCTGCGGGCGATTACGATAACGACGGGCGGCCCGATCTATTCCTCGCCAATGTCAATGGGAACCAGCTTTTCCATAATAACGGTGACGGAACATTCACAGACGTCACCGCGAAAGCGGGCGTAAGCGGCGGAATCCTGCATGGCAGGAAAATGTGGTCAATCTCCGCTGGCTGGTTTGATTACGACAACGACGGACTGCTTGACCTTTTTGTCTCGAATTACTGTGATTGGAATCTGGCGCATGAGCCCTCTTGCCTCGGTCTGAATGGCCGCGGCTATTGTCATCCGAACAGTTTCGCGCCGCTTCCAAATTCGCTCTATCGCAACAACGGCGACGGAACGTTCACCGATGTTTCGGAGCAGATGGGTATCGCCGCTGTCCAGGGCAAGGGCATGGGCGTCGTTTTCGCCGACTATGACGGCGACGGTTTCACGGACATCTTCGTCGCGAACGATAACAGTCCGAACCTTCTGTTTCATAATCTGGGCGGGAAGAAGTTTGAGGAAGTTGCGTTCCAGGCGGGCGTCGCCTACAACGAAGATGGCGTCGCCCTCGCCGGCATGGGAGCGGAGTTTCGCGACCTGAACAACGACGGCTTGCCCGACATCTGGCACACCGCGATCGAGAATGAGACCTTCCCCCTTTTCTTGAATCGCGGAGGAGGCCAGTTTGTGAATGCCAGCCAGTCCAGCCGAATCGCGCGAATGACCCGAGAGATGTCGGGTTGGTCGAACGGCGCCGCCGATCTCGATAATGACGGCTGGAAAGATTTGTTCGTCGCCCGCGGTAATGTCATGGACGACATTGATGCCGTCTCCAGGCATTTTCATTTCGCCGAGCCGAACTCGGTCTTTCGGAATCTCGGCAATGGACAATTTGAAGATGTCAGCGCGACGGCCGGCCCGGATCTGGTCCGAGCCGCGCCCAATCGTGGACTCGCCTGTGGAGATCTGGACAACGACGGCCGAATCGATCTCGTGATCACTGCCCTGGGCAAGCCTGCCCGTGTGCTACGCAATGTCACGGAGAACCATAACCACTGGCTGCTCCTGAAGCTCGTGGGCACAAAAAGCAACCGCATGGGAATCGGCGCGCGGGTCCGCATGACTACCACCGACGGTCAGATTCAGTACGACCAGGTCACTACCAGTACCGGTTACGCGGCGTCCAGCGATCCCCGGGTTCACTTCGGATTAGGCGTATCGGAGATCGCGCGGGAAATCGAGATTCGTTGGCCCTCCGGCATCCGGCAAGTTCTGGAGAACGTTCGGGCGGATCAAGTCGTTACTATTGAGGAACCGAAGTAAGTTATCGATGCCGTTAACGAGAACGCAGACCTATACTGGTGTCATGAAGTTGGTCCTTTGGGCAGTTATTCCGCTTGCCTGCGCGCAGCAATTGCCCGAGACATGCAAGGCATCGCCCGGCCTGCTGAAAGCTATCCACGACGAATCCTCCGCCCGCGTTTACGATGCAGTCGGCGCGTGGTTTGCCGACCGCGGCGATATGAAATGCGCGCTGGCGGCGTTCGAGGAGGCGGTCCGCCTGGAGCCAGGCTCTTCCGAAGCGCATTACGACCTCGGCGTGGCTCACGTACGTATGAACCAACTCACGGCCGCGGTGAAAGAGTTTCGGATTGTTGTGAAAAGCAAGCCCGACATGGTGGCGGCGCACAACTCGCTCGGTTCCGCCCTGATGGACCTGGGCAAGAACGCCGAAGCGGAGGCCGCGTTCCGGGACAGTCTCAAGATCGATCCGAAATCCGTTTTTGCACTGGACCACCTGGCCCAGGTTCTGGCATTGGAACACCGCTATGACAGCGCCCTCCGCTATTGGAATGAGGCGCTCGCGATTCAGCCCGACTCCGCGGACATACAGCTTTCGCTGGGCGCCGCTACCTATGAGGATGCGGGCGTGAAGGAAGCGGCGGGCGTCATTGGCGCCAAGATCGCCGGAGCCAAAGAAGCCATCCGCATTTTGCAGGATCTCATCCACCACCATCCCGACATGAAAGCGGCTCATTTCACTCTCGGAAATATCTATGCAGCCGAATCCCGCTACCGGGAAGCTGCCGACGAGTACACCGAGGTAAACCGCCTTGATCCGCAGGATATGGTGGCGCTGCTCGCCAGGGTCAATGCCCTGGTTTCCGTCGCTGCATTTCAGGACGCGCTCGCGCCCGCGCAGGATTATGTGCGCCGCAAACCGGCCGATCCCGAAGGCCACGATCTGCTGGGCGCTGTTTACAAAGGCCTCGGAGAATACGAGAAAGCGGAGGTCGAACTCGAACGGGCGGTCGCCGGAAATCCCAACGATTTTCTGGCGCAGTACCAGCTCGGGTTCGTGCAGGTACGCAATGGAAAGCCGAAGCAGGCGCTCGCGCATCTGGAGAAAGCTGTAGCGCTAAAACCAACGGATTCTTCGGCGCAATTTCAACTGGCGCAGGTCCTGCGCACACTCGGCGAGACCGCACGGTCGCGCGAAATTGCAGACAAATTCAAAGAGAGCAAGTCGGAAGAGTTCAAAGTGAATCAGTTGGCCGCAAGAGGCAACGAAGCCAACGAATTTCTGCAAGCCAATCAACCGGGGCGTGCGGCCGAAGCCTATCGACAGATGCTGGAGCTGGAACCGGAGAACTCGCGCACGCAATACAATCTGGCCTTGGCCTTGGCCGCTGCGCATGACGCCGAAGGCGAGCGAAAGGCGCTTGAAAAGGCCGCCGCGATGGATCCGAAAATGGCCGTCGCTCGGGGAGAGTTGGGCCTGCTCGATTTATCGGCGGGCAAACTCGACTCCGCGCAGAAATGGCTGGAAGCGGCGCTCGCAATCGATCCGCAGCTCATCTCGGCCGAGGGCAATCTCGGCATGGTCTTCGCCCTCAAAGGCGATAATGCGCACGCCGAGAAAGTTTTTCGGCAGGCCGTCGAGGACGATCCGAACTACACGCAGGGATATTTGAACCTCGGGCTAATTCTTGCGGAGCAGCAGAGGTTCGCGGACGCGGAAATCGCCTTAGAGAACGCTCTGCAACTGGCCCCGGATGACCTCCGCGTTCTCTCGGCTGCAGGCAAGGTGAAAGCGCGTCTCGGCAAGAGCGAGGAAGGCATTGCGCTGCTGAGAAAGGTAATCGCGTTGGCCCCGAACTCGGCCGGCGCGCACCTCGACCTGGCCATCGCGCTGGCCGACAGTTACGATTTGCCCGGCGCTCTCTCGGAAACGCAGCAAGCAGTTCAACTCGCACCGCAGTCAGCCGTCACCCACTTCAATCATGGCCGCGTTCTGTTCGACCTGGGCCGCACAGAGGAAGCGCGGCCTGACTTCGAGACCGCCTGCAAGCTCGACCCGCAAATGCCGGAGCCTCACTATTTTCTAGGCGTGCTTGAAAAGCAGGCGGGCGACGACAAAGGCGCGATTCCTCTACTTCAGACGGTTGTGAAGCTGCAACCCCGCAACAAGGTTGCGTGGTATGTTCTCGGCCAGAGTCTGGAACACGAATCGCGTAAGCAGGAGGCGATAGCAGCTTGGAAGCAGGCGATCGCAATCGATCCGGATTACACGCAGGCCTTGTGGAGCCTCTCGCGCGCCGTGCGTCCGGCCGATGCGGCGGAAGCCGGCCGTCTGATGAATCGTTTCGCCACGGTACAGAAACAGAGACGCATCGTGGACCGCGCGGAGACTCTCGCGAATGACGCCGTCGCATCCATGCAAGCGCATCAGACGCCCGAAGCGATCCGGCAATTGAAAGAGGCCATCGAAGCGTGCGGCGACTGTGGCGTGAAAGGGGAGCTTCACAAGAAGCTCGGTCTGATTCAATGCCAGGCGGGCAATCTCGACACAGGTGAGAAGGAGCTTCGCTTCGCGCAGGGCTTGCGTCCGGGCGATCCGGAGATCGAACGCGCTCTAACGCTGATCGCCCGCGCGCGCACGAAGTCGAGTGACGCCGCTACCAGAGCCCAGGCGAAGTGATGAATGGACGCCGCCGCGCCACCGTTGTTGCCGGCGCGGGCATCGGAATTTTGCTCTGCCTTTTTATGCTGCCGCGAAAGGCCCTGTCGCAGATGGCTTCTTCCGGCGCAACCGATCAACCCGTACGCCCGCTGCCGCGCGGCATGAAGGCTCCCCTCACGGATTTTCGGGACGTCGCGTCTCAAGCCGGGCTCGACGCAGTAGTGGTTTCCGGTGAAATGGATCAGACCTACGTGGTCGAGAACACGGGCACCGGAGTGGCCGTGCTCGATTACGATAACGACGGCCTGCCGGACATTTTTCTGGTGCAAGGCGATCGACTAAAGCCAGGCACCGCGCCGCTGACCCCTCACCTTTATCACAATCTCGGCGGATTGAAATTTGAAGATGTCACGGAGAAAGCCGGCATAGGTCACACCGGATGGGGCCAGGGCGTCTGCGCCGGCGACGTCGACAACGACGGCCACGTCGATCTTTTCATCGGCCAATGGGGGCACAACGTCTTCTTGCACAATCGGGGAAACGGGACGTTCCGCGATGAAACGCGCGAGCGCGGCTTCTATCGTCCGGAATCGCGCTGGAGCACGGGCTGCGCCTTCATCGATTACGACCGCGACGGTCACCTGGATCTCGTCGTCGCCAATTACATCGACTTCAACGCCCAGGAGACGCCGCGTCCGCGCACCAGCAGCGGCTGCAACTGGAAAGGTATTCCGGTCCCCTGCGGCCCGCGCGGTCTGAAGGGCGAGACGATGACCCTCTATCACAACGATGGGCATGGCCATTTCACCGATGTGACCAAGCAAGCCGGCGTGGAAACGGCGCGCGAATACTACGGCTTCACGGTGCTGACCGGAGATTTCGATAATGACGGATGGCCAGATTTTTACGTGACCTGCGATTCCACGCCCAGTCTCTTCTTCCACAACAAGCGCAACGGGACGTTTGAGGAAATGGGATTGTCGAGCGGTCTGGCCTTCAATGAAGACGGCAGGGAGCAAGCAGGCATGGGCGCCACAGCCGCCGATTATGACGGCGACGGCTACCTCGATATTTTCAAAACCAACTTTTCGAACGACACCAATACGCTCTATCGAAACCTCGGCGATGGCATCTTCGCCGATGTCACGAGCAAGGCGGGACTGGCGGTCCACACGCAGTACGTCAAGTGGGGCACGGCGTTTCTCGATTTCGACAACGACGGTTGGAAGGACCTTTTCATCGCCGATGGTCACGTTTATCCGTTTGTCGAAAAGTACGGAATCGGTGAAGAGTTCAAGCAGCCTCGGCAGTTATTTTGGAACCGCGGCGACGGTCAATTCTTCGATATGTCCGCGACCGGTGGGCCGGGGATCACCGCGAAACATTCCTCCCGCGGTCTCGCCGTCGCGGATTTCGATAATGACGGGTCCATGGAAATCGTCGTCGTGAATCTTCTTGAGCCGCCGTCGCTTCTGAAGAATTTCGGTCAGCGCGGGAACTCCCTGTTGATCCGAGCCGTGACGGCTAGCGGCCGCGATGCCGTCGGTGCGCGCATCACGGTCACGGCGGGAGGACGAAAACAAATCGACGAAGTGCGCAGCGGCGGATATCATATTTCGCAGGGCGATTTTCGCGTCCACTTCGGCTTGGGCAATGAGACGAAGGCGGATGTAAAAATTCGCTGGCCGCAGGGAACCTATGAAACCTTGCATGGTGTCGACGCCGGCCAGTGGATCGTGGTGCGGGAAGGGAAAGGCATCGTCGAGAGGCACAGCTTTACGAGTCCCGCGGGGCAGCAGCCAGCGGGGCGTTGACTATATTAACCTTAACTGTAACGATATGATGATCGTTCCGCGAAACTGATATGAACCTGAGCTCTCTGTCCGAGACCAACCATTTGACGCCCGGCGAACACCCCCGCCATCGGCTGTTCGCACGCGAGAATCTGGCGCCGTTCCTGCTCGTAACGGCGCTGTTCTTTTTGTGGGGGATTCCCAACAATCTCAACGACGTCCTCATCCGGCAGTTCATGAAG